>JANOIQ010000376.1:0-10865 GCA_031407835.1 Chitinophagaceae bacterium
CAAACGAATCAGGCCTGTTTGCGTGTTAATGGGAAATGAATTGTTTGATGTAATTAAACCCGACAGTTTTCATGCAGCAACTGCTGTTGAGCTGTTTCATAATTTCAGTCTCATCCATGATGATATTATGGACAAAGCACCTTTGCGCAGAGGAATGGAAACTGTGCATGCAAAATATGGCGAATCAACTGCATTGCTGGCTGGTGATGTAATGCTTGTGCAAGCCTATATGTATTTAAGTGAAATGAAAACGGAGTATCTGCAAAGAGTACTTCCATTGTATAATAAAACAGCAGCTGAAGTTTGTGAAGGTCAGCAGCTTGATATGGATTTTGAACAAAAGCAATCGGTGAGTATGGATGATTACCTGCACATGATTACCCTGAAGACTTCTGTATTGCTGGCAGGCAGTTTAAAAATTGGTTCCATCATGGGCGGTGCAACAGCCGGTAACCAAGATCATTTGTATGAATTCGGAAAAAACCTGGGCATTGCCTTTCAGATACTGGATGATTACTTAGATGCATTTGGTGATCCTGCAAAGTTTGGCAAACAGGTAGGTGGTGATATTAAAGCCAACAAAAAAACGTTCCTGATGATTCATGCCATGCAGTCTGCATCTGCCATACAGAAAGAGCAGTTGTATGAGTTGATGCAACATAATCCTGCTGATAAAGTAGAAAAAGTATTATCTATTTTCAAATCAGCAGGAGTAGACGAATGGGCCTTGCAGTTAAAGAATGAATACCTCGAAAAAGCCATGGCACACCTGGAAGAAATTGCGGTTATGAGTAAACGTAAAGAACCGCTGAAGGAACTTGCTCAGTTTATGGTGCAGAGGGAATACTGATGGAAGAACAGGCTCTAAATGTTATGACTTAGTACTTGAAAATAAGTTCATTTCTTTGTCTTATTTCTCTAAATATGGCTTAACATTGCGGAATCCCGAATGTTCGGTTAACCATGAAGAAATCTGTTACCAAAACTGCATGTCTTATTTTCTTTTTGTTGTTCTCTCTTGGCCTTAAAGCACAATTGAACGCAGACTTTAGCATAACTAATCCACAGGGCTGTTCTCCTTTAAAAGTTTCTTTCAACAGTATTTCTTCAGGAACTTCTTCAACAACAACATACAGCTGGAATCTTGGAAACGGTAACAGTTCTGTAATCAGCAACCCATCTGCCGTTTATTTTACTGAAGGAACATATACCATTACATTAACTGTAAAAGACGGAAATCAAACATCCGTAAAAAGTAAGGATGTAAAAGTATTCAAAAAACCTACGGTTGATTTTAACTGGTCCTCATCAAAAGGGTGTTTACCTTTTTCGGTAACCTTCAACAGCACATCAACAGCAGGCGATGGGTACATGTCTTCTTATTACTGGGATTTTGGCGACGGAAGCACACAGCAGTCCAGCAGTCCTTCCATCACCCATGTTTATCAAACACAACAAAAAGCTTCTGTTACACTTACTGCAGTTAACCAATATGGATGCTACAGCACAATTACTAAAAATGATATTATTGAAGTAATTGGCCCGCTTACTCCTGATTTTACCGTTGATCAGACTGTATTGTGTAAGATTACAGATGAAATAAAATTTACCAATAAAAGCACCGGCCCCGGAACACTCAGTTATTTATGGGATTTTGGTGATGGAACCACATCAACAGCAACTGACCCCAAACATATCTATAACCTGAAAGGGATTTATACAATTAAACTCACCGCTACCAGTTCTGAAGGATGTGTCAATATCAAAACCTTATCGAACTATGTAAATGTTGCTTCCTATAAAGCAGACTTCAGTTTAAACGCTGCAGAACTATGCCTCGGTAATTATGTACAGTTAAATTCATTAAGTACACCGTCACCCTCCTCAACTATCTGGAAAATGGGAGATGGGAATACTTATTATAACTCCAGTTATTTAAATCATTATTACTATACTCCCGGAACTTACAATATTAAATTAGTTAACACATTTGGGAACTGTACTGACTCCATTACAAAAAGTGTAAAAATAAAACCCATACCTGTCATAAGAGGATTTGTTGATTCGCTTGCAAGTCTTTGCGGAGCACCCGTTCAGGTATACTTCAGAGATACAACAGCAGGAGCAGTTAAATGGGAATGGGATTTTAATTATAACTATTCACAGAATATAGGTTCCACTTTGCAGGCACCTGTTTACAGCTATAATTCAAATGGAAGTTACCAGGTACGTCTTAAGGTAGAAAATGCGGAAGGCTGCAGCGCCTCTTCTTATAAATATATTTCCATTACACGTCCAAACGTATACATTAATTATATTTCATCAACTGCAGGAGGTAACAATTCATGCAATGCGTTCACGGTGAAGTTTACTACTTATTCTTCTGAACCGGTAAGTTCCTGGAAATGGACTTTTTCAGACGGCACAACTTCAACCGAACCAACACCCGAACATACTTTTTCCACAGTAGGTAATCATCCCGTTCAGTTAAATTATACAACAGTGAATGGATGCACAGGAACGGCTTCGTATAATTATATTAATATTTTACCAAAAGCGGTTGCGAATTTTATTTCCGTTTCCGGAACAGATATCTGTGGTAATACGGTTGTTCATTTCGTTAACCAGTCAACCGGTGAAATGTTCCGGGGAAGATGGTTTGTCGATGGGCTATCTGCTTCCGGCCTATATTTCAACCTTAATTATAATGATTTATATTATCAATTTACAACACCTGGTAAACATACCATTACCTATATAGCAACTAATGGGGCCTGTTATGATACGATGACAAGGGTTGATTATATTGATGTAAAACCTCCTTTTGTAAAAATCAACAGGTACAATAAAACCTGCAACGATAAAAGAGATGAAGTTACTTTTTATGACGGTTCAACACAGGCAAACAGCTGGCTTTGGGATTTCGGAGATGGTGTAACATCTGCTTATACGGTTGCACAAACATCCATCAGTCATAAATATGCTGCATCAGGAAACTATAAAGTGAGATTGAGTGTAACAAATGGCAGCTGTACGGTAAGTGATTCTGTTGTGGTTTCAGTGTTACTAAAACAGGCGCCACAGTTATCTGCAACGGTTACCAATCTGTGTGCCCAGGAAAATCTTTCTTACAGTATCAGCGTACTTGAACCAATGCCAGGAAGCAGCAACTGGAATTATTACTTCAGCAAAATTGAATATGGCGATAACAGCCAGTTTAACGGGTATAACAATACTTCACCGTACTATTATATCGATCGTATGCCGTTTAACGGTTCGCTCAGTGGCGGATTAAATGCAGTGAATAATAAATTACGGATGATTCTGTATAACAACAGTAATGGATGTTATGATACAACCAATTATATTTCGTATACAATTAAAGGTGCAGTGGCGGGGTTTACTGTTGTTGCTGATAATTTATGTTATCAATCGCCGGTAGTATTTAAAGACACTTCAAAAGTAACCGGCAACAATTCAATTACTTCATGGGAGTGGAATTTTGGTGATGGAGTTATGCAAACTTTTGCAACGGGAGGAACCGTGAATCATACCTATACAAACCCCGGTGGTTATTATGTTACATTAAAAATTACTGATGCAGCCGGTTGTTCATCTTCTACTTCATCGTATTCAAGATATGTGCAGGTAAAAGGACCGAAAGCTGCTTTTTATGTTTCGGGCACAAATGTTCCGCTCAGCACAACTGTTTATTTTTATAATAATACCAATAATAATAACAGTTACAATACGCAATATGTTTGGGATTTTGGTGATGGCAGCAACAGTAACCTTTATAATCCATCACATAAGTATACCGTTGCTGGTACCTATCTTGCAAAACTAACAGCAACTGATCCTGTTACCGGTTGCACATCCCTTGCCACGCAAACGATTATTGTAAGAGATTTTAATTCAAATTTCAGTTTCAGTACACGTTTCATCAGCAATACATCCTGCCCTCCGGTTATTGCCAGTTTTAATAATACTTCAGCAGGAGCAGTGAGGGTTACCTGGGATTTTGGTGATGGTACTACTGCCGGAAATGTAAATTACCCATCACACACCTATACGCAATCTGGCAGGTACATTGTTAAATTGTTTGTGTATGGGTATAATGGTTTAACCGGAACCTATACCGATTCGATAATAGTAAAAGGTATGCAGGCTGGTATAACATTTAATCCATCCCTGGCCTGTGCATCACAACAGATAGACTTTAAATCATCATCAACAGGTGTCAGTTCTTTTTTATGGGATTTTGGTGATGGAATACTACTTTCAGGAACAGATAGCTCTGCCATCCATTTTTATAAAAGTCCTGGAGTATACAAACCTGCAATGCTTATAACCAATGCAGCCGGGTGTTTACAGGCTGTTTCATCTGCTGAAACAATTATCATTGACAGTTTATCAGCAGCAATAAAAGGTATCCCTGCACAAATCTGTAACCAGGCAAACATCAATTTTGTTGCAGATATCTACAGTGTTGGTGCAGCTCAATCAGCAAATTTCTTAACGTATAAATGGGATTTTGGAACCGGTGTTGCAGCTGATACATCCAACAACAAAAACCCTTCTTTCAATTATACAAAGCCCGGCACCTACACTGTCAGTTTAAAAGTATATGCAAAATCAGGATGCTTTAAAGAAACAAAGGAAATCATCACCGTTAAAGAATCATCGAAAGGAACAATAAGCGGGCCATTGGAATTATGCCCGGGCCAAACGGCTGCATTCACCGCTGCTGCAACTATTACCATTGGAGTTCAATGGAAATGGGATTTTAACAACGGGCAAACCGCTGCTATTCAAAATCCTTCGGCTCAGCTTTACACCAATGCAGGAGCGTATGCTGTAACATTAATTGTTACTAACCAGGGCTGTGCAGATACATCAACTCATCAGTTAACTGTTCATGCCGATCCGGTTCCGTTGGTAACCCCGGCTTCAACAACATTATGTACAGGCAAATCAATTCTACTGAATGCATCGGGTGGAACAACCTATCAGTGGACACCTGTTACAGGTTTAGATAATGCATTACTTCCATCACCACTTGCTTCACCAACAGCAACCACAACTTATTCTGTAAAAGTCACCAATCAATTCGGCTGTTCAAAAACAGGAGCAGTACAGGTAAAAGTTGTACAGCCATTTAAACTCACTGCAAAAACAAATTACAGTATCTGTGATGGAGAAAGTATTTCTCTCTCAGCAACAGGTGCATCAACTTATAAATGGATCAACAATACGCAGGGTTTAAATAATACAACAACAGGTTCCGTTACAGCGAACCCGGTAATAACAACTCCCTATACAATTGTTGGCTATGATAGTGATGGATGTTTTACTGATACTGCCACCATCAACGTAACAGTCAACAGTAAACCGCAGATAAATGCGGGGTTTGATGTTATATCTATTCCCGGAGCACCCGTTCAATTACAACCGGTTGGAAGCAACGACATAACCAAATGGTTATGGAGCCCGGCCAATTATCTCAGCTGTACACAATGTGCTTCACCTTTAAGCACAGCAACAACATCAACTACCTATATCCTGCATGTATTTACTGCACAGAATTGTATGGCAGCTGATACAGTGACCATTAAAATTCTTTGTAATGGTGATCAGATTTATATCCCCAATGCGTTTACACCAAATAATGATGGAAAGAATGATGTGTTTGGTGTAATCGGAAACGGTGCTTCGCTGATCAAATCAATTGTCATTTTTAACCGCTGGGGCAACAAAGTATTTGAACGGAAGAATGTAAAAGTGGATGACCCCACAGCATCATGGGAGGGAAATTATATGGGATATCCTGCAGAGATTGGCAGTTATACCTATTTCCTTGAACTGATCTGCGATACTACCGGTGAAACATTCATACGGAGAGGAGTGGTGATGCTGATCAGGTAAAAAACTTACCGTCATTTCTTTTATTATACTTGCTCCCGAACTACTCATTTCATTATTTTTCGCTATTTTGACGTTTCCAAAACACAGCCTTTATGAGTAATAGTTTGTTCCGCACAAAAAAAATTTCATCCATTTTAGCAGAAGGTAGCGACGATGCTCATGGTGGAGGCGGGTTACATCGGGTTCTTACTGTTCGTGATCTCACATTCTTTGGTATTGCAGCCATCTTAGGTGCGGGCAGTTTCAGCAGTTTAGGTGGCGCTGTGTTTAATGGAGGCCCCGGTGTTGTATTGCTGTTTATCATTACTGCCATTGCCTGTGGCTTTACTGCTTTTTGTTATTCTGAATTTGCAAGCAGGATCCCGGTTGCAGGAAGCGCTTATACCTATGCGTATGCCAGCTTTGGTGAATTATTTGCGTGGATCATTGGGTGGGCGCTGATCATGGAATATTCCATTGGCAATATATATGTAGCATTCAGCTGGAGCGATTATTTCACTTCTTTTCTTACAAAATTGGGCGTTGATATTCCTGCATGGCTCAGCACCAGTTATATGGAAGCGAAAGATGGCATCATGAATGGCAGTACAAATGCTGAAGTAATCAGTGCATGGAATAACGCACCTATTATAGGCGGGTTACGTTTTATAGTTGATGTGCCTGCACTAATCATCAACGTATTAATCTCATATCTTGTTTACAGGGGAATTAAAGAAAGCCGCAACTTCAGTAATGTGATGGTGGTGTTGAAAATGGCTGTTGTTGCATTGGTCATTCTTGTTGGTGGTTATCTTGTTTTTTCAAACGGATTAACTGATAACTGGCTGCCACCCGATGATGCCGGTGTAAAGAATTTTATGCCCAATGGCTTCAGTGGCGTAATGGCTGCCGTTAGCGGAGTGTTCTTTGCCTATATCGGTTTTGATGCTGTAAGTGTGCTGGCTGAAGAAAGTAAAAACCCTCAACGTGATTTGCCAAGAGGAATGATGTATTCACTGGTGATCTGTACAATCGTTTATATTTTACTGACGCTTGTTTTATCTGGCGCTGTGAATTACAGAAATTTCCAGGGAGTTGGTGACCCGCTTGCGTTCATCTTTGAAAAACAAAACCTCAATGTAGGATGGATGCAGATCCTTGTTGCTATCAGTGCAGTAATTGCCATGACAAGTGTATTACTTGTTTTCCAGATGGGGCAGCCACGCATCTGGATGAGTATGAGCCGTGATGGATTATTGCCTCCCGTGTTTCAAAAAATACATCCCAAATACAAAACACCTTCTTTTGCAACCATCATCACCGGGTTTGTGGTGGGTGTTCCGATATTATTTACAGATAAAACCTTTGTACTCGACTTTACAAGTATTGCAACGCTGTTTGCATTTGTACTTGTTTGTGGTGGTGTATTGCTGATTCCGAGAAAGGAAAAGATGGAAGGAAAATTTCATCTGCCTTATATCAATGGTCAGTTTATTTTCCCGGCTATTATTCTTTTAGCTGTTGCACTTCTGGGTATTTATGTAAAAGGATACTGGCAGAACCTCCTGACTTTTGATTTCAGTTCTAATGCTGATTATACTTCAGGCAAAATTTCATTCATGGACGCAGCAACACCTCAAATTACATTGATCATCTTCTGGGGTATCTGTGTTATTCTCGCTGTAATATCATTCATCAAAAAATATTCTCTCATTCCACTCATGGGCTTAAGTACCTGTTTGTACCTGCTCACAGGAATGACAAAAAATAACTGGGCATGGTTTCTCGGATGGTTAGCTTTAGGACTGATTGTTTATTTTTTGTATGGTTATAAAAAGAGTAAGCTGGCAACTCCACAGTAATTACTTTTGCCGGAGAGTATCTGCCTAAAATATTAATTCGTATGACAACAAGGAAAATGTCAGCCAGAAAAAGAATTGCATTAGTAGCACATGACAACAGGAAAACTGATTTAATTGACTGGGCTTTTTATAACCGCACTGCATTAGCCAAACATCAGCTTTTTGCAACTGGTACTACCGGTAAAATGCTGGAAGATAAATTAGACCAGCATGTAACAAAATTTTTAAGCGGCCCTCTTGGTGGCGATCAGCAGGTAGGGGCAATGATAGCTGAAGGAAACATAGATGTACTTATTTTTTTCTGGGATCCTATGGAAGCACAGCCGCATGATCCCGATGTAAAAGCATTACTCCGGTTGGCAGTTACCTGGAATATTCCCACTGCCTGCGACAGGGCTACAGCCGATTTTATTTTCACTTCACCATTGATTGTTCAGGAATATACTCCTGCTCAGGAAGATTATTCTGCCTACCTGAAACGAAAGATTAAATAAACATTCAGACTCCGCTGGTGCAAAAAATAAGTTGGAAAAGCAGTAAAAGGGTTGTAACTTTTGCATAGCTTCTTTCACATAAAAAATTGCCATTATGAATTTCGTACAACGCATTGAAAAATGGGGCGATGCCCATCACCCTAAATGGATTGACTTTATTCGTATTACGCTCGGTCTTGTACTTGTCATGAAAGGATTTCAATACATCAATAACATGACGGAGTTGACCAACACAATCGGTAAAGCAGCTTTCATCAATACTTTCTCCGTCAGCATGGCTTCGCACTACGTGGTTTTTGCACACCTCATTGGTGGTGCTTTGATCATTTGCGGTTTACTTACCCGGTTTGCCTGTATTGTGCAGATACCCATTTTACTGGGTGCAATCATTTTTGTTAATATTGCCGGTGGATTGTTCCAGACTCAATCTGAATTATGGTTTTCTGTTTTGATATTAATCCTCCTTGTATTCTTTACTGTTGAAGGGAGCGGTCCCATCAGCGTGGATGAATGGATGAAAACCCATTCTGATGAGCGGCCTCATAAACATAAGTGGAGGTAGAGTACAGTGTGTGGTGTTTGACAACCCCGGAAGCAAATTCTGAGTGATGACAGAGATTGATTGATCAGATCTTGTTGGCCGGGGTTATTTTTGCAGTATAAATAACGAATATGAAGTTCCAGGTAGGTGACAGAGTTTTATTGATCCATTCGAATGAAGAAGGTGAAGTGGTTGATATTATTGATAAAAAGATGGTTAGCGTTGAAGTAGACGGTGTTCAGTTCCCCGTTTATATTGATCAGATTGAGTTTCCATATTTCAAACGGTTTACTGAAAAAAAGAAAGAACTACCCAAGCCTCAGAAAAAGTACATCGACAATGTAAAGAAGGAAAAAGGTTCTGCCATTAAAGAATACAAAGTGGGAGAGGGTATATGGATTTCATTTTTACCTGTATTTGATAAAGATATTTTTGATGATGATGTGGTGGAATACTTCCGCATTTATTTAGTGAATAACACAGATACGGCTTTTCAGTTCAATTACCATCTGCGTTACACAGGCGACACTGAGTTTAATTTGAAGAACGAAATTCTTCCTTACAACTATTTTTATATTCTTGTTGTGTATTTTGAAAAGATGAACGACTCTCCACGTTTTGATTTTGATTTTAGTTTATCTCAACCCGATAAGAAGAAAGCGGAACATTTTGAAGCATCCTTAAAACTGAAAGCAAAGCAATTGTTTCAGCGCATTGAAGAAATGCTGAAAAAAAATGATGCCAGTTTTACGTATCAGCTGATGGAAACCTATCCTGACAGGGTGATCGTTGACAAAGTTGATATGGATAAGTTAAGCGCTGCTGGCTATAAAATTTATGATGCAGGAAAAGCAAGACAGCATATTCCACCAGCCAGAACAGTGGTTGATCTGCATATTGAAAAGATCATTCACGACTGGAAGCATCTCAGCAATTTTGAAATACTCACAGCCCAGTTAAAAGAGTTTGAAAAATATTATGAACTGGCCATCCTTCATTTTCAACCTTCTTTAATCATTATTCATGGTGTGGGTGAAGGAAGGTTAAGAGATGAGATTCATGATGCACTGCGGTTAAAGTCAGAAGTGAAATCTTTTGTGAACCAGTATCATCCGCAATATGGATATGGGGCAACGGAGATATTCTTTCAATACCGCCCCCTCTAAATCTCCCCCAAAGGGGGAGACTTGCAAAACACAGCCCTAGCTTGTAAAAAAGCTTATAACCACTTTTGATTGTAAGAATTTTGTTTCTGAAGAAACAACTGATTAATCAGGTATACCATACTTTCAAAGTATCGCATACCTTTGCCGTTGCTGCAAGCTAAGCTATCGTGTCGCCAAAAGCGCCAAGGAAAGTCCGGACAGCATAGAGCAACGTACCGGTGAAGAGCCGGGTCTCTGGCTATAAACGCCGGAGAACAGAAAGTGCCACAGAAAATAACCGCCATGCCGAATTTATAGTTAGGGCAAAGCTGCCTTCGCTAAAGCTTCGGCAGGCAAGGGTGAAAACGTAGGGTAAGAGCCTACGGGTTGGTACAGTAATGTATGAGCAGGGTAAACCTTACGTGCTGAAATGCCATGTAAATCCCGCCTTGCAATCAGTTGAATTTATTTCAATTGATCAGCATTATAAACGGCTCGTTTATCTTCATCACTGATGATAGCGGGAAGGGTAGGCAGATTGATCCTGTTGCGCAAGTTCCAGGACAGATAAATGATAGCTGTTATCCGCCTGTGCTTCGGCTACGGCGGATGAAACAAAATCCGGCTTATCGGTTTGCAGTAATTTTTTATATCAGGCCTCGCTTAAGCGTGGCCTGACCTTTTAGAAGTATCGCTCTTCCAGTATTCGCTTATGATGGAGAAAATGACCAATCATAACAAAGCCCAATGCTTTTACAGTGATAGGATTGTTATTGGCCGTTCCAACAGTATTCAATTCATTTTCAGAAAAACTGCTGAACAAAAATTCGGTGCTTTTTCTTACCGCTTTCATTTCATCAACCAGTGATTGCAGACTTCGGTTGCTTACATCAGCAATTTCTGCATAGGCATTTTCATC
>JANOIQ010000386.1:0-6296 GCA_031407835.1 Chitinophagaceae bacterium
GTTTGCAGATGATGCAGAAATACTGCTGATGATATCCTGTGAATTATAGAAATAATAAACTCCGTTGTTTCCTACATATTCCGATCTTGACACATTGAGCAAGGCAGCAATCGGGTTACCGGATGAAGCGCCAAAGGTTGTAACAATTCTTGCATCTACTGCAAAAGCTGCTTGCAGAGAGCAGCCCGAAGATGTTGTTAAATCAGAGTAGGAAGTAGCTCTTACAGTCGCTCCCAAAGGAGCTGTTGAGCCATCAACAAAATCGGTTAAAAATTCTGTTGAAGTTCCATTATCAAAACAGAAATTGACAACAAGATTAGAAGATCCATCCCAAACAAAAGGAGTTGTAAAAATGAAATTATTAATCCCCGCCACTGTATTATAATTACCGGTATAAACCTGTGTAAGTGTGGCATTTGCAAAACCGGAAGACAATGAAGTATTGTCTGTATTACCCATTGAAATGGTGAATCCGTTATATGATTGTGTACTGTTTTTCGTTAGCACATTCAGCGTCATGGAGTTAATATTCCCTGTGCTGGTAATACCCGCCACAGCCAATTCAAACGCTGAGAACAGATACTGTATGCGAAACTTTGATTTGTTACTTCTGAATGGAGTTTGAATACTAAGGCTTGTTTCACTTACCCCTAAAGCAAAGTTGCCACTGTAAAGTGAAGGGGCAGGTATAATATCATTATCCCTGATTGCAAATGTATAAGATTGACTGCCTGGTGCTGCGACAGCATTTGTGCTTCCACCAATGCTGTAATTAAATATAATTGATTCTGTAGTTTCTTTTTCAGCATCGTTATAAACCCTGATAGTAATTGTTTGTTCCGCAGTTAATCCATTGGGAAACGTCAATACATTGGAGGGAGATGTAAAGCTGCCATTCGTTGTAAAATCAAAATCGACTCCTGGTGTCGCTGTTCCGGCACTACTATTCAGTGTTACGTTTGCTGCTCCTGTTGGAGGCAGGTCAATACGCATATTGAGGGTGTAGTCTTTGTAATTCCTGCATACGCTTCCTGAAGTAGCTGTAGCTTCTGCTAAATCTGATGTGTAGTTGTATGCAGATGCAAACCTGATGTAGGGTGCCGCCGGTGCAATTGTAGTTGTCCATAAACCACGGCCATATGTAGCTGCAAGCAGTGTATTATCTTTCAGGCGGTATTGCAGCATACTGGTTCTTACTGTTGGGAAGCTTGCATTCTGAACCCAAACGGTTGAAGCTCCATTAATATCATCTGTTTCATAAACACCCATTTCGGTTGCAATAATGGCCTTGTCATTATTTTCAGGATAAAACATCGCCCAGCGTACAGGAATATCAGGTAAGTTTCCATTGATATTCACCCAGGCAGTGCCGCCATTTAAACTGATCCATACATGCGGAATACCGTAGTTGGAATAGGAAGCAATAATCGAATTATCGCTTGTGCCCAGGTTTACGGAAGAAACCACATTGCCATTTACCTGTGGCATGGTTACATCGGTAATATTTGTGGCTGTTGGTGTTGCCTGATGAGCATTATCAACTCTTACCACTGCCCCTCCTGCTGTACCAAAATAAACACGGTTATTGGTGTAAGGTGAAACTTTGATACTTCTTACCGAGTTGGGTGTAGCCGATGCAATAGAAACAGAAGTAAATGTATTTCCAAACTGAGGATTATCCCAACGTATATAAGTACCTGCAGCAGCACTTGTATACATACGGTTATTGATATCGTCGTATTCAGTTGGATTAATGAACTGACCCTGACCACCGAGTGGATTAGAAACTGAAGACCATGATGCTCCTCCATTAACACTTCTGCGGTAGTTCCCGCTTGTTGTAGCTGCAAATTGATACTGTGGTTCATCTTCATCTATATGTGTAAAACCACCATCACCTCCCTGTACTTCGGTGCTGCTCCCTAATCCTGCATTGGTTAATTGATGCGTACCGTTGTCCTGTGCTCCTGCTAAAAAATAATTGGTTGTAACGGGATGAATAGCGCAGGAATAAAATTGCTTGAGACGAAGTCCAACATTACGATCTGTAAAACTTGCTCCGTTATCTGAAGAATAAAAAATTCCTCCATCGGTTGCCGTTAAAACCTGCGTGCCATTCCATACAACACTATGATGATCTGCATGCACATAATTAAAGGTTGTACCAACCCATCTGGTAATCTGCCCCCAGGTTACTCCCCCATCTTCTGAGCGGTAAAAATTTAGTCCCCCGGCAATAACAATGTTGGGGTTGTTTGGATCAACCCCAATTGCAAGATCGTACCAGCCCTGGCCCAGATTAATACTTGGTTCGCTAGCTGGACTGGGCGGAGAAGCTATTGTTGCTGCCCAGTTAGCACCGCCATCAGTTGATTTATAAATTTGCGGAGTACGGTCATTTGCATCTGATGGCAACACATATAAATTATTGCCCGAAACCGCAAACTCACAATTAAATTGAACATTTAGAAAGGGAGTGACAGGGGCTGTCCACGTAGCAACAGCTACTGTAGATGGATTATCTGTGTAGAAATATCCGGAAGGAGCACCAGTAGTTCCACCAGCTCCAAGCAATGCTACATGCATTCGTCCCGTACTGCTGATTCGTAAATCAGTAATTCTGTTGCTGTTGGCTGGAGTTACGGGTGTAATATTTGTCCACGAAATGCCTCCATCTGTTGATCGTTGAAGACCGTTTCCGTTTCCACTTGTACCCACATACACATTACCGGCAGCATCGCAAACAATCTTTGATGCATTCCAGAATCCTGTAGTATTGGTTAGCAGATTCCAGGTAATCCCGTGATCGGTGCTTTTCCAAACACCGCCTCCCCTTACTGCATCGGCATTCCCATTTCTTTCTCCCGTTGCAAAATACATCACATTCGTGTTGACGGGATTTTGGCATATGCTTGCAATCGCTAAGTTTCCCAGAAAGTCATTCACAAGCTGCCAGGAAGAAGGAGAAGCCGTGATATCTGAAGTTTTCCATAAACCTCCACTTACACTGCCAGCCCAAACTGTTTTGTTGGTGGCATCAGCGAGGTCAACAAAAATTGCCCGCATTCTGCCACTTGTAACAGCATTATTACCCGGCCCTCTTGTATTTCCATTACTTGGACCAACAACGTCAGAATTAGGTCCACGCTCGACCCAGTTTAAAGCCGATACTTTACCCGCTATCCCCTGCCTCCGATCCTGCATCAGCTTGTTGTACGCCATCACCAATCTTGTTGCAGGAACATAACCCAATGATACATCTCTGGTCATTTCAAACTCCATCTCCTGCGACTCCCTGATCCCATCTTCTTTTTCGTCATCTTCTGAAAACTCTGCTTCGGCAACAACCGCATCAACAGCTTCATTTTTGCTGTTATTGTTTGAGGAACATTGATAAAATAAAAGAGAATAGAATAAGATGCCTGCAAAAAGGGTCAGCTGTTTCATGAAAGTTATTATTATAGTCGTCAAACTTAACAAATTATACTTTCAGAGGTTACTAATATGACATGTTATTTTCATTGGCCCGAATTAAATATGAATCTAACGATTTGAAGGCAGGGGAATTCCTATCTTTGCCAACTCAAAAAAAGTTCTTTCAGAAATGATCAGCAGAAGAAATATACGGGTAAAGGTGATGCAGACATTGTACACCTGTTCTACAAGAGAAGGCGATATTACAATAGAGGAAGCCGTTCGCACACTGGACAAGCACGTGGATCAAACCCGCCAGTTATTTGTTTTCCTGATTCATATTATTACAGAAGTGGCCCGTTATGCGGAAAGGGATTCCCTCCACAGGTCTTCTAAACACTTACCTACTCAGCAGGATCTGGAAGTAAATACAAAACTCGCAGGCAACCAGTTGCTTTGGCAGATTCTGGAACACCCTTCTTATAAAGCGGTGCTGAAAGAATTAAAAACAGAGTTGGTGAACCAGGAAGAGTGGGTAAAGAAATTATACCAGGAACTGGCTGAAACGGATGTGTACAAAGAATACATCAACAAACCCAGCCGTGAAAAGAAGGAAGAAAAGGAAATACTCGAATTTATTTTCACCGACCTGATGCTTCCCAACGATGATTTTATTTCATTGATTGAAGAACATTTTGTGCATTGGGATGATGATTGTGAGATGATTAACCTGCTGATGCTAAACTTCCTGCAAAAACCGCAAAGCAGCGATTTTCAGCATTTCGTAAGTGCAGATAAACTGAAGTTTGCCAAAGATCTGCTTGTAAGTGTAATTGAAAAAGCAGACATCTCCAATGAACATATCAAGAACAAACTCCAAAACTGGGATCCTGAACGTACCGCTGTACTGGACATGATCCTGATGCGAATGGGCATTTGTGAGTTCCTGTTTTTTGAAAC
Source organism: Chitinophagaceae bacterium (assembly GCA_031407835.1). Taxonomy (GTDB): domain Bacteria; phylum Bacteroidota; class Bacteroidia; order Chitinophagales; family Chitinophagaceae; genus Lacibacter. Next base: position 4,375 of record JANOIQ010000386.1, read on the forward strand.
CATTCCCCCGAAAGTAACCATCAATGAATACATTGACCTGGCCAAAGATTACAGCACACCACAAAGCGGCCATTTTGTAAACGGCATCCTGGATAGTATTCATAAAGATCTTGTTGCAGAAAACAAACTGCATAAAGTATCTTTTAAAAAATAAGCCTTCAAAGATGAGTGAACGCTTTCCTTTACATTTGCAGGCAATAAATGATACCAATATGAAACGATTATTTATTTTACCCCTCGTCTTTTTAATTCTGACTGCCTGTCAGAATGTTGACAAAAATCCAAAAGCTCCTGCAGGTTTACAGGAACAAGCTGCAGCGGATCAGTCAATCGCAAATGATTCAACCAACTGGACAACCGTTCAGTGGCTTGATTCTATTCAGGATTTTGGAAAAGTAACCGATGGAGAAAAAGTAGTGATCACTTTTCATTTCAAAAATACCGGTACTAAACCTTTGGTGATTGCCAATGTGCAGGCAAGTTGCGGATGTACAGTTCCCTCTAAACCCGACGAGCCCATTGCTCCCGGAGAGGAAGGAAAGATTACTGCTGAATTTAACAGTGCCGGCCGTGTTGGTAAAGCATCCAAATATTTAAATGTTACCTGCAATACAAAAGAAAATATTACGAACCTTTTGTTTGAAGGTGAAGTACTTCCTAAAAAATAAAAAAAACAAATATGAACTTATTTATTCTGTTAATGGGCGGTTCTCAGTCAGGTGGTGGAAGCATCCAGTTATTATTTCTCGGATTAATGATTCTCGTATTCTGGTTGTTCATGATTCGCCCTCAGGCAAAAAAAGCAAAAATGCAAAAGTCATTTATTGATAACCTGCAGAAGGGTGACAAAGTAGTAACCATTGCCGGTATTCATGGTGTGGTTAATAAAGTGAATGATGATGGAACGCTTTCATTAGAAATCAATCCCGGCAGTTATATTAAAATCGAACGCAGCTCTATCAGCATGGATTGGACAACACAGTTGAACAAACCGGCGGCCGAAGTAAAAAAGTAATGTATAACCGATAGTTGTCAGCCGGCAGTCATTAGCAAGTTGAGACTAACTACTAAAGACTACCGGCTTTCGTTTTTCTAAAAGCGTCTATGTTAAAAATCGGAATAACAGGCGGAATCGGCAGCGGTAAAACAACCGTTGCAAAAGTATTTGAGGTGCTGGGGATTCCCGTTTATTATGCCGACGATGCAGCAAAAGAAATCATGCATAAAAGTGAGCCGTTAAAACAACAGCTCATTTTTCATTTTGGTAAAGACACCTATGCTGATGGAAAATTAAACAGGAAACATCTCTCTTCTATTGTATTTACTGATAAAGAAAAACTGGAGTTACTGAACAGCCTTATACATCCTGTAACCATTGCAGATGCTGAACAATGGTTTAAACAGCAGCAATCACCCTATGTATTAAAAGAAGCTGCATTGCTGTTTGAAAGCGGTGCTGCAGAAGGATTAGATTATGTAATTGGTGTTACAGCACCCGTTGCTGTGCGCATTAAACGTGTAATGGACCGTGATGGAGTAACAGCAGATGAAGTAAAAAAAAGAATGCTGAACCAGATTGATGAAACGATCAAACTTCGTTTATGTGATTTCATCATTCATAATGATGAGCAGCAGATGATTCTGCCGCAGATACTGCAACTTCATGAAGAATTATTAAGGCGTACAGCGTAGCTTTAGCAAAGTTGCCAAACGCACATTGGAATACTATTTTGTATGAGTTTATTGTTTATGATCATCATTGCTGCGGGACTTCCCTTTTTAACTGCACTCAGTTATAAAAACATTAAAAAAATGGAAGCAGAACTGGAAGGCGCACAGCTGGCCAAAATCCCTGTGTACCTGCAATCCATGGGCATGCAGATCATTCTTTGTGCACTTGCTTTCTTTGCCGGACGAAGTGA
>JANOIQ010000388.1:0-2140 GCA_031407835.1 Chitinophagaceae bacterium
GGCTGCTTTGATATTCTGCATGCAGGTCATATTCATTCTTTATCGCAGGCAGCCTCTTTTGCAGATGTTTTGATTGTGGGATTAAACAGTGATGCTTCCACCAAAAAATTAAAAGGTGAAAACCGTCCCATTAATAATGAACAAAACAGAGCGTTGATCCTTGCTTCATTAGTGATGGTGGATGCAGTTGTTTTATTTGATGAAGACACACCTTATGAACTGATTCAATCAATTCTTCCTGATGTATTAGTTAAAGGGGGTGATTATACAATTGATAAGATTGTTGGTGCAAAAGAAGTAATAGCCAATGGCGGAAGGGTTGAAATTATACCTTTGGTTGAAGGGCTATCAACCACTTCAATTTTGAAAAAAATTGAAACACTTTAATTTTCTTTTCAAAAACTTAACCTGCTTTCAGTCATTCACTTCTTACATTTACGGTTAAGTATAACCGATTGATATGGCCACAGAAAAACGTAAAATAATTATCAGGGATATCAGCTGGCTTTCCTTCAATGCCAGGGTTTTGCAGGAAGCAAATGACCCCTCTGTTCCACTCCGTGAACGTGTTCGTTTTCTCGGAATTTTCTCCAACAATCTCGATGAGTTTTTTCGTGTACGTGTTGCAACGCTGAAACGCATGGCTGAGTTTGGCGACAAGGCCAAAGTAAGAATGCACCTGGAAAAAAATCCGCATCAGATACTTGAGCAGATTCAGGATATCGTATTGGAGCAGCAGAATGAATTCAACCGCATCTGGAACCAGGTACAGCAGGAATTAAAAAAAGAAAAGATCTTTCTTGTAACAGAAAAACAACTCAATAAAGAACAGAAGCGTTTTGTTGAAACTTATTTTGATGAAGAAGTAAGGCAGGAAGTGATTCCGCAGATGATTGAAAGCAATCCCTACCCACCCTATTTGCGGGAACGTTCACTTTACCTCGCTGTGGTGATGAGTAATAAAACCACTGCGTACAAAAAGAAATATGCATTGATTGAAGTGCCTGCAAAATTCAAACGCCGTTTTGTGAAACTGCCATCAGCACCGGGTGAACATTATATCATTCTGATGGAAGATGTGATCCGTCATTGTCTCCCAAAGATCTTTTCGTTTTTAGGGTTTGATCATTATTCAGCACATGTGATTAAGGTTACGAAGGATGCAGAACTTGATCTGGAAAGTGATGTGAGCACTACCCTGATTCAAAAAATTGCAAAGGGTGTTAAAAACCGGCGCAAGGGAAAGCCCGTACGATTTATTTATGATAAAGAAATTGATGCAGGGCTTTTGGAATATCTTATCAGACGATTGAATTTATCAAGAAGAGATAATATTATTCCGGGAGGAAGGATTCACAACTTCCGTCACTTTATGGATTTCCCAGGTGATGTGTTTTCAAAAAAACCGGAAAGAAAAAAACCATTTCCCCACCCTGCTTTAAAACGTACTATCCGTGTAACAGACGAAATACTGAAACAGGATATGCTGCTGCATTTTCCTTATCATTCATTTGATACGGTGATTGATCTGTTACGTGAAGCAGCGATGGACCCTGATGTAAAAGAGATAAAAATTACAGCTTACCGTTTAGCTGAGAATTCAAAAGTGATCAATGCGCTGGCGAATGCTGCAAGAAATGGAAAGATTGTAACAGTGATGCTGGAACTCCGGGCAAGGTTTGATGAAGAAGCCAATCTTTACTGGAAAGAGCGTTTGGAAGAAGAAGGAGTAAGAGTGTTGATTGGTGTACCCAATATGAAAGTGCATGCCAAAGTCTGCATCATTAAAAAGAGAATAAAGAACAAAACCATTCAGTATGGATTTGTGAGCACAGGAAATCTGAATGAATCAACATCAAGGATCTACGGAGATCATTGCCTGCTGACTGCTAACAGGAAAGTAATGGCTGATATCAACAAAATTTTTCATTACCTGGAAAAACCATTGGTTAGTCACATGAAATTTCTGCGTCAGTGCAAAACACTGATCGTTTGCCCTACGGGAATGCGACGTCACTTAATCCGTTTAATTGATATCGAAATAAATAATGCAAAGAGAAAGCATCCTGCCTCCATTATATTAAAAATGAACAGTATCAGTGATGAAGAGCTGATATCAAAACTTTACGAAGCTGCCCGG
>JANOIQ010000402.1:0-2974 GCA_031407835.1 Chitinophagaceae bacterium
CGGTCATGAATGGAGCAGTGCTGATGGTAAAACCATTTGGTATGATTTGCAGCAACCAAGAGGACAAACTTTTTTTATTGAAGGGCATAATGTAAAGACAGGGCAAAAAACAAAATACCAGTTACAACGCAATGAGTGGAGCATCCATTTCAACAGTACGAAGGATGATAAATTATTTTGTGGTGATGGTGGTGATGCAGGTCAGGTTGCCAAAGCAACGGATGGGATGTGGATTTATTTATTCAAACCTGAAGGGGATAAGTTTGTATCAACCCGGTTGGTCAATATGAAGCATCACAATTATAAACTGGAGCCTAACGTACATTTCAGTCCCGATGAAAAGTGGATTATCTTCAGAGCTAACTTTGAAGGTATTGAAAACGTTTATGCAGTAGAAATCAGTGAAACAAAACAGTAATCAGTTTATTATTCAACACTACGAATGAAAAAGATAACGGTACTACTTTCTTTTATTTTAACAACGGCATTTGCAGAAGCACAACTCAACTGGCCGTCAGTTACCAATATTACAAAGCCATGGACAAGATGGTGGTGGGAGGGAAGTGCCGTGAACAAAAAAGATTTAACCTGGAACTTAGAGCAATACCAGAAAGCAGGACTGGGTGGTGTGGAACTCACACCTATTTATGGTGTGTATGGATATGAAAAGCAGTTTATCGATTTTTTATCGCCGCAATGGATGCAGATGTTCACGCATACATTGAATGAATCAAAACGGTTAGGCCTTGGAGTTGATTTGGCCAATGGAACAGGCTGGCCTTTTGGTGGTCCATGGGTGAAAGATGAAGATGCAAGCAAAACGATCTACTATAAAACATACTTGCTGAATGAAGGACAACAATTGAATGATGCGGTTGAATACAAACAGGAAGCATGGGTACGTACTGCGAATAATAAAACGGCTGCTATTGAAAATATTCTGAAACCTGTTTATGTAAATAAAAATCTGCAGGAACTGGCATTGGATCAGATACAATACCCCGGTAAACTTCCTTTGCAAACACTGATTGCATATTCAGATAAAAAGGAACCAATTAATCTTACTGATAAGGTAGATGCAACGGGAAAGTTAAACTGGACAGCTCCAACAGGTAAATGGACGCTGTATGCTTTGTTCCAGGGATTACATGGCAAGATGGTTGAACGTGCAGCGCCCGGCGGTGAAGGATATGCCATTGATCATTTTTCATTAACAGCTGCCAATAACTATTTTAAAAAGTTTGATGCTTCCTTTAAAGGATACGATATTTCTTACCTGCGTTCCTTTTTTAATGATTCCTATGAAGTAGATGATGCAAGAGGACAGGGTAACTGGACAACAAATTTCTTTGCAGAGTTTCAACAACGGAAAGGATATGATTTGCGTAATCACCTTCCTGCATTGTTTGGGAAAGATGTTGCAGAAACAAACAGTCGTGTGATTTATGATTACCGTTCGGTAATTGATGAACTGTTGCTTGAACATTTCACTATGACCTGGAAAAAATGGGCAGGCACAAAAGGGAAGATGCTGCGTAACCAGTCGCATGGATCACCTGCTAATACATTGGATTTATATAGTGTAGTTGATATCCCTGAGACAGAAGGAACAGATATTCTGCGTTTCAAGTTTGCAACATCTGCTGCCAATGTAACTGGCAAACAACTGGTTTCTTCTGAATCTGCTACCTGGCTCAATGAACATTTTCTTTCATCATGGGGCGATGTAAAAAAAGCAATTGATTTGTATTTCCTGGGTGGAGTGAATCATGTTTTTTATCATGGCACAGAGTATTCTCCGAAGGATGCACCCTGGCCAGGCTGGTTATTTTATGCAGCGGTACATTTTCAACCAAATAATCCACAGTGGAAAGATTTTCATGTGCTGAATGAATACATCACACGTTCACAAAGCTTTTTACAAAAAGGTAAACCTGATAATGATGTGTTACTGTATTATCCTATCGTTGACCGGTATGCAGAACCGGGCAATGCGTTGCTGCAGCATTTTGACGGGATGGAACGGAATTTTGAGAAGACAGATTTTGAACATGTATCGAAATGGATGGTAGAAAAGGGATACAGTTTTGATTTCTTTTCTGAACGTCAGTTACAGCGGTTCACCAACAACGGCAGCAATATTATCAGCAGTGGAAATGTATACCGCACTATTCTGTTACCTGCCAATAAATTGATTAATGAACAATCGTTTCGGCAGTTGCTGAAGCTTGCACAGCAGGGTGCAACGATTCTTGTTTATAAAAATCTTCCGCAGGATGTGCCGGGTTTAGGTCTGTTGGATGCAAGAAGAAAAACATTTCAGCAATTGATGAGTCAGTTGAAATTTTCAAAATCAGATAACCTGCAGAAAGCAGTTGCAGGTAAAGGCAGTTTTTTCATGAGTGATGATTTAGATGTATTACTGCTTGCTGCTAAAGCAAGAAAAGAAAACTATACAGAAAAAGGGTTGTCTGTTCTCCGCAGAAAAAACAATGAAGGAACAATGTGGTTGATTAACAACCGAACCGATAAAGTATTTGATGAATGGATTGAAATAAACAGCAACGCAGTATCCTTTGGATTATTTGATGCAATGACGGGTAAAAAAGGATTGGCAAAATGGAGAAAGAATGCAAAAGGCGGGGTTGAAGTATTGCTGCAACTGCAATCGTATGAATCAATCATTATTCAATCGTACAATGTAAAGAAAAGCGGAGCGGTTTATCCATACAAAGAAGCAGCCGGTCAGCCACAGGAAATAAAAGGCGACTGGACAATAACATTCCTTGATGGAGGTCCAACGATTCTATCTTCCATCAAAACAGATCAGCTTATTTCATGGACAGAACTTGGAGGCGAGGATGTAAAGAATTTTTCAGGTACAGCAAAGTACAGTGTTGAGTTTGAAAAACCTGCAGGATATTATTCATCACACTTACTGAATCTTGGTAAAGTAAATGAAACAGCTGAAGTG
>JANOIQ010000450.1:0-7496 GCA_031407835.1 Chitinophagaceae bacterium
AAAAAAAATCGTCTATAAAATCAAAATAAATGAAAAAGATAATTCTCATTGCACTAATTGCTCTCTCTCTCTCATCCAGGGCACAACCAATATACGTTGACCGTATAGGTTTTAAACTCGAAAGTATTGCCGATATAGATATTGGCTGGATGGAAATTCGGAAACATACTGCCCCACCAAAAGGTAAACAACTGGGCGACAGAATTTACAGTGCCAAACAGATAGATAACAGCCAGAAGTTTGTAGAATGGATGCAGCAATCTTATCTGCCCAGGGGATGCCTGGGTAATGCGACCTATTACCAAAACATAATACCAAAATTTAATCCCACTAACAGTTTGTTGGGCAATGCAATAAACATGCATATGCAGGCACTACCACTCATGTATGGTGCACAGACAAAAATTCATATGTTTTTGAAGAAAGATGAAAAGGGAAAATTTGTTCCGCAAACAAGCCATGGCGATTACTGGTACATTGAAGCCAATCAGCTTTACTCTATCAGCGATCCGGTATCTTTTATTTCAAGCCCCGAAGAATATTATTTTGTACTGCCCGATTATTCCTCCCATTCAAAAGGCTATAATGCCGATGACAAAGCCGCAAGTAATTTGATGGACTTTAATAACCACAAAAACATTGCAGGCTTTAAGCATTTTTATATACCGAATTCTCAGTACGTCGTTATCATGACTAAAGACGGTGAACTGCCTTTTGAAAAAATAACCATTGGTGAGTTTTTAACACAAGCCGAAAAACAATTACCGGTTTGGCAAAAAGTAAATCCGGTATCAGCCGAATATTTTTCAAAGGCTCAAAAAAACTTGGCAAGGCTAAAAGAAAAATATAAAAGCAAATGGAACAACATTGCTGAAATGAAACTTTCCAAAACGCAAATAACACTTCAGGATTTTGTGAATGCAACAGAAGGTTATGATGATATGTTTGACACCAAAGACATTTATGGTAAGGAAGGAACAGAGGCCACCTTTCCTGTTTTAAAAGTAAAACAAGCAACCCGTGAACTTTGCAAAACCGACCAGCCGCAGTGGCTCGTTATCAGGTGGACGATTAGCATGCCCAACCAGTCATACAATATTCACCTGCACGAATCAATACTGAACAATTTTAATTTTGAATATGCCTACAATTATTTCTTTCATCCCGAAAAGTTAAACGGACAAATTTACAAACCACTTCGTTCTCCATTGGCAAAAGAAACAGCAGCAACTACCCAGGCATCGCAAAAGAGTAAAGAAATAAATGCCGATAAAAACATTTTCTTCTTTGAAGATTTTTCAACAACAGTTATTGGAAAAAAACCAACTGGCTGGCAGGTAAAATTTGCCAATGCTGGGTCAACGGCTACCGTAATCAACCCTGATGGATTAGATGGCAACTGGGTGAAGTTAAGAGGGCATTACATCAAAGCATCGCTTTTAAAAAAAACATTGCCGCAAAACTTTACGTTGACTTATGATATAGCAGTGCCGCAAAATTTTACCTGGGGTGCAAAGGGCTTAACGATGCTGCTATCTTATGAAACAACACTGGGCAATACCGAATCATTTCTAAACCTGAGACTACGCCCCGGCTTTGATGGAAGAGATGGAGAAGTGGTATTGGAAACAAAATTCCCTTCTCCTCCCGGTTATTCAAACGGTACCAAATGGTATGTTGCCAGTGGTTTTTCCAACAACAAAAAGATCAACCGAATTACAGTTACAATAAAAAAGACAGAAGAAAAACTACAGGTGTTTATAGATAAAATTAAAATAGCTGAATACGACAAAGCAATTCCTGCGGCTCATTTATTTAATGCTTTGTCTTTTGATTGCAATGGCAACAGTGCAGAGAACGATACATATTATATAAGCAATATCAAAATTGCAAAAGAGTAGTACACTTTTTATGAAAAAAATATTATTACTTCCGGGCCTGGCCTTCTCTGTATCGTTTATAGCTATATGTTTACTAATGGCGCAGCTAAGTTTTGCGCAGGATTGTAAAACGCAGGCTGCAAACAAACCTTCCACTGTAGTGAGAGGGACGGACGATTTTTTTGATTTTTCCCACTATACAACAAAGCCGGCTAAATGGAATATTACTAAAATGAAATTACCATTAGCCAAAGCAGAGAGCTGGATAAAAAACAGGCTTACAGGTTTTACCGGCGCCAAACAACTCTATTATAACAGTTACTGGCTTGATTACGTTGTAAGTGAAAAAGGAACCGGCAGCGATGAAATCTTTTACAAAGCAACAGGTATTAAAAGTTTCTACAGCGCTAAAACAATGTTTTTTGCTTACTACTGTTACGACAATAGCAATACTATACATACAGAGGGAGAGAGTGGCTCCAGTATTTATGTGAATTTTAATAATGTATTTACTTCCGGACTTACCACAGATGCAGGCGTTTATACCATTAACAATAAGCCGGCATTTAAAATAATACGAAAAAAAAACAGCGACGGCAAAGTTGATTTTTATGAACAGCGGGCACAGCATAATGCAACCGCTGAAATGTTCACAGCAAACCATTACATCATTTTGCGAAACAGTGACAAGCCGGTTTTTATTACTGTTACACGCAAAGAATACCTGCAGCAAATGCTAAAAGATGCCGAAGCTGCTGGTACAAAAAATAATAACACTTTCACTGAAATGTATAACCTTAATGTAAAGCAGTTTGAGGCAGAAATGAAGGTTTATAAAGAGAAAGATAAAAGCTATACACCAGAAAAAGAAGCAAAACGACGAAAATGGTTTGAAGAAGACCAGGAAAAACTTAAAAAAACGATAAGCAAAATCGGTCCTGATTCAGATGCTGCCAAAGAGGTAATACAGCAATACTTAAAAAAGCCGGCTGAATGGCTCGATCGCAGTTTCAGTAGTTTTTACCCCGATTTTATTTATACAGCAAATGGGGTCAGGCACTATTTAGAAAACCTGGATAGAATTTCTGTGAATGGAGCAGGCGAAGCAGAAGAAGTAACCCATGAAGAGATTGCAACAATCAATCCTGCTTATTTTAACAAAACCCTGAGCAGTGATGTACCACAATTAATAATGGTGCATTTAAGGGGTGGTTCCTATCCACACATGAAAAAAGTTGCCGCCCTTGTTAAACAGCCTGGGGCATTGGCAGCTTTAGAAGCCATCTTAAATCCCGGCAAGTCTGCATCACCGTTAGTGGCTCCAAGTGAAATAGTTTCAAACTATTCGCTCAATTATTTACCAAAATTAAAAACACTTACACCATTAATAGTGCCGGTGGGCATGAAGCCTTCGGTAATTCCTGTTACAGCTAATTACAATAATGCTCCGCCAGCTGCCGCACTTAATTTTACCCTTCCGCCACTTTCTGCAAAGCTTAATCAACTGCCACAACTTGTAACTGCAGAAAGTTATACTGCTTATATACAACAACTGCACAACGCTATTTCAAACGCTGTAAAACCTAATGAAAAAAAGAAAGCAGATGAATACGTGACAAATAAAAAAATTACCCAATCAAAACAAATCAGCAATACAGCTTTTGCTGCCTGGCTGCAAAATGCTCAAGCAACCAGTTTGTATTTATACAGTAAGGCTGTGCTTTCAAATCCATCAGATGTATTAGCAGCTAATAATTTTTCAGCTTTTTTAATTATGGGTGGGTTACCGGAAAAATCAATCCCCATGCTGGAATACTGGAACAAACAAAAGCCGGGAGAAGCCAGTATCCTCTCTAATCTTGGCAATGCGTATTACCGTTTGGGAGATATGGACAAAGCCATGAAGTATTTGCAGCAGTGTGTACAAAAAGATTCCTTACATCCAACCGCCAATAAAATTCTTTGCATGATGTATTTGAAAAAAGGAGATACAAAAAATGCGAAAGATCATGGTACAAAATCGTTAACAGGTAGTTATGATGAACAGATAGTTACCATTCTTCGTCAAGTAGATACTAAAACAAAGCCGGGAGAAATAATGAGCCGCTTACCTGCAAAAGAATTTCCGATGCTTAAAAGAATAAAGTTACCTGCCATGCCTTCCACCCTAGAAGATATGGAGCAGTTTGCAATAGAGCTGGAAGCAGAAAAAAAATCCCTGGAAATAACGATAGACGCTATTAAAACAAAAATGCCAAAAGTAAACGATGATGCAAAACAAAAAATATTGATAGCAAGCTTTACAAAGGGCATTTCTCCTCTTGGTATAAAAGCGCAGCATATAATTATGGATGCGATGCAAACTTACCAGCGAGAAATGATAAGGGAGAACGATGTATTCAAATATAATTTGAATCTGTTGATTGCACCGTATTCAATAAAGATAAATGCAATATCAAAAAAATATTCCGCACAACTAAACAAACTGGAAGGTGGCGAAGCAGGCGATGAAGATGAAATAGCTGCCCTTGAGTTGGCAAGATGCAAGGAATTAAATACAGAAAAAGGAAAGTACCTCGCCGGTTTAGCACCATTGGTAAATGGATATGCACAACGGCTGGAATTTATTACCCGTAAATTTTACAGAGATTATGCTAACTGGGCGCCTTATTGGGTGCCGGAAACAACTATTTCATTTCCATCAATTGAACAAGCTTATTTAGAAGCTGTATCCAACATTCTAAGTCAATATACTATCGTCAGTAAAAACAATTGTACGCCGTTTGAACCGCTGCTAAAGAAAGATGGGAAGCTGCAAAAATGGGAAGATGAATACTGTGCAAACTTTAAAGGAACAATAGCAATAGGCTTTGGATCAATTTCACAGACTTGCAACTCTTGGAGTGTAGAAGGTGGCGAAGGTATAGGGTTTGAATTTGAAATGAATTATGCCGATGATGGTTCGTTTGAAGATTTTACTATTGGAGCAGGCCCGGGTGCATCATGGGAAATTGCCGGAGGAGGTATAGCAGAAATAGGAGCAGAAGCATCTGTAAAAGAGTTTATTAAAATAGGACCCAATAAGGCTACCGGTAAGTGGGAAGTAAAAGACTTCGGGGTAAAGACTGAAGTATCGTTAGAAGGCAGCATTGGAAATATTAGTGGAGAAATAAAAATAATAGAGCTTTCTGCTGCTGTAAACGCCGGTTTTAGTGCAGGAGGTGTGGTGGCTCCAATACTCAACTTAAGATGACCGCTACTCACCAGAAATGGTTTTTTTAGCGATAAAACTAGAAATTTCCCTGTTTTACAGGATACTAATCAACCGCTAAGAACAATAGTTTTGATGCAGAAAAATAATACCATGAAAAAAATATTGCTGCTTTTAGTTTATTGTTCGGTTGCCGCAATATCCTTTGCACAAAAAGAAACCTTTGATCTTATAAGTTACTCGGCACCCAGCAGGTGGAAAAAAGAACTTACTGAAAACATAACCAGTTATACAATCATAAATAATAATACCTGGTGCAGCATTAATATTGTAAAAAGTACAATCAGTAAAGGAAGTATTGATGAAGATTTTGATACTGAATGGAACCAACTGGTAGTTAAAAATTATAAACCTGCTGATGCACCACAGTTAAATGAAGTGCAGGAAGCTAATGGCTGGAAAATAAAAGCAGGCAGTGGAAAATTTGTTTTTAATAACAGCGATGCAATGGTATTTCTTACCACTGCTACCGGGTATAACCGTTGTGCAAGTATTGTAGCCACTACCAATAGCAAGGATTATTTAAAAGAAATTGAAACATTTTTGTTATCTATTGAGTTACAAAAACCCGAAATAGGTACAACATTAATAACAGTTCCAAATGAAGATAAAAATTCTATACTCGGTACCTGGGGAGCCACTGCAAGCGATAATTCGAATTATAGAATAAAGAACGGCATTATGAATTACATCAGCCGTCAATATACTTTTAATGGAGATGGCAGTTACAGTTTTGTAAGCAAAGCTTTTGATCCGTTAATGGATAAAATTTTGTTGGGAAAAGAAAACGGCAATTACCAAATTAGTGGTAATAACATCGCCATCACGCCAAAAAAATCTGTGCTGGAAGCATGGAGCAAAAAGAATGGTGGTGATGATTGGGGTACACTTTTATCTACACAAAACATAGCATTGGAAAAAGCAACTTACCAATTTACAAAACATTTTTTCTCCGGCACTCAAATATGGAATTTGGTTTTGCAATCAGATAAAGCAACGCAACGGGACGGCACACAAAGCAGCAACACAAGTTTTAAAAATGCCTGGTATTATAAGCCACTATCTGCCAACAACTTGCAAATAAAATTACCTGGAAATGTTACTGCAATAAAAAAAGAAGAAGTACAAAAACAACAACAGACAGTTACCACCGGCTTTGCATTTACCACTACCAATTTTGATGATGGATGGACAAGCAATGTTAAAGAAGATTGGGTAGAAGTAACAAAAGGAAATATAAGAGTATTACTCCACTATCTCAATGCTGTAACGGCAAAATATTATCCTGATTCAGATGAGAAAGTAAGCGGTGCATGGAATAATCTGATTGCTCCGCGGTATAACAATTTGCAAAATTATAAAGCCTGGTATTCTACATCCGATATTCCCCGGCCATTTATCATTGCAGGAGATGTAACCGATAAACAATCGGGCATAAAACTGTATGTAGTCCTTTTTGAAAAAGGCAACGGCTGGATAGAAATTATTTCGCCTGATAAAAACACGTTTGTAAATAATTTTGGATTAGATAATACTATACTCACCAACTATGTTGACACAAAATTATTTGCCCCGCTTGAAAAACTGTCAACATATAACAGGTTTGCCATTGCCGCCACTGACTTAAAAGGAAAATGGTCTGATAAGTTTTCTGCAAGTTTTTTTAATTACAACAAAAGCGACGGGCAATATACCGGCACTAATACGGTTGCAATTGCAGAAAACTTCAATATTACTTCGGCCACAACTTACAAGTGGGATGGGTATATAACCAACAATGCCCATTCGGCTGGTGCAGCAAAAGAATACAACTCAACCGGAACATTTAAAATGATTGATAACTGGCAAATTCAATTTTCAGATATACAAGGAAAGCCAAAAACATATAATGCCTATTTTTCCTGCTTTAAAGGAGGAAGAATTTTATGGTTGCAGGATATAGGTTACGGTGGTTATAATTCTTTTGGAAAAGTTTTGCAACAATAAAATTGTACATAGTAAAACAAAATGAAAAATATATTTATCTTATTAGTCAACTTTTATTTCATACAATTCTCATTTGCTCAAAAAAGAATGATCTCTATCACACAATCACCCTTAACAGGCATCAGCTTACCAATCGGAAGTAAACAGGATAACCGGATGTTAAGCGTAGCCGGAGCAAAGATGTTACTGGAAATAGAAAGTAAGAAAGCTAACATAACATTATCTGCAACTGAAGTGCTGGTGTTGCCGCCCGTTAACGCCGGCGGATTTAATACAGATTCACTTGTAAAAAATCTTGCTGATCTCGGATGGATTACTTCTGTTGTTGAAGGAGATAAAAAATATGCCTGGTTGCAAAA
>JANOIQ010000452.1:0-3538 GCA_031407835.1 Chitinophagaceae bacterium
ATTATTGAAAAGGTGAGAGTGAATCCCGGCAACTATGTTGATAAGAAAAAATTTGAGCAGATTGATTATACCGATGCAGAATATCTTGAAGAGATTGAACGCATCCGTGAACGCTTTACTCCATTGGTAAAAATTTGTAAAGAGTATGGAACAGCGATGCGGATAGGAACTAATCATGGCTCACTGAGTGATCGGATCATGAGCCGTTATGGTGACACAGCCATTGGAATGGTGGAAAGTGCAATGGAATTTCTGCGTATTGCCCGTGCTGAAAGTTATCACAACATTGTACTGAGTATGAAGAGCAGTAACCCACAGGTAATGGTGCAGGCTTACCGTTTACTCATTAATCACATGATGGATGAATTTAATGAAGCGTATCCGCTGCATCTCGGGGTAACAGAAGCTGGTGATGGTGAAGATGGACGGGTGAAAAGTGCAGCAGGTATTGGAACATTATTGGAAGATGGGATTGGTGATACGGTTCGTGTGAGTTTAACAGAAGACCCGGAATTTGAAATTCCGGTGTGCAGGGATTTAGTGAAGAGGTATGGCCCCCCCACCCCCGAAAAGGAAGATTTGGCAAACGCACAAACCTCACATAGCAAAGTACCCGCAATAGTGCAATTACCATACTCACCATTTGAGTATAAACGAAGACAAACATTTGCGGTATCGAATATCGGTGGTAAACAGGTGCCTGTTGTTATTGCAGATTTCAGCAAACTGAAGAACATCACTCCAAAAGATTTAGAAAGAGTTGGCTATAAATATGATGAAGCAACAGATAAGTGGACGATTGGTGATATGGCAGCGGATTATATTTTCATTGCTAATGCGTCATTGGATTTTGCTTTACCCGGAACACTGAAAATTATTGTTTATCCAAATATGTGGCAGAGTGTTCAGGAAGCCTCCCCAACAGGGGGAGGTTTGGAGGGGGCCTATTTCCCCATCTTTATGGACAGCGGATATGCCGAAGCTGAATCAAAAAGCGATGTGTTGAATTTTGTAATGATCGATTGTTACAATGACGAAACACGGCTCAATGATTATACTTATCTGGATGGATTGGCCAACGATCCTACGGTTGTGCTATGTTTAAGCAGCACCAATACAAATGCCATGCAGAGTGTAAGACGAATGTTTATTGAACTGATGAGCCGTAATATCAAAAACCCTGTTGTGTTAATGACCGACAGTAACTGGCAAACAGCCGATGAACATCTTATTCATTATTCGACTGAATGCGGTGCGTTGTTACTGGATGGTATGGGTGATGGAATTTCGCTGGGTATGAGCAGTAAAAGTTATAATCAATTTATTGCTGATGAAAATAAATTGGGAGGGCGGCGTTACTCATCTCCTGTAGGGGGAGGCCGGGAGGGGGCTGAGCAATTCATCAACAATACTGCCTTTACTATTTTACAGGCAACACGTACAAGAATTTCCAAAACAGAATATATTTCATGTCCCAGTTGCGGAAGAACATTATTTGATTTACAGGAAACAACTGCCAAAATCCGTTCCGTTACCAATCATCTTAAAGGAGTAAAGATTGCCATCATGGGATGTATTGTTAATGGTCCGGGTGAAATGGCTGATGCAGATTTTGGTTATGTAGGAAGTGGTCCTGGTAAGATTACTTTGTATAAAGGAAAAGAAATTGTGAAGCGTAATGTAGATAGCGAAGTGGCTGTGAACGAACTCATCGGTTTATTAAAAGAAAGCGATGCCTGGGTTGAACCGGCCTAGTGTATCATATTCAATACAACAAGAATTTATAACCCTATCCCTGTAATTGCAATTTAAAAAATATAATCATGCAAAAATTTTTTCTTTCAATCAGCATTGCTCTTTTTTTTCTTTCCTCCTGCAACATGCATGAAGAAATTGATTTAAGTAAAGAAGGGAAAAGTCATTACCAGATTAGTATAGATATGAGCCAGGCCCTTGAAATGATGAAGTCGATGGGCGGGGCTGGAAAAATTCCGGATAGTGTTGCCAATAAGAAAGTAGATACTACCATTTCACTCAGGTATTTGATTGACTCAAGTGGTGGTGAATTTACAGCTGCAGAAAAAGCATATTTCTATAATGGCAATATGAATATGAAGGTTGATATGCAGGAAAATAAAATGAATATTGTACTGAAGTTCCCGGTGAAGAATGCCATGGATCTGAAAAACTTTTTCAGTGTGTATGATAAAGTAGATTCACTCAACAAGATTAAAAAGAAAGAAAAGGAAGCAGCCGAGGCAGAAAATACTAATGAGATGCCCAATGCAATGGACCCAGCTAAAGGAATGATGGATGCAGGCAGTCTTCCTGTAAAACGCTCACCTTATATTATTACAGATACCAGCCTGGAACGCATGGTTCAAACAAGTACAGAAATGATGGGAGATATGGGTGAACAGGCCCAGAGTGCTGAAATGTTTATGACCCAGGTTACGATCATGACAACCATTAAACTGCCACGAGCAGTAAAAAAACTGGAAGGAAAAAATGTAAAACTGAGTGATGATAAGCAAAGCATCTTTTTTTCTGCTACCATGGCAGAGATGAAAGAGAACCCTGCTGTTGGCGGTTTTAAGGTAATCTTTTAATGTTACTCACATACTTGTTGAATTATTAAGTGTATGAAATTGCTTCTTACTTTATTCACTTCCTCAAATCAGTAAGTAAAGAATGATCGTAAATTAAATTTGTATCGGATCCGTTTCAAAAATGGTTCACTATGCAGTTTAAAGGAGCATTGTAATTAAAAAGAAAATTATATTCACCGGTACTTATTTTCGGTAGCTTCCTTAAACAGATGTGGATACAGCAGCTTGTACCTTGGTTAATACTATTTTCAAATAACCATAATTTTTTAACCTGCTAGTGTGTCTATCGTTAATTTTGAGCCTCAAGAAAAAAGTATGCAAACAGACATTCTCGTTATAGGTTCAGGAATTGCAGGGCTAACTTATGCAATTAAAATTGCTGAAGCATGTCCTGATAAAAAAGTACTGGTGGTAACCAAATCAAGTTCAGATGAAACCAATACAAAGTACGCCCAGGGCGGCATTGCGGTGGTTAACGATTTGGATAATGACAGTTTTGCCAAGCATATTGAAGACACAATTATTGCAGGTGATGGACTGTGTAATGAAGAAATTGTGGAGATTGTTGTGAAAGAAGGAACACTTCGTGTAAATGAAATTATTGAATGGGGTGCAAGATTTGATAAAGATGCAGAAGGGGACTTTTCCTTGGGGAAAGAAGGTGGGCATAGTGAAAACCGCATCCTTCATCACAAAGATGTAACAGGTGCAGAAATGGAAAGAGCGTTGATATCAACAATAAAATAATGATTCACAAACTGAATGTTCTTACTTCTGCGGATGGTCTCAATCAACGCTCTTTCCATTTCTGCACCTGTTACATCTTTGTGATGAAGGATGCGGTTTTCACTATGCCCACCTTCTTTCCCCAAGGAAAAGTCCCCTTCTGCATCTTTATCAAATCTTGCACCCCATTCAATAATTTCATT
>JANOIQ010000507.1:0-2239 GCA_031407835.1 Chitinophagaceae bacterium
CCGTTGTAAGGATGACCAGTAAATAGGAAATAAAAGTGAAAAGTGGGAAGTAGCTGTGGAAAAATCGTTCAGCAGATTTCATGAACTCAGCTGCAGTACCGATAAATTTGCCGTGATGAAATACAATCAATCGACTTTAGATAAATTAGAGGGCATAATGGAAGAATGCGGCTACGTGGTGCGTTATGAAAGGGGCAATTTTCAAAGCGGTTATTGCATTCTGGAAGACAGGAAAGTGGTGGTGCTGAATAAATTCCTGTTACTGGAAAGCCGTATCAGTACCGTTATTGATTTAATTCCCCAGGTAAATATTATATACGACGCCTTAACTGCAGAATCGCAGAAATTATATGATGAAGTAATGACACTTGCAGCTGCAAAGCAAACAGAAGAATAAAGGAAGCAAGCAGAGAAATCAAAAATGTAAAATGACAAATGAGGAAGTAAATACATTCTGCAATCACTTTCTTATTCTTTATTTCTAATTTCTCATTTCGTATTTTTAAACAGTGAGCTATCCTCCCATTAAAATTACATTTCTAGGTACGGGCACCAGCAGCGGTGTGCCAATGATTGGTTGCGATTGTGAAGTTTGTACTTCCACCAATAAAAAAGATAAACGTTTACGCAGCAGCATCATGGTTGAAACAGCCAATACAACCATTGTTGTTGATACCACTCCTGATTTTCGTTACCAGATGTTACGGTTGAATGTAAAAAAAGTAGATGCCATCATCTTCACACACCCACATAAAGATCATATGGCAGGATTGGATGATGTACGGTCATTCAACTTTATTACCAAAAAACCAATGGAGGTATACTGTAATTATTTAACAGAAGAAGCATTGCGCCGTGATTTTTATTATGCATTTTCTGATACAAAATATCCTGGTGTACCTGAAATAAACCTGCATACAATTACCGATAAACCCTTTACAGTAAAAGACCTGATCATTCAACCCATACTTGTATGGCATTTAAAAATGCCGGTACTTGGTTTTCGTTTTGGCCCGTTTACTTATATCACTGATGCCAATTTTATTGAGGAAGAAGAGAAGGAGAAGATAAGAGGAAGTAAAGTAATGGTGCTGAATGCCCTGCGCAAAGCAAAACATATTTCACATTATAACCTGGAAGAAGCAATCGCACAGGTACAGGAACTTGGAGTGCCTGAAGCTTACTTCACACATATCAGCCATCAGCTTGGTTTGCATAATGAAATTGAAAGTGGCCTGCCTGCCGGAATTCATTTAAGTTATGATGGATTGGTACTGGAATTGTAAAGACTGCCACGGCTGCCCCATGCCAGCAAGTTGATATTGAGTAAGCCGCTTAAGGTATGCCATATTTCAGGCTAACTTCTCCATTTCATCATTCTGCTGATAAGTATGGCATACCTGTTCTGCTTCCACTACCCGCTTTGTAGTATTTGATTTTTTTTCGATAACTGCTATTTTTAAGTATGCAGTTTACCCAAAGCAAATGGATAAAGGAATATTTTACCTTCTCCCAAAAAGAACGCCGGGCAGTTATTCTGCTGGCTGTGGCGGCCGTATTATTTGCCCTTCTTCCTGCCATGTTTCCTTTTTTAGTAAAAGATGAGATGGAGCTCGTTATTGATACGTCAACTGAAAATCAGCTGGCACAATTAAAAATTATTCCTGAAAGAAATGAATACAGAAAGAGCGATGAACAGAATGACCAACTGTATGAACCAAAATATGCTTCAGCCAGCAGGTACACAAAAGACGAACCGGTTGGTGAACTGTTTTACTTCAACCCCAACACTGCAAGTGCCGAAGAATGGCAACGGCTTGGGCTGAGAGAGAAAACCATCAAAACCATTCTCAATTACCGGAATAAAGGTGGGAAGTTTTACAAGCCGGAAGATATTAAACGTATTTACGGATTGCATGAAGCAGAAGTTGAACGCTTACTTCCATATGTACAGATTGAAAAGGCAAGTGGAAACAAAAATGAGTCGGTTAGCTTTTCAGAGGCTGTTGCTGAAAAAAAATCTGTAACAGGTGAAACGAGGAATTTTGTGATTGATATCAATACTGCTGACACAACTGAATGGAAAAAGTTATACGGCATCGGCAGCAAGCTCTCTCAGCGTATCATTAATTTCCGCACAAAGCTGGGAGGTTTTGCTACAGTTGAACAGGTAGGGGAAACATTCGGATTACCCGATTCAACTTTCCAGGCAATAAAGCCAAAGTTGATGGTGAAATCA
>JANOIQ010000521.1:0-3660 GCA_031407835.1 Chitinophagaceae bacterium
TTTATTCAACCGGCAAGTGGTGATGCAGGTGGTGCTGTTGGGGCCGCATTGGCAGCGCATCATATATATTTTGAAAAAGAAAGAGTAGTTGTTGCTGAAATGGATGCTATGAAAGGTTCTTATCTCGGGCCATCTTTTAGTGATGGAGAAATACAAACTGCTGCTGCCTCATTCAAAGCAAAATACAAACGATACGAAGAAAGAGAGCTGCTTTATGAATTGGTTGCAAGAGTATTGAATGAAGGGAATGCAATCGGCTGGTTCCAGGGAAAAATGGAATTCGGGCCCAGAGCATTGGGCAACCGAAGTATACTTGCCGACGCAAGAAATCCAGAGATGCAAAAAAAACTTAATCTCAAAATAAAATTCAGGGAAGGTTTTCGTCCTTTTGCTCCTGCTGTGCTGGCAGAAGATGCAAAGCAGTATTTTGATATTACAACCCCATCTCCTTATATGCTGCTGGTGCAACAGGTAAAGAAAGAATTACAACATGCTGTACCAGATAATTATCATCAGCAAAGCATCAATCAGAAATTATATTTCCAGAAAAGCACATTCCCTGCCATTACACATATTGATTACTCGGCACGTATTCAAACAGTACATGCATCAACCAACAAACAATTTCATGATCTGCTCACTGCATTCAAACAACTCACCGGTTGTTCAGTGCTGGTGAACACCAGTTTCAATGTACGTGGCGAACCGGTTGTTTGTACTCCCTTTGAAGCATATCAATGTTTCATGCGTACAGAAATGGACTATCTCATTATAGAAAATTATCTGTTCAGTAAAAAAGATCAGCCAAAGTGGAAAGAGAAAGACGATTGGAAGAAAACATTTGCAACTGATTAATGAAGATGAAACGAAAGTTGAAATATTATTTCATTGTCACTGTTACCTGTTACTTGTTGGTTGAGCTTATTTGCTATTTGTTTATTACGACAAAATACATTCCTGTTTCCAAACCTGATTTCAAGTTTACATGGACTGTAAAGGAATATCCTTACCAGATTGCTGACCTTTCGTCTCAATGGGGTACCTGGCATTATCCCGGAACGTTTATGTTCTCCCGTGGTTGTTTTTCTGTTCCATATTCTATGAACAGTTACGGTGCCCGTGATAAAGAATGGAAACAAGCTACAGCTGATAGCAATAATGTAATTATTTTGGGTGATTCTTTTATGGAAGGGTTTGGCATTGCTGATTCAAACCGTTTATCAAATCTCCTCTCAAATAAAACAGGCAGGCAGTTTTTAAATTTCGGATGTTCCGATTTCAGTACCACACAGGAGTTTCTTGTATATAAACATCTTGCTTCCGGGTTTGAGCATAATACTGTATTGATAAGTCTTTTGCCCATTAATGATTTTTATGATAATGACCTGGAAGCCCGTCGTGGTTTATATGATGGTATGATGAGGTACAGACCCTTTTACATAAAACAGAAAAATGATTATGTGCTACAATTTTCAGACAGTTCATTTCAACAGGCTACATTTAATAAAGAAGGATACTTCAAAAAACATAATAGCTTTATTGGTACTGTTGGCCGTTTCCTAAAAGCCAATACTTATTGGTTTCATGTACTGGATTATTTCCGACACAGACGCAAAGCAGATTTCCTTTATAAAAACAATTATTCAGGTTTTGTAAATTTCACAGAGGCGGATCTGGAACGATTTTCATTTATTCTTACACAGATCAAACTGGCTGCGCCCGGTAAACGGATTGTATTGTTTACAATTCCTGTTGACTCAGAAATAAAACGATATAAATTGGACAAGCAAAATAAGCTTGCACCTGAGTTGGGAAAATTTTGTAAAAACATCGGAGTGGAATTTTTTGATCTCTTACCTGTTTTTGCATCTGCTCCGGAACAATCTTATTTTTTATCCTGTGATCCGCACTGGAACGAAAAAGGGAATCAATTGGCTGCAACGTATCTTTACCATTATTTAAAAACAGATACAACACGTTAACCCTAACTATGATCGAATTTCTGAAAGATATGTGGGCCTTTTTAAAAGAGCGTAAAAAATGGTGGCTGGCACCCATCATCATCTTTATGTTACTACTCGGCGCCTTGCTCATTTTTGGAGGAAGCAGTGCAGTAGCACCATTTATATATTCGCTGTTTTGATATGAAGTGGCAAACAAAACATACATCACTTACCGTCATTGCCATCGGTTTTGGTATCCTTTATTTTTTCTTCCGGAAAGAATGGATGCTGGTACCAATTGGCATAGTACTGATTGGGTTTCTCATTGGCACTGTGGGTGAATATATTCATCTTACCTGGATGATGATTGCCAAAGTGTTAGGCTATATCAACAGCCGGATACTGCTCACTGTTTTATTTTTCATCATCCTCACTCCCGTTGCTTTACTCATGCGCCTGCTTGGTAAAGGTAGTTTTCTGAAATCAGCCAGTGGAAAGACTTCTGTCTTCGTAATCCGCAACCATTTGTACAAAAAAGCTGATCTGGTCAACCCCTTTTAACTTATGACTGTTAGCTGTGGATAACTCCTGAATTTTACTCAAAAAAAACATCCACATTTTTTCCTGCACCCCTACCTTTGCAGCCAATGGCAAATACGATCCTACACAACGAATCCATTCCATCTCAACGTAAAAAAATTATTGTTCTCGGCAGTGGTCCTAACCGAATTGGCCAGGGTATTGAGTTCGATTACTGCTGTGTTCACGGGCTGCTCGCCATCAAAGAATGTGGCTTTGAAGCCATTATGGTGAACTGCAACCCCGAAACAGTGAGTACCGATTTCGACATGGCCGATAAACTTTATTTCGAACCGGTTTACTGGGAACATCTCTGGGAAATTATTGAGTTGGAAAAGCCTTACGGGGTTATCGTTCAATTGGGCGGACAAACAGCCCTGAAATTATCCAAGCGTTTACATGAAAGAGGTATCCGCATTATCGGAACATCGTTCGACAGCATGGATATTGCTGAAGACCGTGGCCGTTTCAGTGACTTGCTGAAAGACCTTGGTATTCCTTATCCAAAATATGGCACTGCTTTCAATTCAGATGATGCCATTGATGTGGCAAAAGAAGTAGGCTATCCTGTACTGGTTCGTCCCAGTTATGTATTGGGCGGACAGCGTATGCGGATTGTATTGAATGAAGATGAACTGGAAAAAGCTGTATTGAGTCTCATCAAACATTTACCCGGCAATAAAATTTTGATTGATCATTTCCTTGAGCGATGCCAGGAAGCTGAGATTGATGCCATCTATGATGGTGAAAATTTTCATGTAATGGGTGTGATGGAACATATTGAACCCGCAGGTATTCACAGTGGCGACAGTCATGCCGTATTGCCCGAGTTCAATCTTACTCCGTTGATTGTTACTACCATGAAAGATTATGCAAAACGTATTGCACAGTCGCTGGAAATTCGTGGACTCATTAACATTCAGTTTGCCATTAAGGATGGTAAAGTGTTTGTAATTGAAGCCAACCCGAGAGCATCACGTACAACACCGTTTATTGCAAAAGCCTACCAGATTCCATACCTGAATATTGCAACGAAAGTAATGCTGGGCGAAAAGAAACTGACTGATTTTACGTACGAAAAGAAACTCACCGGTTATGCTATTAAAGAACCAGTATTCAGTTTTAATAAATTCCCGAA
>JANOIQ010000539.1:0-5877 GCA_031407835.1 Chitinophagaceae bacterium
AATGCAATCGTTCGAAGTGTAAATTACTTTTATTTTCCTTTAACAGCCAAGATGATTTTAGTGAGTTGCTGAAAAAAGGAGGAAGATTCTTCAGTTTTTTTCACAAAAAAGCCCGTCAATACTTGATTTAACGGGCTAAAATATTGTGGAGCTGAGGGGAATCGAACCTTTTATCTGCCGTAGCTTAAGCGAAGGCAGAACTGTTAAACCAAATGTTTCTTTAAGAAAGCTCTTCCTGAACCACTTTTTAAATACTTTTCAAATTCATACGCTTTGTATTTATCAGTAAATGTTATGTATGTAATCAACTCAACAGGAAGTACATTTTTCGTGGCCTCTACCCATCCTTTTTGATGCCGGTTAAATCGATTTTCAATATTATTAGTACAGCCTTTATAATAATCGCCATTGCTGCATAACAAGATATATACATGCCACATTAAGTCAAATTTTGACAGGAAGTTATAAAAAGAAAAAAGGAAAAACAATATATAAAAAAGCCGCCCTCGCCAAGGCTGCTATGTTTAGTAATGAGAAGAGGAAGAGATAAAGGCCGCCTTCGCCAAGGCTACTATGTTTAATAATGAGAAGAGGAAGAGATAAAGGCCGCCTTCGCCAAGGCTACGGCGGCCGATGGTGGAGCTGAGGGGAATCGAACCCCTGTCCAAACATATTCTCCAAAAGCTTTCTACATGCTTATTTCATGATTGATTGTCGGCGTACTGCAGGACATGAACATACCAACAGTACACTTAGCTGAATAGTCTTTTGCAACAGTCACAGCCTTCGGTTACAGCAACCTGTTTTGTTTTTGAGTCGGCGGCGGAACTTGGTAACAGATCAACCTGTTCGGCGGCCCTAATGACTACCTAATCACTGATTAAGCGGCCATGGCATACTGTGTATTGCCATTTGAGTTTTTGAGTATTCAGATTTAAGTGCTAATTATTCAACGCACTGCATGCTTACACATTCAAAGATCTACGCTGTCAAAGCCAGGCAGCCCCATTTATTCTGTCGCTGTCTAATTAAAGACCGACAACAAAAATACAGTTATTTCAATTTGCAAAAGCAAAAGAAAAGCTGTTATAAATCCTTTCATAAAAAACTCAACAGCCAGTATTCTTCTTTCTTAGTTTTACAGCATGGCAGAAAAAATGAGTCCGGAAGAATTTTATAAACAGCAATTAAACGACTTAACGCTGCAATTAAACCAATTGCTGAAAAAAAGCAATTACTCGGATGGTTGCGGCTTTTTATCTTATCCGCCACTATTTTACTAATATGGTTTCTCAAGTCATATGGCCTTCCGGTTTCTGCTGTGCTTTTTTTTATGGGGCTTGGTTTCTTTCTGTTTACGGTAAAAAAAGATTTGACCAATAAAACTGCCATCAATCATCACAAACGATTGATAATAATCAATGAACAGGAACTGCTTTACCTGCAACACAAGTTTATTCATCAAAAAGATGGCAATGAATTTTTTAAAGATGAACACCCGTAT
The DNA here is from genome assembly GCA_031407835.1 of Chitinophagaceae bacterium. Taxonomy (GTDB): domain Bacteria; phylum Bacteroidota; class Bacteroidia; order Chitinophagales; family Chitinophagaceae; genus Lacibacter. Next base: position 1,505 of record JANOIQ010000539.1, read on the forward strand.
GCTGGTGACCTGGATATTTTTGGAAGGGCTTCGGTTTATCAATACATCAACAGAACAAATTCACAACAGGGTAATCAACGGCTAGCAGATTGGCTGTCAGGGCCAGCAGATGCTGAAACAATTCTGGCCAGGCAAAAGGCAGTACAGGAATTGTGCAATAAAAGCAACTGGCGTCAAGAGTTGCAGGCACACGGCATGTCTTCAGCAATAACAATTACTACCGAAAAGAAAATGGTAGATTGGTTGAAAGAAGGCAATCAATTCGTCCATAAAAAAGTATGGCATATCATCCGTTACCTTGTTCCGCTTGCTGCACTTGGAATACTGGGTTGCTTTCTGTTTGATGTAATCAGCTATCAGCTTTTCCTGCAGGCTCTTTTAGTTTTTACGGTCATTGCTTTTGCTATTACACGTATCATTATTCCGCTATACCGCAAGCTCAATAAGATTACAGAAGAGATGGAAACTCTTTTTAACAGTATTGCCTGTATTGAGCATACTGATTTTACAGATCCGTTGCTGCTTGAATTAAAACAGCAGTTCCATACCGGTAAACAAAAAGCTTCTCAGCAAATATTTCAGCTGAAACAGATTTTCAATCGTTTTGATTACCGCCTCAACCCGGTTGTATTTATTCCACTGAATATATTTCTGTTATGGGATTTACAACAGATGCTGCAGTTGGAAAAATGGAAACAAAAAAACAATCAGCAGATTGCCAACTGGTTTTATGCACTGGCAGAGTTGGAAGCGTTGAGCAGTCTTGGTGCATTAGCTTTCAATCATCCCCATTGGTGTTTTCCGGAATTAAAAATTGACGAGCCTGTATTTACTGCAACAGGTTTAGGTCACCCGTTGATTGAAGAACAAAAATCAGTAGTGAATGATTTTTCCACAACAGGAAAAGAACAGATCAATCTCATCACCGGTTCCAACATGGCAGGTAAAAGTACATTCCTCAGAAGCATTGGTGTAAATATGGTATTGGCAGCAATGGGTGCTCCTGTTTGTGCAAATACTTTACTATTTTCTCCATTGAAAATTATGAGCAGCATGCGTATAAAAGATAACCTGGAAGAGAGCACCTCTACTTTTTATGCAGAACTGAAAAAGCTGAAACAGATCATTGATGCGGTGAATAATAACGAGCCAGTATTTATTATACTGGATGAAATTTTGCGTGGTACAAATTCACACGACAGGCATACAGGTTCCCGTGCATTAATCAAACAATTGCTGCATCACAAAGCTGTTGGTATTCTGGCTACACATGATCTTGAACTGGCCAATCTTGAAAAAGAATTTCCAGCCAGCATTCATAATTATCATTTTGATGTGCAGGTGAATGCAGATGAATTGTATTTCGATTATAAATTAAAAAGAGGCATCTGCCAAAGCATGAATGCCTCTATCTTAATGAAGAAGATTGGTATTGAATTATAAGTTATTTATTCCAGCCAAAAAGATCATTTCCGTTTGCATAAATCAGCAAACTGAATAAAATGATCATTCCTGCAATTTGTGCATACTCTAAAAATTTCTCATTCGGCTTACGGCCTGTGATCATTTCAATAATAGTAAAGAGTACATGGCCACCATCCAAAGCGGGGATGGGTAACAGGTTCATGAATGCAAGAATAATGCTGAATAAGGCAGTAATATTCCAGAAACTTTGCCAATCCCAAACAGAAGGAAAAATAGAGCCCATTGATTTAAACCCACCAATTCCTTTATAGGCTTCTGTTTCAGGGTTGAGGATTAAACGGAATTGATCCACATAATCGCCCAGCTTTCTGAATGTTTTTTTCACACCGGCAGGAAATGATTCAAAGAATCCAAATTTCTGATGTTGGATTTTGATCACTCCTAATGCTGCATATTGTTCCTGCATTAAATAAGGAATACCAACTCTGCCCTCTTTATCAACTTTTGAAACTAATTTAAGCGTATCTGTATTTCTTACAACAGTTATTTCAACAGTTGAATTTTTCTTTTTTTGTACTAACGGGGACATCTCATCATAAAATGAAACAGGGGCTCCATCAATCGCAATGATTCTGTCATTCTCTTTTAAGCCTGCCTGCTTTCCGAATAAAGTATCTTTTGCATCATAAGCTCCAACTATAGATGGAATACGATACGATAACAAACCCCGCCTGCGTTTACTTTCTACAAGCTTGCCTACAAGCCGTACAGGTATATTAATTTCTTTTTGCTGACCATTTCTTTCCACTAAGATATTCTTGCCGGAACCGGTTAATACTTTCAAACTCAAATCATCCAGGTATTCAATTGTTTCACCGTTTACCTGCAGAATTTTATCGCCGTTTTGCAAACCAATTTCATTCATCAGTTTGTCTTGTGTCCAGATGCCATCTCTTACACTGCTCATAGGTATTCTCTCTTCACCCCACACAAACAGAATCATGGCATAAATAATAAAAGCCAGCAACACATTTACTGTAACACCTGCAATCATAATGATTAAACGCTGCCAGGCAGGCTTGCTGCGGAATTCCCAGGGTTGTGGCGGAAGTTTCATGGCTTCTTTATCCATGCTTTCATCAATCATACCCGAAATTTTTACATAGCCTCCCAGTGGCAACCAACCGATGCCATATTCTGTATCGCCCACTTTCTTTTTAAAAATAGAAAACCATGGATCAAAAAATAAATAGAATTTTTCTACACGGCATTTGAACCACTTGGCAGTGATATAATGCCCGAACTCATGAAAAATAATTAAGATGGAAAGCGACAATAATAATTGTGCTGCTTTGACTCCAAAATCGGCCCAGTTAATTGCTAATAACATAGATAAATAGTTAATCGTTGTTTTTCATTTTTTGATACGGAATCTGCAAATATCGCAGAAAAACTGAAGAGGGTTACCAAAATTTTATTAAAGTTGAATGAGGGAAGCTGTGTAATTTCTTGCTTCAGCATCACTTTCATAATACTCTTCCAGTGTTGGCTTTTCAATAAAAGCAACATGACTCATTGTTTTTTCAATAATCTCAGTCATATCCAAAAAGCCAACCCTGTTTCGCAAAAAAGCCCATACGGCAATTTCATTGGCAGCATTCATAATACATGGCAGGTTGCCGCCTTTATTTAAAGCTTCGATGGCCAATGCCAGGTTACGGAACGTTTTATAATCGGGTTCTTCAAAACTTAGTGTGCTGATTTTTTTAAAATCGCAACGTGGAAACTGATTAGAAATACGCTGCGGAAAAGCCATTGCATACTGAATGGGCAGTTTCATATCGGGTAAACCCATTTGTGCTTTAATGCTTCCATCTTCAAACTGCACCATACTGTGAATAATGCTTTGAGGGTGAATAACCACCTGAACCTGTTCTGGAGCCAGATTAAACAACCACTTTGCTTCAATCATTTCCAAGCCCTTGTTCATGAGTGTTGCTGAATCGATGGTGATTTTGGCGCCCATAGTCCAGTTGGGATGCTGCAATGCATGATCCCGTTTTACATTCACCAGGAAATTCGGTTTTCGTCCACGAAAGGGGCCGCCACTTGCTGTAAGTATAACTTTCTCAATTTTATTCCTTGCTTCTCCAACAAGACATTGAAAAATGGCAGAGTGTTCACTATCAACAGGGATAACCGGTACACGGTTTTCTACCGCTTTCTGCATCACAATATCGCCTGCAACAACCAATGTTTCTTTATTAGCGAGAGCGATGGCTTTTTTATTTTCAATTGCTTTCAATGTGGGCTTAAGGCCGGCAAAACCAACGATGGCTGCCAGCATCATATCATAGGTATCAAACATGGCAACCTCTTCCAAAGATTGTTCACCAGTAAATACTTTTACATCGGTCGATGATAATGCCTGCTTAACTTTTTGGTATTTTTTTTCATCAACAATTACAACAGCATTTGGCTTAAACTGAAGCGCCTGCTTAATCAGTAACTCATCGTTTGTATGAGCAGTGAGAATTTCAACTTCAAATAGCTCTGGATTGGCTTCAATCACTTCGAGAGCCTGTGTGCCAATAGAGCCGGTTGATCCAAAAATTGCAATGCGTTTCTTCATATGATCCATGCTGTTGGAAAAGTTATTGATGTTCGGCCCAGTTTATTAAGTCATCTGCAATTTTTCGATCGTTGCTGAGACGAGGCACTTTATTTTGTCCACCCAATTTACCAATACTTTTCATGTAATCGATAAATCCATTCTTTTTCATAGCTGTTATTTTCAATGGAGTTAAGATATTACCTGTTATTAAATCATCGTAATAGATATTTCTTTCACGTAAGTTATTATTCAGTTTCTGTGCAAACTCTTCCATGTTACCGGGTTTATGTTCAAACTCAATAAACCATTCATGATAGCTTTTCCCTTCTCCCTG
>JANOIQ010000553.1:0-18349 GCA_031407835.1 Chitinophagaceae bacterium
ATTGAGTAAAAAATGGCCCTTATATCTTTCTACTAAGAATACGATTCTTAAAAAATATGATGGCCGCTTCAAAGATATTTTTGAAGAAGTGTATCAGAATGAATTTAAAGCACAGTATGATGCAGCAGGTATTGTGTACGAACACCGCTTAATTGATGATATGGTGGCAAGTGCCTTAAAATGGAACGGAAATTTTGTATGGGCCTGTAAAAATTATGATGGTGATGTACAGAGCGATACGGTTGCACAGGGCTTTGGTTCACTCGGCTTAATGACTTCTGTACTGGTTACGCCTGATGGTAAAACCATGGAAGCAGAAGCAGCACACGGAACAGTAACACGTCACTACCGTGAACATCAAAAAGGCAGACCAACATCTACCAACCCAATTGCTTCCATTTTTGCGTGGACAAGAGGTTTGGCTTTCCGTGGAAAGTTAGATGGCAACCAGCCACTGATTGATTTTGCCAATAAACTGGAAGCTGTGTGTATTGAAACAGTGGAAACAGGTAAGATGACAAAAGATCTTGCGATCTGTGTACACGGTAATAAAGTAAATCATGGGGAACATTATTTATACACAGAAGAGTTTTTAGATGCCATTGATGAAAATTTGAAAGCAAAGCTGGGTTAATCCTGAAATCCTGAGCGATAGCCGAAGGATGTGGATTGGGTATTGAGCGAAGTCGAAATTCCAATCATTTAAAATAGAAATCCCTCAACATTGTTGGGGGATTTTTTTTATAAATTTATTTTTTTGAAAACTATTGAAACCAAGATTCTTCAAAGTATCCGGGCTCTGAAGAACAGATAGTTTTATCAGAAACAATCTCCTGTTTAACTTAAGCAACCAGTATTTGAATCTCCTGCACATGCGTGGCAACTGTTGCATGAAAGAATTTCCTGATTGATTCGGTTGTTCAAAAGACGCAACCTCGGCCTGGTTCTTTTGGCCAACACCCACAAAGGCAAAAAAGCAAATGCCTTTGAATTGAAGTTTTAAGTTTATAGTGTGAGCTTTTCAATGACCGCCAAAACCCATTATAAATGATGTTGATTTGGCCAAGGTCTTCCTTTTCCTGTTTCACACAATAATTTCAGGCTTCTAAGAAATTGGCCCCAGGTGTAGCTGCACTCAGCGAACATTGGTGTATAGTCTTTCCAATCATCATGATGAAAAATCAGCATTGTTCCTTCATCTTTAATTTGTTGTTCTATCTGACCTGATATTTCTGGGTTTGTATTTAACAGATTTTTTTTGTTGCTTGACAGTAGTGTAAAAGAAATATTTGTGCTTACCCATTCTGCATCCCCTTTAATACAATTCCATTTAACAAGTTCAGAAGGGATTAATTCTGTAATTTTCATTTCTTTGTAATAGTCGTTTCCAAAAGGGAAACGTGCTATACTATTAACCTCTGCATTTGCTGTTGTATCGGGTGTCCACCAAGCCGATAATCCTTCTTCGCTGGTAATTGCTTTGTAAATTTTTTCAGCTGAAGCTCCAATGAGTAAATTATGACGAATATTAGGCATTAATAAAAAGGTTTAATTTATGAATTAGTATATTTTAATTGTGTATTATTATTTGTGTCATTATTCTGTTATGGGTTGGCAAGGCATCGCTTTACAATGACCGCTAACAAATATATTTACGATAATATACACTACAAAAAACAGGAAACAAGTTTTTCAACCCATTCCTTTTCAGTTGCTCTGCAAACAGTTTCAGTGCTTCTTTATTCGCTTTATTGAGATTGGGGGCATTTGTTTCCTGCGCTGTTTTGAAAGCAGCCGCCTTTTGTGGAGGCATGCCTGTTTTCAATTGAGCCGCCTTTCTTTTTTGCAATGCAGGTTTCAATTCGGTAACATCAGCTTTAGCAACATTTTTTAACGCAGCAGATATTTATTTATCGCCTGCTTCCTTTAAAGGGATATACCAGCAACTGTTGCTCTGGCTCCACTTTGTTCCATGTGTTTTGATGATGCTGTTAATGGCCGGGTTATGTTTAAAATAAATACCAATCCATTCTTTTTGCTGATGTTACAATAAGCGCAGGCTGATGCTGATCATTCCCTAATGTACAAATGCATCTGCTTTTTTCAAATCCCTTTCTCCCTTCTTACTTCCATTAAATAATCTTCAAATTCATGCAGAGAAAAACTGCTCAGGTTTTGTGCAGCCGTCAGTCTTCCTTTCTGTGCAGCCAGCACACCATAACGAATATCATCATAACCACTCAGTTCATGTGCATCGGGGTCAATGGAAATGAGTGCGCCTTTCTTTAATGCATAACTGATCCATCGCCAGTCAATATCCAAACGGCGGGGATGTGCATTCAACTCAATCACCACACTGTTAGCGACACAGGCATCAATGATTTTTTTATGATCGAGCGGATAACCATTGCGGCTTAATAATAACCGTCCGGTCATATGACCAAGAATAGTGGTGTATGGATTTTCAATGGCGTTCATTACACGCATCATCGCTTTTTCTTCATTCATTTTTAAATTGCTGTGTACCGATGCAATCACTAAATCAAACGTTGCGAGTACATCATCGTCATAATCCAATGAGCCATCACCCAAAATATCAGCTTCAATACTTTTAAAAATGCGGAAGCCTTTCAGTTTATTATTGAGCTCATCAACATACTTGTGCTGCTGTCCAATCCGTTCAACCGAAAGCCCATTGGCATAACCGGCGCTTTTACTGTGATCGCTGATCACTAAATATTCATAGCCTTTCTCCTGCGCATGCTTAGCCATCGCTTCAATGGTTGTACCTCCATCGCTCCAGTTACTGTGGCTGTGAATGATGCCTTTTACAGAGGAAGGTTGTATCAAATCCGGAACAGGATCGGTTAAATATTCTTCCCGCAAGCAGGAAGGAAGAACAGCGATTCCTTTTTTCTGAAACAGGATTTCTTCTGTTGCTGCTGCATCAACAGTTCCCCATGCGGTTAAAAATTCTTCACTGGCCGATGTTTGAAACAGAACAGAACCAAAATCGGCTGCAGTGGCAAAATGAAATTGCAGCACAATATTTTCAGGCCCTTTCACCGATAAAAAAGAATCCTGTTTTTCCTTCAGTTCAAAATTATTTTTAGTGAAGAGTGTTTCAACATCGGCAGCAGGGGCAGTTGTTACCCATTCCAGCTGATGAATGATTTCCATCTGCCGTCTGAACTCACCTGTTAATTCAAACTTTGCTGTTGAAAAAGAATCTTTCAGGTTTTTATCAATCGCCAATGCATAGGCTTCCACATCAGCAAACAGATGAATGTCTTTATGCTGCAGAAAAAATTCAATAGACTGCTGCACATTGGCCTGTGTTTTTTCACCAAACCCTTTAAACAGCAACAATCGGTTTTCCTGGCAGGCATATAATAATTCGCCAATACTTTCAATCTCCATTTCCTTCCAGATGGTGGAGATTTTCTTTGGGCCAATACCTTTAATGGAAAGCATTTCAATTACACCAGGAGGAGTTTTGGCAATGAGATCAGTTAATGCTTTCAGTTCGCCTGTTTGTAAAATTTCAATCACCTTTTTAGCGGTACTTTCTCCCACAGCTTTGTAGCTGGCAATTTTTGCTGGATCAACTTCAGCTAACTGCACCGGCAGCTTTTCAATATTAAATGCGGCGGCCGCATATGATTTTGCTTTAAATGAGTTTTCTCCATGTATATCCATGAGTTTGCTCAGCAATGAAAAGCTATCTGCTATCTGGTAATTATCGGGCATGCAGTTGTATTTATCTGGTACAAAGAAAATACTTTCTGCACATTGTAAGGAGCCGGATTTTTAAATAGAGTTGAGAATGGGTATAAAATGAAAAACTTCCCATTGGGAAGCTTTCACTGAATACTGCTGGTGCAGTAATCTTATGTTTTTTGTTTTCATCTGATCCGGATTAAACGGATTTCATGGACTGGATTTCATCTTCGGTTCATCACAGGAATTAGTTTTCAAAAAAATATTGTAAGACGGGGACTTTATAAATACAGTGTAAAAATAATCATGTATCCGGGTTGCTTCCAAACCTGATTTTCAATTTTAGAAGGTAGCCTTTACACGCTATAGTTGTTATGCTACACAGCTTCTTTTAAAATGTGTAACGAATGGCAAAACCACCCCAGTTACCGGTAAATCCGCCATAATCGCCAAATTCAAAAGAAGGCTGCCAGTCAATCGACATATTAATAGGTGCACCATTGAATTTGTAATCCAAACCTAACACGCCGTCAATACCAACCATTGCACTGCCTCTGTAACCAGGATAGTTTCTATCCCAATATTTGTTGTTCCAGAAACCAATATGTGCACCGGGACCTACATACCATTTTAAACCTTGAGCACCAGTAATGTTACCATGAAATTCATACAAACCGGTAATACGTACACCATCTCTCCAGAAATAGCCAATGCCTTCTAATGCCGCATTACTTTTAATAAAATGCTTAATGGTGATACCTGCTCCTGGATAAAACTTAACACCTACGGCTGTTTTGTAACTGCTTCCTTTTGATTGTGCTGATGCCTGTTGCTGTGAAAAGGCAACGAATACAAGGGCGATAATGAGTAATTTCTTCATAATTGAGTTCTTTTGACAGCCTCTCAGAAAAAATGATGCCAAACTACTGTGAAACAGCTGTCAATATGCCGTTCATTGATTTCGCAGTTAAGTTTCCCTATGTTGAAGTAAGGGACATTACAAAAATTCGTAAAGTATAAAAAGCATGAGACCTCTTCTTCGTTAGGGTGACGTTTAGTTGGCAGCTTTTCTCTGTTTCATCTACCTTTGCCGACTTATGAAGAGTAAGACATTAAAGAAAAACAAGGTTAATATCATTACACTTGGCTGCAGTAAAAATATGGTAGATAGTGAAGTGCTCAGCGGTCAGTTACTGGCCAATGAAATTGATGTGGTACATGAAAGCCAGAAAAAAGATCACAATATTGTGGTGATTAATACCTGCGGTTTTATTGATAAGGCAAAAGAAGAAAGTATAAACACCATTCTCGATCAGGTAGAATTGAAACGCCGGGGAAAATTAGATAAGGTGATTGTTACCGGTTGTTTAAGCGAACGCTATAAAAATAAGTTAGAACTGGAAATTCCGGAAGTAGATGCGTTTTATGGTACTATGGAATTACCAAATATTTTAAAACAGTTTGAAGCAGATTATAAAAGCGAACTGGTTGGTGAACGTTTACTGGCAACACCATCTCATTACGCTTACTTAAAAATCAGTGAAGGTTGTAACCGTACCTGCTCGTTTTGCGCTATCCCGTTAATGCGTGGTTTGCATGTAAGTAAAAGCATGGACTACTTAGTGAAAGAAGCAGAAGGATTGGTAAAGAAAGGTGTGAAAGAAGTGATGATGATTGCACAGGAATTAACCTACTATGGTTTAGATCTCTACAAAAAAAGAATGCTTGGCGATTTGATGAATCGCCTTGCTGATATAAAAGGGTTGGAATGGATCCGTTTGCATTATGCGTATCCGCATAAGTTTCCATTAGAAGTACTGGACGTAATGCGTGAGCGTGATAATATCTGTAACTATTTAGATATGCCATTGCAGCATGCAAGTGATAATATGCTGAAAGCAATGAAGCGGCAGATCACCCGGACAGAAACAGAAGAATTGATTGCTGCGGTACGTGAAAAAGTTCCGGGGCTTTGTTTACGTACAACATTAATTGCAGGTTTCCCCGGTGAAACTTTAGATGATATTGAAGAAACAAAACAGTTTATTCAGAAACAACGCTTTGACCGTGTGGGCATATTTACTTACAGTCATGAAGAAGGAACAAGCGGATATAATTTAGTGGATGATGTTCCTGCCGAAGAAAAAGAAAGAAGGGCACAGGAAGTAATGGCTGTGCAACAGGAAATTTCTTTAGAGCTGAACCAGGAAAAAATTGGACAAACATTTAAAACGATCATTGATAAAAAAGAAGCCGGCCGTTATTTAGGGCGCACCGAATTCGACAGTGTGGAAGTGGATAATGAAGTGATCATTCACTCCGGTAAAAAATTAAAAATTGGGGACTTCGTGCATGTAAAAATTAATAAAGCATTTGATTACGACCTGGAAGGGGAAGTGGTTGAGTAAATCATACTGTTATAAAAAAAAGAAAACCCCGACGTTGCCGTCGGGGTTTTCTTTATGACTTTATTTTCCTTTTTGCTTACCGTCCCTGTCTCCGCCAAAAGAAGGCATTCTTCTTTTTCTCATCTGATCAACTGTTTTGTTGAATAACTCTAACTGATCGGGTTTGCAAAGGGAGCGTATCTGTGAAAAATGTTTCAGAAAAGCGATCTCAAATTGTTTTTTGTTAGCTGCAATGAGGTTGGTAACAGAATCAATTTTAACTGAATCCATATCGCCTCTTTTAACATAGGCAAATAAACTGTCGTGCAGCACATTGTCTTCCTTTCTTAACTGATCGAGTTCTGTTTTATGCTCATCTCTGAACTTGGCCAGCTGCACTTTTTGCACAGTATCAAAATTTAATTGTTTGCTGATAAATTCAGAATAGGGTCTGCCTCCATCACGCCTGCTGCCGGGGCGTTTTTCACTGCGTTTCCCAAACATAAAGAAAAGCATTACTGCATTAAGCACCAGTAACAGAACAACTGCTGCGGTTAAAAATTTTACTTTATTCATGGTTCAGAGATCAGGGTAAAGAGGTATAATTATTTTCTAATCCGTATTCAGTAATAACGGTTTCTATATCAACCGGCTGCGAAGTAATATCATCACTGCTGCTGTCTGAGGAATCGTTCCAACCCAGTACATTCAACATGAGCATGATGGCAAAAATTGCTGAAAAAGAATACACCCATTTCAATTGTAACGGCTTACGGGCAATCGGTTGCCTAAGTTTAGCCATAATACGGGTGTGCAGGTGCGGATTACCTTCTGCCGGCTGCATTTGCTGCAGGCTGCCCAATACTTCATCAATCCATTTCTCCTGTTTTGTGTTCATTTCAGTTTATTTGACGGTGATTCAATAAAAAACTTGCTATCCATCGTTATTTTTATAAACATCGGCCAGTATTTTTCGAAGGTTTTTTCTTGCCCTGAAGAGCAGGGATTCAATGGAAGATACAGACGTACCAACGATTTCACTGATTTCGGCATAACTCAGCCCATCTGTTTCACTCAGCAGAAAGGCCACTTTCTGGGTTTCGGGCAACTGGTTAATGGCTTTGTATAAACTGGCTGCTTTTTCCCTGTTTTCGGTCACTATTCCCGGATGAACAAAGTCGCTTGCGTCACTGATTGGCTCCCCGCTTTCATGAAACAATTGAGTAAGAAAGGCAAAGCGCTTTTTCCGTTTCTTACTCCTTAAATGGTCAATGCATTTATTAGTTGTAATCCGGTACAGCCAGGTACTCACCTGCGATTCCCCTTTGAAGGTATGTGCTTTATTAAAAGCTTCCACAAAAACATCCTGTGTAATTTCTTCCGCATCCTCCGCATTCTGCAGTATGTTCAAAGCGGTATTGTACACCCTTGGCTGGTGTTCCTTTATAAAATTCCTGAAAGCCTGTTCATTGTTTTCAAACAAAAGCATACTTCGTAATGTGCAGTTGGTTAAGATATGAACTTCGTCGTTAATGAAAGTAAAAACTTGCTTTTGGTGCGGATGAATGTTTCTTACCTTAGGCAAAATTTTTTTATGTTATTTGAATGGAAAGGAGTTTTCCCTGCACTTACAACGAAATTTACAGGCAATGATGAACTGGACCTGCCTTTGTTTGAAAAAAACCTGCAGGCACAATTAAATGCAGGAATTCATGGTGTTGTACTTGGCGGCACATTGGGCGAAGCAAGTGTATTAACCGTTGATGAAAAAGAAACACTGGTAAAATTTGCCATTGAAAAAATTGCCGGCAAAATTCCGGTCATTATCAATATTGCAGAAGGCTCAACCAATGATGCATTAAAGCAGGCAGCATATGCCAAAGCATGGGGAGCACAGGGTTTAATGATGCTGCCGCCTATGCGTTACAAAGCCGATGAAAGGGAAACGGTAACCTATTTTAAAACAGTAGCCGATTCAACCGATCTGCCGATTATGATTTATAACAACCCGGTTGATTATAAAATTGAAGTAACGCTTGATATGTTTGATGAGCTGACTGTTTGTAAAAACATTGGTGCTATTAAAGAAAGCACGAGGGATGTAACCAATGTAACAAGATTGATCAATCGTTTTGGCGACAGGTATAAAATATTATGCGGCGTTGATACATTGGCGATGGAAGAATTATGCTTAGGTGCTGATGGTTGGGTAGCAGGATTGGTTTGTGCATTTCCAAAAGAAACCACCACGATTTTTAATTTGGTGAAAGCAGGAAAGATTGCCGAGGCAACAAAGATCTACCGTTGGTTTATGCCTTTGCTGGAACTGGATATTCATCCCAAACTTGTTCAGTACATTAAACTGGCAGAAGCACAGGTTGGTATTGGCAGCGAAAGTGTAAGAGCCCCACGTTTAACTCTTGTGGGAGAAGAAAGGGAACGCATTTTGAAAGTGATCAATGATGGAATTGCAACAAGACCATTGTTATAAAATAAATAGTCAGGGCTAAAGCCCGGCGAAAATCAGTCTCACTAACCACGGCTTTAAAGCCGTGGTTAGCAGATCAGAATCAAAGCTCTTTTATAATTGTTACGGTTGAACAGCGCTAAAGCCTGTTAAAATAATTCTTAATAACCCCGGCTTTTAAGCCGGGGTAAAACAAACTAAACACATTGGGCTTTAGCCCTGAAAAAATAAAACAATGTTTACAGACACCTCCATCAGTGAAATCAATGAAACCATGCATGATGCATGGGAAGCTTTTCATGTGTACCGGCAACTTCCACTAAAAGCAAGGGCTGATTTTATGCGGGGTATTGTCATTGAACTGGAAAACTGCGGCGATACGTTGATCCAGGTGGCGATGAAAGAAACCAATTTGCCCGAAGCAAGATTAAAAAATGAAAGAGGCAGAACGATCTTTCAACTCAATCAATATGCAGCTGCATGCGAAAATGGAGAGTGGCTGGAAGCAAGAATTGATACAGCCATACCAGATAAAAATCCACCAAAGCCGGATATTCGGAAAATGCTGATACCTCTTGGTCCGGTTGTGGTTTTTGGTGCAAGTAATTTTCCGTTTGCCTATTCAACAGCTGGTGGCGATACAGCCTGTGCATTTGCTGCCGGTTGCCCGGTGATTGTAAAAGCACATCCGGCACATGCTCAAACATCACATATTGTGGCCGATGCTATTTATAAAGCGGCAGCTTATCAAAATCTGCCCAAAGGAATTTTTGGTCATGTGTATGGACAGGGTTTTGAAGTTGGGAAAGAATTAGTGATGCATCGCTATACCAAAGCAGTTGGGTTTACCGGTTCTTATGCCGGCGGAAAACAATTGTTCGATTGGGCCAATCAACGCAAAGAACCGATTCCTGTTTTTGCAGAGATGGGGAGTGTAAATCCTGTTTTTTTATTACCGGAGAAATTAAAAGCAGCTGCAACTGATATTGCAAAAATGTATGCTGGTTCCATTACATTGGGTGTTGGTCAGTTCTGCACCAATCCTGGTTTGATCATTGGTATTGAAGGAGAAGATTTAAACACATTCACACATGATCTTGGTAAAGCCATTCAAAAAATTCAGCCGGGTGTAATGTTACATGCGGGTATTGTAAAAGCATACAAAGAGAAAAAGGGAAAAGCTTTGCTGCAGGATGATGTACACCTTGTTGCCGAGAGTGAAATTGAAGTAAAAGAAAATGAAGGCTTGCCAACTGTTGCAACAGCAAGTGGAGAAACATTTTTAAAAAACCCGGTATTACACCAGGAAGTATTTGGGCCTTATTCACTGGTGATCCGTTGCAGGGATATGAAGGAAATGGTACTGGTGGCAAGACATTTGGAAGGGCAGCTGACTGCAACTCTCATGGCAACCGATCATGACATTACACAAAATGGTGCATTAGTTGAATCAATAAAAAATATCTGCGGACGGATTATTATCAACAGTGTGCCAACAGGAGTGGAAGTTTGTTTGAGTATGCATCACGGCGGTCCATTTCCTGCAACAACCGATTCCAGGTTTACAAGTGTTGGTGCCGATGGTATTAAACGTTTTGCGAGGCCCATTGCTTTTCAAAACTGGAGCAATACATTACTGCCTGCAGAATTAAAGAATGAAAATCCATTGAACATTTGGAGAACGGTAAACAGTGAATTGAGTAAGCATAAACTTTGATGTTAAAAATAAAATTCCCCTTCTGCTAAACAAAAGGGGAAAGATGATAAGGAATAATTTTAATTCACTCTGTGTATAAACATCCCCTTTGAAGAATCAAAAGGGATTCTATTCGCATGAGAAAAAGGGCACTATACTTTTGTTCCTTTGTTTTTCTTGTCTTTCTCTTTCATTTCTTCTTCCGTTGCGTCGCCAATGATGATGCGTCCGAAACTTGATTTAATTTCCACTTTCGATGAACCTGAACCTGATTTTCCTTCATATTCTTTATTTGAATCAGGGCCGTATTGATCGGGCTTATCAGTGCGTTTTATATCTGCATTCGTCCTGTCTTTTACAGAACCGAAGCTGGTGCGGATATGATAGGTGGCTGAAAAATTTGAAGCCGGTTTAATGTTCACTGTACTGTACGATTCATTCAGGTTAAGTGAAGTAAGGTCATTGTTAACACTAATGCGGCTGCTGCTGCAGAATTCCATTTTAATTTTGTTGTTCCCGTTTAAATTTTCAATAGTGACAGTTGAAAATTTAAAGGTGGCATCTGCATTGCTGATACTCTTCAGGGAAGCTTTCCCAAACTCAACCCAAAGTTTTTCTGTTTTAGGAAGGTTGCCTGCTGTTAACGAACCAAACTTGCTGCTGAGTGAAACTGTACCGCTGTAGTCGGGAAGTTTGATAGAGCCGAATGAATTGTCAATCTTTAAAGTATTGCCCGAAGGAATCTGCACAGTATAATTGATCTGCATACTGCTGTTGCAGTTTTTACAATTATAACTTTCTTTGTTTTTACTTGTGGTTGTTTTGAATTTGATCTGGCTGCCGTCTTTACTTTCAACCACATCAATATTTTCAAATACTTTATCAGCATGCTCTTTGTCAGTTGAGCTGGCTTCAATATGAATGTCTACTTTAATTTCATTGCGATCCCAGGTTGTAACGGTAACATCGCCAAAGCTGTTTTCAATGTTCAGTGTATTGCCCGATGCAGCATAGGTTTTTGAAATGTTCCGTTCTTTAAAATGTTCATATCTCTTTTTCTCTTTCTGTGCAAACAGCTGAAGAGAAATAAACAGAAATATAAAGGATAAGATAAGACTAAATGATTTTTTCATTCTTTTGAGTTTTGTTGTTTTTAATTTCTGTCGTGATGATGATCTGGCGGTAAAGCAGCTCTGCCTGCAGTTGCAGATTCTGAATCATCGCTTTCATTATCACATCCCTGTTGGGCGATTGTGCTGCCTGTGTTTGCAGCATACGGTAAGAACTGTCGAGCACACGCAGATCATCAGAAAACTGTTTGTACAATTCTGGCCGGCCGGCTGTAGCATCTTTCAATTCGTTCTGTCTTGTTTGAATGGAACGGAAAGCCTGTGTTACTTCAGCAGTATATTCCGGATCTATACCGCTTAAATGATCAGGCCTGTTAGCCGGTTGTTCTGTTCTGGCAATTTCTTTCTGCTGCTGACGGATGTATAAAAAATATACTGATGTAAGTACAATACAAAGAATTGCTGCAACTGCCGTCCATTTATACATATCCCTGATAGAAAAATGTTTTGCTTCTTTCTTTACCGGAATGGTGGCTTCAATTTTTTTCCATACATCTTCGGTGGGATGTTCAGCATCAAAATCACTTCTGTGACGGTTGATAAATTTTTCCAGGTTACTGCTCATATACTTCTCCTTTTTTTAAGACCTGTAATAATTTTTGTTTAGCCCGCATATATTGCGTCCGCACGGTTGAATGTGCTACCTGCATGATCTCTGCCACTTCTTCCTGGTCGTATCCTTCAAACAGGTGCAGCGTTAAAACAGTACGGTAGCCGTCTGGTAAAGTCTGCACGGCCTGCTTAATAAGATCAACAGTGTACCACACAAAATCTTCCTGCAGTGGTTCTTCATCAGCCAGCTTGTCTGCATCCGGTTCAATATCTGTAAAATGCAGCCGTTGCTTTTTTAAATGACCAATGCTTTTATATACCACAATCTGTTTCAACCATGCACCAAAGGTTGATTTACCTTCAAAATTTTTCAACTGCTGAAAGGCATCCGTAAATGCTTCCTGTAAAATATCTTCTGCATCAGACGCACAGTTTACCATCCGCAGTGCTGTATTATACATAGCCTTTGCATAGCGGTCGTATAACAACCGGTAGGCGGTATGCTCTCCATTGAGGCATTGCTGCACAAGCACATCAGCAGAAGGAACAATTGTTGACAGGTTCAATGATTTGGTTTATAATAAAGTATAAAGTTCTAAAAGAATGTTGCATGCGGCTAGAATTCTTTTTTCAGTAAGCGATGAAAGGGGGAAACAAGGGATGGGTGGAAATGAATTAATTATTCCGGTTCTTTAAAGATATATTGTTCATCATATTCAACCCCAAAAGCTTTCAGCATTTTTATGTATTCATCGAGAAAGGTTTCTTTTTTATGATGTAACTCCTGGTTCTGTATGTAGTGAATAACATGCGGCACATGACTTTTGGAATATGAGAAAGCTCCGTACCCTTCCTGCCAGGCAAATGCAGAGTTACAAAATTTATTTTCTTTGATCCATTTGCTGCTTTCGGTTTTTACATTTTGTATGAGGGAAGATATTGATTGGCTTGGCCGCATGCCAATGAATATGTGAATATGATCTGACATGCCGTTTATCTGCAGCATTTTATGTTCATTGTGCTGAATGATGCCGGTGATATATTGATAGAGCCGGTCTTTCCATAGAGGTTGAATGAGCGCCAACCGGTATTTAACAGCAAATACAAATTGGATGTGAAGCTGGGTGTAGGTATTTGCCATGAGAATTATTTTATCATGAATCTAAAAAATCTATTTCTGAGATTATAATAAACCGCTTATTTTCTTTCCCCGTCAATCGTTCTTACGGAACGAATTAACACACCCCGAATTGGGGTGCTACCCATGAGATGTCCCGATGGGACAGAATGCCTTGATTTGTGAAACGAGTGTGATTTTTGCCTTAAAGAATAATTAAGAAGCGAATGATTGACAAATGCAGGCAAGGAAGTTCTTGGCAGATATGCAGGACGAGTTGTTTTTTGATCCAGAGAAGATGAGGTATTTTTTGTTCCAGAGGAACATCTGCCGGGCAGCCCGATTAAATGCATGAAGTAAAATTATTAACAGGTAGGGAAGATGAGGTGTTTTTTGTTCGGTAGGAACATCTGCTGGGTAGCTTAATTAAATGTATGAAGTAAAATTATTAACAGGCATGGAAGATGAGATGTTTTTTTGTTCCGGAGGAACATCTGCTGGGTAGCCGTAATAAATACGGCGGGTTTCAGCGTTCCGTAGGAACGCTTGACGTGATGAACAGAATTCCCGAACGATGAACGGATTGCGACGCAACAAGCGATGCCATAAAAACTACTGCCGGTATTGAATAAAATTAACTGGTCATTTCCCGCAAACTTTGGCAACGTTTCATGAGGAAGATAGAATTCAATAAGGCTTTTGCAACCGTGCTAAAGTTAGACTAAGTCTGTCTTCTTTTGCATGCTTCAGCACAAACCAAACCGTTACCAAAATGGAAAAGAGAAAATAAAATCCCAGGATATAGTTGAGCAAACCAATGTATTTAGAAGCACCAAACCAATCGCCGGTTTGAAAAATAATTGCCAGTCCAAAAATATTCTTGATGGTTTCCCAAACAGCAGCGTATTTATGACGGTCCATTAGTTCGGTGTAGGCATACACACTTAAGAAAAGAAACAGACCATAGAGATATATGTAACCACTGTTGAGTGCATTGATGCCTGCTATATTGCCAAAGAGATAGCTGATGAATAATAAAGTGATGATAATCTGCACCCAGCTCCACACATGCAAGGCAGGAGATGCCCTGGTATCATATTTCTGAAAATTATAAGGATCGGTGATCTTGTGTAAGGGATATTTTTCTGCAACATCTGCCGGCCGCCAGCCGGTTGGCATTAACCAGATGCGGAATTTATCTTTCCAATTCCTGGTGAGCCATGCATCTTTAATGAGTAACCACATGTGCATGAAATTAATTTTGATCGGGTTCCATGTTTGTACAGGCCGTGTAATACCATAAACGGGAGGAACATCTTTTAATTCTTCCTGGAAAGTACCAAACAGTTTATCCCAGAAAATAAAAATCTGCGAATAGTTTTTATCAATGTATGCAGGATTGATGGCATGATGTACACGATGATGTGAAGGTGTAACAATAATATATTCAAGAAATCCCATCTTGCCAATATGCTGTGTATGATACCAAAACTGTGCAAACAGATGTAAGGGAGCAACAACTGCAATTACAACCGGTGGAACTCCCAGCAAGGCAGCCGGTAATAAAAAGATGGTGAAGATTTTAAACACTACTGAAACACTCTGCCGTAATGCGCAGGCAAGATTGAATTCTTCACTGCTGTGATGAATGATATGTGCATTCCAGAAAAAATTATATTCATGATCTAAGCGATGGCCCCAATAGCCGGCTAAATCAAGAACGAGAAAAGCAATCACATAAGTGAGAATTTGATTCTGTACATGTACGATTGCAATGTGATCAACCAGCCAGTTGTAACTGATAATAGCTATACTGAGTCCCAACACATCTTTGGTAACATTGGTAATGCCGCTGCTGAGGCTGGAGATCATATCCATATTGCGTATAGTATCCTTTCCCTTCAGTACACCATAGAATTTCTCCAGTAATACTAATAAAAGGAAGGCCGGCATGGCAATCAATAATATTTTTCCGTAAGTTTCCATATGAACAAGCTTCTTCAAATTTAATAAATCTGTTTCATCATGCGCTGTCTCTTTTCTGTTTTGTTTTTCCTTATTTTTTTTAACGTTTTAGAGGCACAGACAACAGGTGCGCAAAAGATAGCAGCATTTCAGCAGCAACAGCAATTGCTGCAACAGTCGCCTTACAAAAGTCTTCAATGGCGGTTAACCGGTCCCGATAACCGGAGTGGGCGAAGTACAGATGTAGCAGGTGTAACGGGCAATCCAGCTATTATTTATGCTGCTTTTGCAACTGGCGGATTGTGGAAGAGTGAAGATGCAGGGAACAGCTGGAAGCCATTGTTTGATAAAGAGGCAACACAATCCATTGGTAATATAGCTTTAGCACCATCCGATCCAAACACATTATATGTTGGAACAGGTGAAGCAAATATTTTCCGTGCTTCATTACCTGGCATCGGCATGTATAAATCAACCAACGCAGGAAAGAGTTTTACACATATCGGCTTGGAAAATACAGGAACGATTGCAAGAGTGGTGGTTCATCCAAAAAATGCAGATGTTGTTTATGTGGCTGGAAGTGGAAATGAGTGGACCTATAATAAAGATCGTGGTGTATACAAAACAACAGATGGTGGTAAAACCTGGAAAAACATTTTGTTTGAAAGTGAAAAAAGTGGTTGTATTGATTTAGTGATGGATCCATCCGATCCGAATATTTTATATGCAAGCATGTGGAACCGCATCCGCAAAAGATGGAGTGACCCTGTGCCGGAAGATGGCGATTACATTTATAAAACAACTGATGGCGGCAAAACATGGAAGAAGATCAGCAATGGGTTACCTGATACAAAACTCACAGGTCGTATTGGTTTGGCAGTAAGTCATTCAAATCCCAATGTATTATATGCGTTCGTTGATGATCATACTAAAAAAAGAGATCCGAATCCCGGAGAAACAGACAGCTATGAGCGGCAGGTGCAAAAGGTAGTGATTGGTGGTGCTATTTATCGCAGCACTAATAAAGGTGAAAGCTGGGAAAAGATGGGGGAGGTGCATGATTTCTTTAAACCTTTCTCAGGCACATATGGATGGGTCTTCAGCCAGATTCGTGTACATCCAAAAAATGAAAACAGGATTTATGCATTTGGAGTGGAAAAAGGAATCAGTGAAGATGCCGGTAAAACATGGAAAGTTTGGGACCCGACTGATACAACCAGTGACTGGACACATGGTGATAATCATGCCATGTGGATTGATGAAGAAAATCCTGACAGGATGATTGTTGGAAATGATGGTGGTATAACACTTACTTACAACGGTGGCGTAAAATGGAAAAACTTTTTTGATAAAATTCCAACCACACAGTTTTATACAGTTGCTTATGATATGCAATCACCTTTCAATGTATTTGGTGCAGTGCAGGATGAAGGAACTATGAGTGGAAATGTGATGAATACATTTGGTAAAAATGCTGATACAACCCTTCGTCCATGGCGCATGGCCCCTGGCGGTGAAGGCACACAGATACAGGTTGATCCGTTGCATCCAAATCTTGTTTATTCAACTACTTATTATGGACGGTTGATGAAAACAGATATGAGTAAAGCCCGTCGTGATGGAGTAAAACGTTTTGCACAGTTTGATGTTGGCCGTATTGATTCATTACGTGGCGAATGGTTAGCCGGAACGCTGATGAGTAAGTTTAATAACAAAGTCATCTATCATGGATTGCAGCATTTATATAAAACCGAAGATGGTGGAGAAACTTGGAAGATGATCAGTGCAGATCTGTCGTACAATGATAAAAGCAGGATGGGTGTTTATCCTTATCTTATCTATCACCAGGCAATCACTGCCATTGCTGAAGGAAATAAAGCAGGAATCATCTATGCAGGAACAGATGATGGCCGTATTTGGTTAACGATGAATGATGGAACAGACTGGAAAGAAATTACCAACGCTTTGCCTCATAATAAACATGCAGCAAAAATCACAACATCAAAATTTAAAGATTCAAGAGTGTATTTAGTACTGAATGATCGTCGGGCTGATAATCATACTCCTTGCCTGTATGTGAGTGATGATTACGGAGTAACATGGAAATCCATTTCATCAAACATTCCTGCTTCACCTGCGAATGTAATTGCTGAGCATCCCGATAATGCAAATACATTATTCTGCGGTACTGACTTTGGAGTTTACATGAGCAAAGATGCCGGTAAAAAATGGGTCGCCATCAACGGAACGATTCCCGCTTCTGTTTCTGTGAATGATTTGTTTATTCATCCAAGAGATAAAAAGTTAGTGATTGGAACGTATGGCAGAGGTGTGTATGTGCTGGATGATTTAACTGAGTTGAAATAAGATTATGAGATCAAAACCGATAACTAAACAATATCCGAATGCTTCACTGAATCGCTTTGGCGGCTTCACTTTTCATTGTGTAGATGCACATACCTGCGGCAATCCTGTTCGTTTAGTTGCTGATGGTGGCCCTGAACTGGAAGGCAATAACATGAGTGAAAAACGTCAGCATTTTTTAAAAGAATATGACTGGATACGTAAGGGATTAATGTTTGAACCAAGAGGTCACGACATGATGAGTGGAAGCATTTTATATCCGCCGCATGATGAACAGAATGATGTAGCAGTATTATTTATTGAAACAAGCGGATGTTTACCCATGTGCGGTCATGGTACAATTGGTACGGTAACCATTGCTGTTGAAGAAGGATTAATTGTTCCGAAAATTCCCGGCATCATACGAATGGAAACGCCGGCAGGATTGGTGAAGATTGAATATAAATTATCTGTTGGCACTTCTGCTCCGCTAAGGGTAGAAAGTGTAAAGCTAACCAATGTTCCATCCTTTCTTCATTCAACAGACTTGGTTGTTCAATGCCCTGGGTTAGGAGAGCTGGTTGTGGATGTTTCTTATGGAGGGAATTTTTATGCAATCGTTGATGTACAGAAAAACTTCAAAGGATTGCAACATTTTGCAGCTGATAAACTAATTGCATGGGCAAGAGAACTCAGGAAGAACATCAATGCAAAGTATGAGTTTGTTCATCCGCTTGATGCAACGATCAACGGATGCAGTCATGTGTTATGGACAGGATCAGTTCTTGATCCCAAATCAACTGCACGCAATGCTGTGTTCTATGGCGACAAAGCAATTGACCGCAGCCCCTGCGGAACAGGAACATCAGCAAGAATGGCTCAATGGTATGCAAAGGGAATGCTCGATAAAGGAGATGAATTTATTCATGAAAGCATCATCGGCAGTAAATTTATTGGCAGAATTGAAGAAGA
>JANOIQ010000575.1:0-3081 GCA_031407835.1 Chitinophagaceae bacterium
CCTTCTGTATCGGCCTGGCTGAGATCAATATAAGTGCCGGGTTTAAATACATTCACCAGCAACATCCCTAATAATAAAGAAGCAAGCGATGCGGTAATGAACCAAAGCAATGCCTTACCCCCTACTCTTCCTACAGCTTTCAAATCGCCCAACTTTGAAATTCCTACCACCAGAGTTGTAAATACCAATGGAGCAATGATCATTTGCACCAGGCGGATGAAAATACTACTGAGAAGTTTAATGTTCTTTGAAAAGTCTTTGATGAATTCTTCAGAAGATGAAACATGAACAATATAACCCACAACGATACCCAGTACCATTGACAGAAGGATATAAATAGTTAAACGGTTTCCCTTACCCATGCAGTAATTTTAATGAGTCGCAATATACGGCTTTCGGGTTTGAAAGAAAGGCTGCAAAACCGTTAATAAATCTTTTGAGGGTTTTTTAGAATAAATCTCTATTTTTCAGGTTCATTCAGAATTTATTAACCACAACCAAACAAGTATGAGTTTATTTGTAAAAAAACCTTTGGCCCAGCTTTTAGCTCAGGCAGAAGACAGTGAGAAAGGATTAAAACGAACACTGGGAGCAGGTAACTTAATTGCATTAGGTATTGGAGCCATTATAGGTGCCGGCTTATTTGTAAGAACTGCTGCAGCAGCCGGACAAGCCGCAGGGCCCGGTGTTACTCTTTCATTTATTGTAGCTGCTGTAGGTTGTGCTTTTGCAGGTTTGTGTTATGCAGAATTTGCTGCCATGATTCCAATTGCAGGAAGTGCATATGCTTACAGTTATACTACGATGGGTGAACTGATCGCATGGATCATTGGCTGGGCATTGATTATGGAATACGCATTGGGTGCTGCTACTGTATCTATTGCATGGAGTGAATATTTAAATAAGTTGCTGGGAGGAGCTGTTCCATATGAATGGTGCCATTCGCCTTTTGAAAGCTTTACCGATTCTGCAGGTATCCATCATTCGGGTATTATGAACGCACCAGCATTGGTAATTTTATTACTGCTTACATTACTGTTGATTAAAGGAACACAGGAATCAGCAATGGTAAACATGGTTATCGTATTTATTAAAGTAGCCATTGTAATATTATTCATTGTTATTGGCTGGCAGTTCATCAAACCGGAAAATCATATTCCTTATTTAATTCCGGCAGATACTCCTCCTGTAACAGATAGTGCAGGTAAAATTATTGCCGATTACAGCGGATGGAACAAACATGGTTTTGGTGGTGTACTGGGTGGTGCAGCCATTGTGTTTTTCGCCTTTATTGGTTTTGATGCGGTTAGCACGGCAGCACAGGAAGCAAAGAATCCAAAAAGAGATATGCCAATTGGTATCCTCGGATCATTAGTTGTTTGTACTGTTCTTTATATTTTATTTGGACATGTATTAACCGGTGTTGCCAACTGGAAAGATTTTGTTGACCCGGAAAAAGGAAGAGAAGCTTCAGTTGCTTATGCAATTTCTGCTTACATGACGGGCTATGGTTGGCTGGCGAAAGCTGTAACCATTGCTATTCTTGCAGGTTTTTCTTCTGTAATTCTGGTGATGCTGATGGGACAGAGCCGTATTTTTTATACAATGAGTAATGATGGTTTAATCCCTAAAGCATTTGGAGAACTTCATCCGAAATTCAAAACTCCGTACAAGGCCAACTGGATACTATTCGTTTTTGTTGGATTGTTTGCTGCTTTTGTTCCCGGACATGTTGCTGGTGATTTAACTTCCTTTGGTACCCTGTTCGCCTTTGTGCTTGTAAGTGCAGGCGTTTGGATGCTGAGAATAAAAGAACCAACTATACACCGTCCGTTCAGAGCACCACTGGTTCCGGTTGTTTCTACATTGGGTGTATTGATTTGCACTGCTATGATTGTTGGGCTGGATGCACAGACTTTAAAAGTTGCCTTTGCCTGGATGGGAGTTGGCTTAATTGTTTACTTCGTGTACAGCCGTCATCACAGTAAATTGAGAAATCCTTCTGAAATATTACCGCATGCCTCCGATTTTGAGAAGCATTAAATAATAATCGATCCTTTTTGAGATAAACCGTCCTGTATTCTGCAGGACGGTTTTTTGTTTACTGTCATCTCCCTAAATTTGCAGCCCAAGCCTCACCTCCGACATTTTAGTCGGAGTCAGATATTTATCGTCTGACCTCGTTCCCTCTCCAAAAGAGAGGGAGGTCAAACTTCAGAACAACTAATTATCTGAATTGCTGATACATCAACTGATGATAGATATTTCAACAGTACAAGAGAGCGACGCCAATGAAGATGAAAAAGAGATTGAAGCTTGTAACATAAACTATTAACTACAAACTGAAAACTGATTTAAATGGGAAGGATTTTTGAAGTTAGAAAGAGTACCATGTTTGCCCGCTGGGATAAAATGGCGAAGAACTTTACCCGTATTGGTAAAGAAATTGTGATTGCTGTAAAATCTGCCGGCCCCGATCCCAACTCGAATGCGGCTCTCCGCCGTTGCTTTCAGAATGCAAGAAGTGTGGGCATGCCAAAAGACCGTGTGGAAGCTGCCATCAAAAGGGCGCAGGGAAAAGAACTGATTAACTATGATGAAATTTTGTATGAAGGTTATGCACCGCATGGTGTAGCCATCTTAGTTGAAACAGCAACCGATAATCATGTACGCACAGTAGCGAATGTAAAAAGTCATTTTACAAAAGGACATGGTGCAATGGGCAACAGTGGCAGTGTAAGCTTTCAGTTTAAAAAGCTGGGTGTGTTTAAATTGAAACCGGAAGCATTGAATGCAGAAGATCTTGAACTGGAGTTGATTGATTTTGGTTTGGAAGAACTGGGCGAAAGCACGGGTGAAAACGGTGAAGATATTTTAGTAATCCGTTGTGCCTTTACCGATTTTGGTCATATGCAGAAAGCGCTGGAAGATAAAGGCATTACCCCTATCAGTGCTGAACTGGAATGGCTGCCAACAACCACTATTGCAGTAACAGACGAACAGGCAGAAGATGTAAGTAAATTAATTGATCGCCTGGAACAGGATGAAGACGTACAGAAGGTGTTTCATAATATGGGATAA
>JANOIQ010000587.1:0-2430 GCA_031407835.1 Chitinophagaceae bacterium
AAGAACTTCATGCAAGGCTTGAAGAAATCCTGAAAACAAATTAAGTATGAAACAGTATTTAGTTGTTGTTCTGCTGCTGGCTTGTTTTATTGCTTCAGCACAGGAGAGGAAATTCGTACTCAAAGGTTCTGTTCCTGCATCTGCAAAAAAATACAATGCGCTTCTCAGCTGGGATAATGGAGGCAATGGTGAAGAAGTAAAAGTGATCAATGGAAAATTCACAATCAACGGAACACTCCGCACCCCGGGAATTGCCACACTCAGTTTGCAGGAAGCCGACCCAAAGCCAGGTAAAGAATTCAGCCGGCTTGAATATGAACAGAATACCCTTTCACTTTTTGTTGATAGCGGCGTAATTACAGTTACAACAAAAACATTGTTATGGGATGCTGTTGTAAAAGGTTCAGCTGTTGTAAATGATTACAATAACTATCAGCACCAGATACAACCACTCAGCCGCCTGGAAAGTAAGTTCGGTGAAGTGTATGATACCTACTTCAAAGCAAAGAAAGAAGAACTGGCTAAAGATGTATTTGAATTATATACAGGCATGGCAGATCTGTATTATAAGGAACATCTGCAGTTTGTAAAAATGAATCCATCCTCACCTGTTTCATTGTATTTAATTCAGCAGGCGATTGGTTCAAATCCTGATGCTGCCAAAGGTGAACCCATGTTTGTATTACTTTCTCCATCACTTCAAAAAAGTGAAAAAGGGAAAGAGCTCAATGAACTGATTGAACTGGGAAGAAAAACGATGGTTGGTAAACAGGCCATTGATTTTACGCAGCCTGATGCCAATGGAAATCCTATTTCACTCTCTTCATTTAAAGGAAAATATGTGCTGGTTGATTTCTGGGCAAGCTGGTGTGCACCCTGCCGCAAAGAAAGTCCGAATCTTGTAAAAGCGTATGAAAAGTATAAGAATAAAAACTTTGAAATACTCGGCGTATCGCTTGATCAGAGTAAAGAAAAATGGCTGAAAGCAATCAATGATGATCATTATACATGGACACAGGTTGGAGATATCAAAGGCTGGGAAAATGCAGCTGCCCGTGAATATGGAATCCAGGGCATTCCATTTAATGTGTTACTTGATCCGAATGGTGTAATCATTGCAAGGAATTTGAGAGGGGAAGCATTGGAGAAGAAGTTAGAAGAAATATTAAAAACCCATTAGCCATGAAGCAATCTTTGTATGTTATTTTGATGTTAGTAAGTTTACTTTCATCAGCCCAGGAGAAGAAATTTACGATTGAAGGAATATTGCCAGTAACAACAAAGAAATATAATATATCATTAAGATGGAATAGTGGTGAACGCAATAAGGAAGTAAAAGTTAGTAATGGGAGATTCGTTATTAGTGGCACAATTGATGGCCCGATAAAGGCAATGCTCAGGTTAAGTAATCAGGATCCACTTTTAGAGAAAGAAATTACCACTGCTGAACTAATGCAAAATTCACTTGAACTTTTTCTTGATGAAGGGATGATTACTGTAATATCCAAAACAACATTAACGGATGCAGAAGTTAAAGGCTCTATGGTAGTAAACGATTTTCAATCCTATCATATACAAACCAAAGGGCTTACAGCATTGGAATTAAAAATATATGAAGCAAAAAAGTTTTACAGCAGTAACAATGAGTCAGCTAAAATATTGAAGCAGATGTTGAATGATCTCTCTGATCTCACTTATCTTGAAGAAATGAAATTTGTAGAAGAGCATCCCTCTTCTCCTGTTTCATTATACATGGTGAAAAAATCGTTGGGATATGATATAAACATTGTAAAAGCATTGCCAATGTTCTCACTACTTACTGATACATTAATTCAGAGCGTAAATGGGAAGAAACTAAAAGAAATCATTGAAACAGCTAAAAAATCAATGATTGGTGCAAAAGCTGTTGACTTTGTACAGCCTGATATAAATGGGAGTAATATCACGCTATCATCTTTCAAAGGGAAATATGTACTGGTTGATTTTTGGGCAAGTTGGTGTGTTCCCTGTCGGGCAGAAGGTCCGGGTATGATAAAAGCATATACAAAGTTTAAGGATAAAAATTTCGAAATCTTTGGTGTAACTCTTGACGAGAACAAAGAAAAATGGCTGAAAGCAATTAAAGATGATAATTATACCTGGGTACAGGCAGGGGATATGAAAGGATGGGACAATACCGCTGCTCTTGAATACGGAATTAATGCTATTCCTTTTAACTTCTTATTAGATCCAAATGGTGTTATCATTGCCCGCAATTTAAAAGGTGAGGCTTTGGAGAAGAAACTGGAAGAGGTATTGAAATAAAATACCTCACCCTCGTTCCCTCTCCGAAGGAGAAGGAGGCCAGAGTAAATAATCTCATTTCATCATTTGTAATTAAGCATTTCAGCAAATATTTTTTCAATGACGCAAAATTTTACAACTATAAAT
>JANOIQ010000644.1:0-9158 GCA_031407835.1 Chitinophagaceae bacterium
ACCAAAGATAATTCCGAAAGCAGCGCCTACCAGAACACTTTTAATAGTGAACTCGGGCATATTACTGTCATCTGGTACAAAGGGTTGAAATTTCTGTTCAGACATATGGCGTTAGTTTTGAATAAGGAAGGTAATAAAAAAACCCCGATGAAATTTTTCATCAGGGTAGTATATAAGAAAGACAATATGTTTTATTCTCCTGAACGCATCATTTTCTGAAGCTTGTTTGTAAGTAAGAAAAGAATTAAGGAAGCTATTCCTGCCATAATACAAAACAGCATAAAGAAGTCGTACATGTTATTCATTTCATATCCCAGAAAACTGGTTGGTTTTCCATCAGGGTATAAAGCACTTAATACACCTGCTAATTTATTAGCAAAGGCATTACCTAAAAACCAAACGGCCATCAATAAAGAGGCATATTTAAAAGGAGCCAATTTATTGACCAATGATAAACCAATAGGTGATAAGCAAAGTTCGCCCCAGGTATGTAAGGCATACATCCCTGTAAGCCAGATCATGCTAACTTTTATTCCTGTACCAACATTATTAACTCCAAACGAAATCCATAAGTAACCAAGTGAAAGAAGAAGCAAACCAATGGCCATTTTAGTAGGAGCAGATGGTTCCCATTTACCAAGCTTTATCCATAGCCAGGCAAAAACAGGGGCAAATGCAACAACAAAAATTGAATTGAGTGATTGAAACCAACTGGAGGGAACGGTAAAAAAGCCCAGATCTCTTTGAGTTTGTTCATCTGCAAAAAAAGTAAGTGATGCTCCTGCCTGCTCAAAAGCACTCCAGAAAAAGATCACAAAGAAAACCACAATGAATATTACTAACACTCTTTGCTTTTCAATAGCGTTTAAAGTTTTATCGGTCATCACCATTACAATAATAAATATTGCAGAACCAGCAAGGAGATAGGGCATGTAGCTAACAACTTTTGCATCAATATATAATAACCCAATTGCAACTGCTGACAATGCGGCCAACCCTGCAATCATGGCAATGGGTTTGGTCCAGATAGCGGGAGAATCCTTCGGTGTTAACCCTAAAATATTTTTTTCAGGATCGAGAACATATTTGCGATGAAACATCAATTGAACAACAACGCTGATGAGCATTGCTATACCACCCGCCAGGAAAGCCCATTTAAAATCTTCAGGATGCCCGGTATCACCAACAAGTCCGCATACAAAAGGACCTAAAGCACCGCCCACATTAATGCCCATATAAAAAATGGTATAGGCAGGATCAATTCTTCTGTCGCCTTTTGGGTATAACTGGCCAACAAGTGCAGATATGTTTGGTTTAAAAAAACCATTGCCCGCAATCATTAAACCCAATCCGCTAAAAAATAAAATAGAAGAAAGCCCCGGAGATGATTCGTAAGTTGAACCGCAGAAGAATAAAATAAATTCGCCCAATGCCATTACAATACCGCCTGCAATAATCGAACGTTGGTTGCCCCAATATCTGTCTGCAATAAATCCGCCAATTAAAGGCGTTAAGTAAACTAAGCTGGTATAACTTCCATAAAGATTCGATGCGAAAGCTTTATCAAACATCAACGCTTTAGTCATGAACAAAACCAAAATGGCACGCATGCCATAATAGTTAAAGCGTTCCCACATTTCCGTTCCAAATAAAACCCACAGACCTTTCGGATGACCTTTTTGAGCGACAGATTGATTCATACAGATGGTTTACGTAATTAATACTGAATTTTCGAAAGTAAGGAATAAATTCATAAACAGGTCATTTGGAAATCAATCGCCTAAATTGACAAACGGCAACTGTGATATTATCTCAACCCTTAAATTCGTTTATCTAAAACTTATCTTGCACTCATGAATATTTTGCTCCTCGGTTCAGGTGGTCGTGAACATGCCCTCGCCTGGAAATTGGCTCAAAGCCCTTTATGTGAAAATTTATTTATCGCCCCGGGAAATACAGGTACAGCATTATGCGGTACTAATATCGAAATAAGAGTTGATGGCGATTTTTCTGCAGCAGAACATTTTTGCAGGGCCAATCAAATTCATATGGTCATTGTTGGCCCGGAAGATCCGCTGGTACATGGTGTTTATGATTATTTTCAGGCAGTTCATGAAGTATTACCTTTTGCCGAAGGATGGCAGGGGGTGATCGGCCCATCAAAATATGCGGCCCAGCTTGAAGGTAGTAAAGCCTTTGCCAAAGCCTTTATGGAAAG
Organism: Chitinophagaceae bacterium; assembly: GCA_031407835.1. Classification (GTDB taxonomy): domain Bacteria; phylum Bacteroidota; class Bacteroidia; order Chitinophagales; family Chitinophagaceae; genus Lacibacter. The sequence continues at coordinate 2,219 of JANOIQ010000644.1, forward strand.
GCATCAAATTCCCACTGCTTCTTACAGAGAATTTACCATTAAAAATTTTGAGGAAGGAAGGGATTTTCTTATGAATCATGCATTGCCTGTTGTATTAAAGGCTGATGGTTTGGCCGGAGGAAAAGGAGTGATCATCTGTAATAATCATGTGGAAGCAATTGCAGAATTTGAAATGATGATTCACCAGGATAAGTTTGGATCGGCAGGAAAGAAAGTGGTGATTGAAGAGTTTCTGAATGGAATTGAAGTAAGTGTGTTTGTATTAACGGATGGAGAGAATTACTGCATTTTACCTGAAGCCAAGGATTATAAACGGATTGGAGAAGGCGATACCGGTTTAAATACAGGTGGAATGGGAGCTGTAAGCCCTGTTCCGTTTGCTGATAAGGTATTTATGGACAAAGTAGAAGAGCGGATCATTAAACCAACCATCAATGGTCTTTACAAAGAAAAGATGCTGTATAAAGGGTTTGTGTTTATTGGAGTAATCAAAGTAAATAATGAGCCATTTGTTATTGAATACAATTGCCGCATGGGCGATCCCGAAACAGAAGTAGTGATTCCACGTCTGAAAAACGACCTGGTTGAGTTGCTGGTTGCAACTGCTGAAGGCAGGGTTCAGGACATCAAAATAGAGCAGGATCCACGATTTGCTGTTACAATGATGGCTGTAAGCGGGGGATACCCCGGCGATTTCCTGAAAGGGTATGAAATTGCAGGATTGGATCAAAAACTAACCGATGCAATAATTTTTCATGCAGGAACAAAGGAGGAAGAAGGAAAGATTGTGAGCAATGGAGGTCGTGTGCTTACGGTTACTTCTTTTGGTGAAAATGTAGATGACTGTGTGCAACGTTCAAAAGCAATTCTTTCTGGGGTCAAATACCGCAATATGTATTTCAGAAATGATATCGGGTATGAGTTTATGGACGCTAACTGAAGCGTATAAACGCAAATAGGATTCGTTCTGTAAACCCTTTGTTGCGTTAGTTTTGAGTGTTTGTTGCTGCCCCGCAAAGTAACGTGTGAAAAATTTTGATAAAAAACACTTAAGGGCATGGTTTTAGCGTTGTAATTCCGAAATTTTCACTCAAATTTGCAACCATCGGAAACATAACCGTTTCCAGCAACCAATATGGGACTCTTCAACTTTTTTATTCAGGAAATAGCAATAGATCTTGGCACTGCTAATACCCTCATTATACACAACGATGAGATTGTTGTCAACGAACCTTCTATCGTAGCACTCGACCGTAATAATCCTAAGAATGTACTGGCCGTTGGTAAGAAGGCCCTCATGATGCATGAAAAAACACATGAAAGTATACGTACCGTTAGACCGTTAAAAGACGGGGTTATTGCCGATTTTAACGCAGCCGAGTTAATGATCCGTGAGCTGATCAAACTCGTATTAACCAAAAAGCCATTATTTGCCCCCAAATGGAGGATGATGATTTGTATACCCAGCAGCATTACCGAAGTAGAAAAAAGAGCGGTAAGAGACAGTGCCGAGCAGGCTGGCGCTCAGGAAGTGTATTTGCTTCATGAGCCAATGGCAGCTGCACTCGGTATTGGTATTGATGTGGAAGAGCCGGTTGGGAATATGATTGTTGATATAGGAGGAGGTACTACCGGCATTACCGTTATTGCCCTTGCGGGAATTGTGTGCGATCAGAGTATCCGTATCGCCGGTGATGAATTTACAGCAGATATTATGGAGGCCTTGCGCCGTTATCATAGCTTATTGATTGGGGAACGTACTGCCGAACAAATCAAAATTCAGATAGGTGCTGCAATGAAGGATCTTGAAAATCCGCCCGATGATATTCCTGTAAATGGCCGTGATCTTGTGACAGGTATTCCCAAACAGATTATGGTAAGTTACCAGGAAGTTGCAGAAGCTTTAGATAAAAGTATTTTCAAAATTGAAGAAGCTATTCTGAAGGCTTTGGAAATGACACCTCCCGAACTGGCAGCTGATATCTATCGCAGAGGGATTTATATAACAGGCGGTGGAGCTTTGCTTCGTGGCCTGGATAAACGTCTCAATCAGAAAATCAAATTACCTGTTCATATTGCCGACGATCCATTAAAAAGTGTGGTAAGAGGTACAGGTATTGCACTTAAAAATTACAATCGCTATCCGTTTGTGATGCGTAACTAAAAGTTGGCATCTGAACGGTTGAAACATTAAATCATCCACTCATCCGTGCGGAACCTTTTCGCTTTTATCAGGCGTTTTTCAGTGTTGCTGTTTTTTCTTTTGTTGGAAATCATCAGCATGGTTCTTCTATTCCGCTACAATAAATTTCACCAGGCTGCTTACATGGATACTGCTGGTGAAATTACCGGCAGCGTTGAAGCACAGTATAAAAAAGTAGACGGGTACTTTCATTTGAAAAAAGAGAATGAAGAAATGCGCCGGAAGCTGAATGAAGTACAGAATAAGTTAGCTGAAAATTTTTCAAGCCCTGATACTGCTCAACATATTGTTACCGATACAGTTTCAATTGACACCTCAGCCAGCAAGCGCAAGTATTTATACATGGATGCTGAAGTAGTGAATAATTCCATTTCTCAACCCAATAATTATTTTACCATTCACCGGGGAACAAAGCAGGGAATAGAACCTGGAATGGTTGTATTGTCTGCAAACGGGGTAGCAGGTGTAGTGATGGATGTAACAGAGAATTTTTCTACTGTCATGAGCATGCTGAATAAGCAAAGCCGTATCAGTGCCAGGTTAAAGAAAACAGGGGAGAGCGGAAGAATTGAATGGGATGGAGTGAATCCAAGAATTGTATTACTGAGAGATATACCGAAAAGTGTAAAAGTTGCAAAGGGTGATTCTGTTATTACAAGCCAGTATTCTGATTTTCCTCCGGGAGTTATGATCGGAATTATTGAAAAAGTTTTTTTAGAACAAAGTACCAATAACTATCTGCTGCACGTTAGGCCGGCGAATGATTTCAGCCGGTTGCAAAATGTATTTGTAGTAAGTAATCTGCAGCGCAATGAGCAACTTGAACTGGAAAATAAACTGAAGAAGAAAAAATGAGCAGTCTCTTACGAAATATTATCCGTTTGATGTTGTTTATACTCATGCAGGTATTTGTACTTAACCAGATTCCGCCATTGCATCAATACATCACACCCTATATTTATTTTCTGTTTATACTCTGGCTGCCATTCAGTATTGGCAGAAGCAGTTTACTGATTGTTTCTTTTATTACAGGATTGTGTCTTGATTTTTTTACCAAAACACCTGGCTTGCATGCAGCTGCCTGTGTGTTTATAGGGTATATACGGCCATTCCTGATTAATTTGCTGATGTCGCAACAGGGTAAGGAGTTTAATTACCGTGAACCATCAGTAACAAGTTTAGGTTTTTCACAGTACGTTACTTATGCGGTTGTACTTACTCTTTTTCATCACACAGCTTTATTTACTATCCAGGCATTCCAGTTCGGAAATATTTTATATCTTTTATTAAAAACAGCGGGTTCAACAGTTATAAGTCTTTTGCTCATAACAGTGATAGAAATCATTTTCATCCGCAAACAGAAATTCTTAACCAATACCTGATCACTCAACTTTGAAAAACCAGTAAGAGGCTATGGCCGAATTTAATCAATCGAGACAAACAACTATCCGGATCATCATTGGTGTTGTATTTGCAATTATCCTTGTGCGGTTGATGACGCTGCAATTGTTTTCATCAAAGTATGCAAAGCTTGCAACCGATCAGGCCATTTTACGTAAAGTGGTTTATCCCAGCAGGGGAATTATTTTCGATCGTAAAGGCAAAGCAATTCTTGATAATATAACGATGTATGATCTGATGGTTACTCCATCGCAGTTAAAAGGAGTTGATACATTTTCGCTTTGCCGAATTTTAAATATTGATACAGCAGAGTTTAAGAAAAGAGTTATTACTGCCATCATCAAGAACTCAAGAAACAGAGCATCTGTTTTCGAATCCCTGCTTTCTCCGGAGAAGTATGCAAAAGTGAATGAGAATTTATTCCGTTTTCAGCCAGCCTTCTTTTTGCAGGAACGTCCCATCCGCAGCTATCCGTTTAAAGCAGCAGCGCATATCATGGGATATGTAGGTGAAGTGGATTCTTTCATGCTGAAACGTTCTAATTACTTTTATCAGATGGGTGATTTTGCGGGTAGAAGCGGACTGGAAAACTATTATGAAAACATATTGATGGGTAAGCGTGGAATTAAATATATTCTGCGTGATAATTTTAACCGGCCAATTGGCGCTTACGAAAAAGGTGAATTTGATACAGCTTCTGTGGCAGGCCGTCATCTCAATACATATATTGATGTTGAAGTGCAGCAACTCGCAGAAAAATTAATGCAGGGTAAAGTAGGCAGTGTGGTTGCAATTGAACCAAACACCGGGGGCATTATTGCTATGACATCTGGACCAACGTATGATCCCAATGAGTTAACGGGTTCCGATTCAAGAAAAAATTTCAGCCGTTTGTTTTTAGATCCTGCTTCACCATTATTGAATCGTGGTATGCAGGGAGTTTATCCGCCGGGGTCAACATTCAAACCGATTGATGCATTTGTTGCATTAGATGAAGGGTTAATAACGCCTTCCTTTGGCTATCCATGTTTTGGACGTTACAACCCTTGTGGCAGGCCGGCCTGTGAGCATAGCAATGCAGGGCATGCTGCTAATCTCTCACTTGCAATTGCCAACTCATGCAATTCTTTTTTTGCTGATGTGTTTCGCAAGGCCATTGATAATAAACAATACGGTAGTGTTGAAATTGGTTTAATGAAATGGAAAGAATATATGACAGGATTTGGTTTGGGACATAAATTAGGCGTTGATTTGCCTGGTGAGTATGCTGGATATATACCCGATACTTCAAGATACAATAGAGTATTCCGCAAAGGAGGCTGGAGTTCATGTACGATTGCATCACTTGGTATAGGGCAGGGCGAAATACAGGTTACTCCACTGCAAATGGCGAATGCAGTTTGTTTGATTGCTAACCGTGGTTATTATTACACTCCGCATTTTGTAAAATCAATTGATGGAGAAACAGCAGAGGATACCGTTTTAAATAAATACCGTAGTAAGATCCGGCCACTGCATATTCCCGATGAATCTTATCAGGCAGTTATTGACGGAATGGAAATGGTGGTAACCAATGGTACAGCACGTAATGCAAAAATTGAGGGTTTTTCGGTTTGTGCTAAAACAGGAACGGTAGAAAATTATTTCAGAGGCAAAAAGCAACAGAACCATTCTTTCTTTATTGCTTTTGCTCCGAAAGAAAATCCAAGAATTGCTATTTGTGTAGTGGTTGAAAACGCAGGGTTTGGTGCAACCTGGGCCGGGCCAATTGCTTCATTGCTGATGGAAAAATTCTTAACAGATTCTATTGCAGGGGTTCAAAGAAAGGCGGAGGTTGAACGTATCAGTAACGTTTCTATTATTCCTGCAAAAATCAAGCATGAACGTTATGTAAGAGATTCAATTAAAGGGGTGAAAGATTCTTTATTGCGTATCCGGCTGGAAATTGAACAGAAAGCAAGAATAGATTCAACTGCATTAACAACTATCATGAAAGATGCTCCATATGCCCCTGTAAAAGAACCTGCAAGGAAAAAAGAATATGAAACTGTTGCTATATTGCCAACAGACCGGTTTCAGTTTAAAAAATACAATCAACCTTCCAATATCAGTTAATGGAAAAAAAGGCAACGATAGGAAAAGGAGTTGATGGAACCATTGTGTTATTGTATTATGCATTGGTGATTGTTGGATTTATTTCCATCTTTTCAGTTGAGTTTCGCCAGGGAGATTCGTTTATACAATCAATACTTGATCTTAAGAAAAATTATTCAAAACAGTTGTTATTTGCCGGAATCAGTTCTCTGGTTGCCGTGTTTATTCTGCTTACCGACAGTAAGTTTTTTACAACCATTGCCAATCTCCTGTACATGGCAGGGATCTTACTGATGCTGCTGACTTTTGTAATAGGTAAGGATATCAGTGGTTCGAAATCATGGATTTCGTTAGGCGGCGGATTTAACCTGCAGCCTGCTGAATTGTGTAAAGTTTTTACAGCATTGGCTTTGGCAAAGTATTTAAGCCGACAGGAAACGGATTTTACCAGAGTGCGCTCACACCTGATTGCTTTCGCCATCACTTTGGTGCCGGCTATGTTGTCTATTGCACAAAAAGAAACCGGCCTGGCATTGGTTTACTTTTCTTTTTTCCTGGTGATGTACAGAGAAGGATTACCTGTATCATATCTCGTTGTTGGCTTTTCTGTTGCAGTGTTATTTGTTGCTGCTATTATAGTAGAACCAAACCTTCTGGCAATTGTATTAACGGTGATAGCTGTAATTATGATTTATTATCTCCGCAGAGCCATCAGACGAAACCGGATTATTCTGATTTTAATTATTGGAATTTGGTTTTTAAGTGTGGGGATGCAGCGCTTTGCCCTTCCGGTATTATTTGATAAAGTATTTAAGCCCTACCAGGTTGAACGTATCCTTGGCATGTTTGGAAAAGAGTATGAGCCAAAAGATCCAATACGTAAAGCAATGCTTGAAAAAGAACTTGCAACCGGGAAAAAGAAAGACCGTAATTATAATGTGAAGCAATCAAAGATTGCCATTGGTTCTGGTGGTTTATTAGGCAAAGGATTTTTAAAAGGCGTAACAACACAGGGCGATTTTGTACCTGAACAGCATACCGATTTTATCTTTACGGCTATTGCCGAAAGTTTTGGATTTTGGGGAAGTGCTTTACTCCTTTCCTTGTATTTTCTTATGCTTTTCAGGATTATTACGCTTGCTGAGCGGCAGCGAAGTACTTTTTCAAGGGTTTATGCCTACAGTGTGGCTGCTATTCTGTTCTTTCATGTATTTATTAATATTTGTATGACTATTGGCCTGA
>JANOIQ010000658.1:0-6178 GCA_031407835.1 Chitinophagaceae bacterium
ATGCTTCTTCCAGCTTCAGTTGATTGATTGATGGACTGATGCCATACATGCCGATACCTAACCTAACCATATCATACTGCAATTGCGGATGACGCAGAGTGCCATTTGAATTATCGAGATGTTTGATAAATGCATATTGAACCTTCGATTGAATATAAACACAGGCTTCATCAAACAGTTTCGATTGTTGTAATGTAAATGCATCTTCATTTTCATCTTCACTGGCAGCAAGGTGACTGAAGACAGATTGTACCGTGAAAAAATTTTTCATCTTCAGTTCTTCGCAAAGAAGAGGCAGTTCATGCTGCATAAAACCAAGACGGTGCATGCCTGTGTCAATCTTAATATGAACAGGATAATCCGTAATAGCTTCTTTTTCCAGGTATTCTTCAAATGCATGCAGAATAGAAAAAGAAAACAACTCCGGTTCAAGGTTATGTTCCGTGAGCGCATCAAATGCGGCAGGTTCAGGATTCATAACCATGATGGGCAATGTAATTCCGGCTTTCCGTAAGTCAATACCTTCATCGGTGAATGCTACTGCCAGGTAATCTGCTTTCAAAAACTGTAAAAGATTGGCTATTTCATAACTGCCGCTGCCATAAGAAAATGCTTTCACCATGCCCATGATCTTTGTAGAAGGGTTAAGCAGTTTTTGATATTCTTTGATATTTCTTGCAATTGCGGTGAGATTAATTTCTAGAACTGTTTGATGTGTTTTCTGTTCAAGCAACTGAGCAACTTTATCCAGTTCAAACACACGGGCACCTTTGATAAGAATACTTTCATTGTGAAAGTTGATCAATGGCAAATGCTCCATTAAATCAGCTGTTGATGAAAAACTTTGCAGTTGAATGGGTGCCGGTATTAATTTAGTTAAATAATGATTTGATTTTTCACCTACGGTAATCAATCTTGTTACTGCATGACTTTGAATAAGCTTTGCAATAGAAGTATAGGTTTCTTTTTCCTGCTCTGCTCTTAAAGGGAAATCAGAAAGAATCAATGTTTTATTTTGATGCTGCCGTTGCTGATGCAGCATATTTAATGCAATAGCAAAAGAACTGAGATCGGCGCTGTAACTGTCGTTGATGATGGTTGTGTTATGAACACCGCTTTTTAATTCAAGCCGTAAACTGACAGGACGCAGTTGCAGGAATTTTTCTTTTAACTGGTCGGTTGAACGTTTCAGATACACACAAACACATAAACAGGTAATGGCATTTTCAATCGATGCATCATCTGTAAAAGGAATAGAAATGCATTCTTCTTTGTTGTTTTGTTTAAAACAAATTTCAGTTGATGCAACCTGTTTGCTAATGGATGTTATTACAAGGTTATTCTTTTTTTCTTCTCCCCATGTAAACAGATTTGTTGCTGATAATTGTAGTCCGTTTAACTTTTCGGTTGAGCAGATAATCGTATCGGCAGCTGAAAACAGTTTTATTTTTTCAAATAACTTTTGCTGTTTATCTGCAAATCCATCATTATGTGCTTCTCCAATATTTGTTAATACGCCGATCGTTGGTTGAATAATGCCCTGTAGTTTTTCCATTTCACCTGGCTGTGAAATGCCTGCCTCAAAAATACCCAATGTATGTTCTTCTTTCATGTGCCATACACTCAACGGAACACCCAACTGTGAATTATAACTTTTCGGGCTGCGGACAATATTGAATTGATCAGATAATAATTGGTTCAGCCATTCTTTCACAATGGTTTTCCCATTACTGCCGGTGATACCAATAACAGGAGCCTGCCTGCCGGCAGGTAAGGTCTTGAATTGCTGCCGGTGATAAGCTGCTAATTGCTGCAGCGATTTAAGTGTATCATCAACCAGTAAAAAATTAGCATCTGTAAAATCAGCGGTATCAATTTTTTTCTGCAAAACAAAATTCCTGATTCCTTTGCTGTAACATTCTTTAATAAAATCATGCCCGTCTCTTCTTGCTGTTTGCAGGGCAAAGAACAGAGTTGTTTGCGGATGAATAATGCGGCGGCTGTCGATCTGCAAATGCTCAATGGTATCTGTCGTATTTGCTTTTTGCAAATACGCAGCATGCAGAATATTAAGAATACGATCAGTGCTGTACAGTGTCATAATAACAAAGGTGCAAACTATTTCGGCATATCAGGCGGTGTGCCTTTTTTCTTATGATAGATAGAATAAAGAATTGACCCTCCAATACAGGCTATAATAACAAACAATGAAATAATCACCTGCGATGTTTTATCAACCACAGTGCCGATTAACTCTTCGCCGAGCATTTTCAAGCCTATAAATACAAGTACAATAGCAATTCCCTGTTGCAGGAAATCGAATTTGCTGATGGCGCCTCTTAATAAAAAGAACAGTGAACGTAAACCAAGCACCGCAAAAATGTTGGATGTATAAATGACCAATGAAGCATACGTACTGTTGCGGTCAACAATACCCAATACAGCAGGAATGGAATCCAGTGCAAAAACGATATCGGTTGTTGCCAGCATTACAACCACTACAAAAAGAGCCGTATAAACAGGCTTGCCATGTTCTTTAATATAGTATCTGCCGTTACCATCGCTCATGGTAATAGGCAGGAATTTTTTAAGAAATTTGAAGACTGTACTTTCTTTTGGATCAAACTCTTCTTCCTGGTTGCTGCTGAACATTTTAAATCCAGTGTACACAAGGAATGCACCAAAGATGTAGAGTACCCAATGAAAACGATTCACCAGTTCAACTCCAAGTGTTATAAAAATTACACGGAAAACAATGGCCATCAATACACCAATCAACAGGACTCTTGGAATGAAAGGTTCTTTAACTCTAAAGAAACTGAAGATGAGCACAAACACAAAAATATTATCAATGCTGAGGCTCCATTCCATTAAATAGGCACTCACATATTCAAGTGCTGCCTGTTTACCATCCTCATACCATACAAAGCCTCCAAAGCCGAGTGCAAGAATAACCCAGAATATGGTTTGATACAGTGCCTGTTTTGTTGTAAGCTGGGCAGATTTTTTACTGAGCAAACCAAGATCAAACACAATGGCTACGAGTAAAACAATGCCAAAAACAAGATATGTAAGTTGAGTAGAAGTCATAATGAAGTTCCTTATTGGTAAAAGCTAATCTGTTTAATTTGTTTTGCTGTATTTTCTTTTTCTCCATTGCAGGTAAACAATGCCACTGAGAATTACCAGCAGAACAGGTATTGCAATATTGATGAGCTGCCACATGAGGCGCTGTTCATTTACTTTTTGCGGGTTGAGTAAACGAAGTGTTACATCTTTATTCCGTAATTCAACAATGCCTGCATTGCCCGTCATAAATTGAAGAATATTTTGTAAGAAATTTTTATTGGCAAAGCTGCGTTCCTGCACACGGCTGTAACCCATGGGGAACGGTTCTTTCTGAGTGTAACTGTTCAGTACAATATCACCATCTCCAACAATAATCTGTTGTGTTGGTTCGCTGTTCTCTGTTTTGAAAGAACCATAGTTCGCAGTAAAAAACTGTCGCATTTCTGCGGAAGCACGGTTGGCGTAAAGACTGCTGAATTTGCCATCGAGCAAAATGCCAACAGGTAAATTTTTCTTATTGTACAACTGAACATTTTCAATTGTTTTTAATTCCTGCAGACTGATGATGGCAGGTGTACTGACAACTTTTGCATTTTCACTGGAGCTGAGTAAAACAGTTTTTGTGATTCCTTCTGCTTTTACTGTATCAAGTGTATTGGTGAACAGGCTTAATACAGGTTCTAGGTTTTTTGTAATGGGATGATTATTTGTTGCAACGAGTAATGGATAATAATTAAAAGGAACATCAGCCAGTTGGGGCTGACCGCCTGCATTACCCACAACAAGTTTACTTAAATCGCATTGCTGATCCTGTAACAGATCCCTGTTAATGCGAACACCATATTTGAACAGCAGGTCATCCAGTTGTAATCCACGATCATAGGCTAATGTTTGCGCTGCAACGGCAAGACTATCTTTTTCTGCATACAGTATATCCAGGAACCAGATTACTTTTCCGCCCTGCATAATGTACTGGTCAATTTTCATTTTTGCAGAATCAGAAAAAGCCTGTGCCGGTTTTACAACAAGAATGGCCGTAAACTCTTTTGGTATGATGGGTGATTCATTAGGATCAATGATCTGCAATGTATAATCAGCATCCATGGTTTGCACAAGGTCGTAAGTTTCCGGACCCGTTGGTTCGCCATTGCCTGTTAAATAACCAATGAGTGGTTTTTGTTTGCGCTGAATTTTTTCAATAGCATTTGCGAATTTGAATTCGAGTAACGCCTCGGCGTTACTGATGCTTTTGGCTTCATCAGTCGCCAGCCGGCCGGTTAATGGATCACGGCTGTATTCTGTTTTGCCGCTTAGTAAATCAACCGGAATCAATTTGTTTCCATAATGAACAACAGCAGAAGGGTAGATGACACGTTGTGTTTTGGATTCTTCTTTTTCCTGTACTTCCAGCGTATAAGGCATGATGCCTAACGACTTCAATGAATCAGAAATAATCTGTTGGGTGATTTCTTCATTAAAGTTGGGTCTGGTTCGACGAACACTGTCAACATTCACTCCATTATACTTCAGTTGATTCAATACATTGCTCAGCATATTTGCTTTAGCATCTTCATCAAACAATTCTTCAACTGTTTTATAATTAATCACTAATTTATCGCCGCTGTATTCTTTCATTTCAACCAGCAGATCATCGGTACTGTTTTTCAGTTTGCGGAAAGATGAACGGAAATCGCCTTTCAGAAATACGTCAATGGTAATGGTGCTGTCGATATTACGCAGCAGCTTTTTTGTTTGCGGTGAAAGTGAATAGCGTTGCTCAGCAGTTAAATCAAGCCTGAACTTAAATAATCCTGCCAGCATATTTACAGCAATCAAAGCTGCCAGTAAAATAATCCACCCGTATGTTGTTGCCAATATTTTTTTCATGCGTTCATTTTCATTTTTCTATTGGTCGCATAGAATTCGCCTTTGTTTTTATATCGTTTTTTGGATGGCTCATTTCATGAATGATTCTACTTTTTGCGGCTTATTCGCTGAACAGTGAGAAAGAGGGTGAAGAAAATAATACTCAGGAAATAAATCACATCCCTGCTGTCGATCACACCTTTTGATAAACTGCGGTAATGGAAATCCATCCCGAGCATTTCAATTAAATAATCTGTGCCTGCGCCAAACAAAGTACTTAGTGCAGTAAAGCCGCTGTATAATACAAAGCAAAAGAAGGCACTCAGCAGAAAAGCAACAACGGGATTACTGGTGAAACTGCTGCTGCAAAGCCCGATGGCAGTAAAGGCCGCACTTAAAAACAGCAAACCAATATAGGAGCCCATGATGCCGCCTGTGTCGAGAATTGTTCCGTCGGCTGCCATGGCTTTCATGGTAAATAAATAAGTGAATGTGGGGAGTAGCGAAATCGCCACAACAAAAAGCGATGCAATGTATTTTCCCAAAACAATCTGCCAGGCAGTTAAAGGCCGGGTGAATAAGGTTTCCATGGTTCCGCTGCGCCATTCATCGGGAAAGAGACGCATGGTTACAGCCGGAATCAACAACAGTAAAATAAAGGGAGAAAGGTTGAAAAAATTTTCGAGTGTGGCATAACCATAATCCAGGATGTTGAAGCTGGAGAAAACGAACAGGAACAGTCCGTTTAATAAAAGAAACAGGATGATGGTGATATACCCCGTAAGGTTACTGAAAAACTGCCGGAATTCTTTTTTACAAATAGCCCACATAGATGGGCAAAAATAAAGGAATAATGTGGATGGAAACGGGGGTATTGTAAAAGAAACTGTTAGAGTTCAGTTTCCTGATCTCCCGACGAAATAGCAAAAAGGGATACCCTGTTTATGGCATACAGAATGCTATGAATTTTTAAAAGAAACCTATATCTTGTAGCAAACAATAGCTAATCCCTCCTCTTCGAAACGCCTTTCCATTCATCCTGTTTTTGATCATTCATTTACCTGAGATCCGACTGAAAAGGATTGTTTACTTTTTAAATTGAAAAGGATGCGGACATTTTTTACACTTTTTTTACTGTTTTTTTCAGCAGGATGTTTGTTTGGGCAAACAACATTGGTGGAGTGGAATTTTCCTAATAATCCTGATGATGCGATAGCTGATGTTGCTATTCCTATAAATACTG
>JANOIQ010000652.1:0-10516 GCA_031407835.1 Chitinophagaceae bacterium
GCGGGATTAGTCCCGCTCTTTTCATCTAATCCACAGACAGGTACACTTAATTTAATATGATGTTTACCGGTGAAACAGCAGATAATATTCCTCTCATTATTACTGAACTTATTGAGTATGTGCCTAACCAGGGCAAAACAAGGACAATCATTAAACATACAGTGGCCAGCAGAATTGTTCTGTCCTTTGCAGCAGTGCCGGGGATGGCTAAAGTAAATGTACATGCAGATATGTATATTCAGGTAATTACCGGTCACCCTGAACTTACAATTAATTTAATAACACACCTGCTGAATCCCGGAGATGGAAAGATCATTCCCTTAAACTCATCTTATTCATTTAACTCATCCCTGCAGTTTAAAATGCTTATGAGCATCGTTCATACAGTGTCTGAAAAATATTATGAAAAAACCCAACATATCTAAGCAGCAAATATGTGAATGTTGTAAGTTTTACTGATAGTTATGTAACAGTTTTACTGTGTAAGCTTCGCATCTTTAACCGGGAAATGACAAAGTTCTTTGTATGTAAAGAGATCAGCGAAGATTTGTATTATTAAAACTTAAAAAACTAAACAATGTTTAAAAAAATTTTACGCCTGGCAACAGTTATTCTGTTTATTGCTGTTGCTTTGCCTGCAAGCTCAAGTGCAATTGCTTCCGAACCGGTGAAAACAAATCCAACGGAAAAAATTGTTGATCCAAAAGTTCAGTTATTACTGAATCGCCTGGAACAAATTAAGAGCATGGACAGATCAGCTATGACAAGCGTTGAACGTAAAGAACTGCGTAAAGAAGTAAAAGATATCCGGAAAGAAATGAAAGCCGCTAACAATGGTATTTATCTTTCTGTAGGTGCCATCATCATCATTATTTTATTATTGATACTTATCTTATAATACGCCTTTGAACAACACTTGGTTCAAATAACTTCCCTGGTTCGTGTCTTCAAACACCTTTTAGATTCTAACATTCATGAGAAGACACGGGCCATAAGGAGTTTATTCCTAACCATCCCGTACCACCGCCTTAAGAATAACTCCGCCGTCTTCCTTTCATTCAAATTCAGATGCTGCTCCTTATCACATTTCTCCTGTTAATTTTTTTGTATTGCTGATAGCTGCATTGGCATGAATACCCAAATGCTTTTTCGAATTGAATAGACAGAGGCATTTAACAATGCTAACCAATATATTTTTTCAATTTTGAATACCACTTGATTTTACTCTGTTTTATTTACGGATTGAGTGTTTCGTTTAGTTAGCAGCAGCTTTTGGTTTATGTGCACAGAAACCCTGTGTATGCCAGCTTTAAGTGAAGCAAGCTCATCTCCTTCCTTAAGTTGTTTGAGAATGGCATGTCCCCAGCTCCATTACCCTGCTATAGCATTCTGCTAACTTCTATTCAAATATGCCGGCCATAAAAAAAGCCCCTGTAAAAACAAGGACTTTAACCAAAACCTGCTATTAGAAAAAATTGTATTCGCAGTATAAAGTTGCGCATTTATTTCTCCGGAAGTTTACAGAATACTTGAAATGATTTACATAATTCACACATTATTAAAACTTCCTCGGATGAAAATAAACTACTCTGTTTACTATGGCATTAACGCTCAACAGAGTTGCTTAAATAACTTTCTTACCCTGAATAACCCTCAGGATTACTGCAATAACAGCAATTACCAAAAGGATATGAATAAGGCCGCCTGCATGAAATGCAAAGTATCCAACCAGCCATCCAATAACCAGAATAATTGCAATGATGTAAAGTAGATCTCGCATAAAAAACTATTTAATTGTTATAAAATACTTTCGTCTCCGGGTTCTCTCAATTTTACCTTTAAAGCAAATCGCCGGTTAGTGTTCATCGCTCATCTTCTGAAAGAAACCGTGAATTCATTTGTGCGGATTATTGATCAGCTTACTCTTTATGTTTGTTATTTCCTTTATTCCCTTTCTTTCCATTATTGTGATCTTTACCTTTATTTTGTTTATTCTCATTTTTCCACTTACTATGCTGCGGATGATTTCTGTTTACAAAATATCTTGCATCATTGCTGTTTCGGATATATTCCTGATCATGCCTGCCCTTGTAAGATGCATACTTAGTTCTGTACATCACTGCATTCCTGTAAGGAGTGGGTTCATTAATCACCACCTTATATCCTTTGTAAAAATCGTAACTCCTGTAGCGGTAAGGCACAGAACCTGAAGACAACCACCGTCCGTTTTCCAGGTAAACGTATTTACGTCCGGGAACATAATAGTAGGTATCAATATCAGGCATGTAATAATACTCTGCATAATCATATCCTGCAGGCCCCCATATTGGCTGAGCGCCAATGTTGACAGTAACACGAGGCTGTGCAGTTGCAGTTTGAAAAGCAAATCCGCTGAACAAAACTGTAAGAATAAAAATTATCTTTTTCATTTATAAAGCATTTTGTCGTAATTATATGAGGATATGCTCAGTAGAAACAATAAAATACTTATGCCTAAAGTGCTGCAATTATTTTGTACAGTTCCTCTTTGGTTTTACCCAGTCTTACCTGGAGCCTTTTGATCATCTCCTCATTTTTATCAAACGCAAACATGACATCGTTCTCTGTTAAAAATGCGAATTTTTTCTTTAGTTTTTTCTTTTGCTCATTCCAATTCCCTTTCAAATCTTCTGCAGAATCCATTATATCTCTTTTATTATATTATTGTTTTTCACACTATAAAGATGCTTTTCTTTTTATTGCCGATTGTTACACAATTGAATAAAAAGTTTACATCTTTCACACGTTGAAGGAAAAATAAATGCCCTTGTATACACAAGGGCATTTTTCCAAAACCAACTGCTATATGAGAAAAAGATTAGCTGTGATGTAAAGATGCGTTTATTAATAATGAAAGAGTTACATAATCAGGAATATGACTTACATGATTCACACATTACAGGCTTGTTTAAATACCTGACTGTAATTCCAAATTAATCAGTTAGAGATTGCTCCAAAATCATACCGGGACTGCTGACCGGAATAACAACTTTTAACACATAGCCTTCATTGGGGCGGGTGATAACTGAAACTTTTCCGCCATACAATTCAGCCCTGCTTTTAATATTGATTATTCCTACACCCTTCTTTTTTTCTACAACATCACACCCATCTCCATCATCTGAAATAAGTAACATGATTTCATTCCCTTTTCTGCATAAATCAATTGTGGCGTAGCTGGCTTTTGCATGTTTTAAAATATTATTCACCTGCTCCTGAACAATACGGAATATACTCAACTGAAGTTTTTGATTGAGTATTTCCTCATTTATTCCTTTTTCATGAAAATCAATCTGTATAGGATCTACTGTCTGTAAATCATCTATCAGGTTTTTAATATTATCTGTCAGGCTGAAAATATGCAGTCCGGGAATAACCAGATGTTTTGAAATCTTTCTGATTTCTTCTATTACATCTACTATAAATCCATATGATTTATCAAGATAAAGGTCCCTGTCTTTTGCTTTTGTCTTTGCCATTTGAATATACATTTTGGCAACAGCCAGTATCTGGTTAAGATTATCGTGCAATTCTTTTCCAATATCTGAGCGTTCATTTTCCTGTGCTGTGAGCATAGCATCGGTCATTTCACTTTGCTTTGACTCTCTTTCTTCCAGCAATTTTTTTTCCAGTAATACCGTTTCGGTAATGTCCTGGGTTGCACCAATAATTCTTGTTATTTTTTCCCCTTCATAAATAAAATGCCCTCTGTCATGAACATAAACATACTCACCATTTTCCTTTTTAAATCTGTATTTGTCATCCCATTTTACAGCTGTCCCCTCTTTAACCATTTTATTTAACCTGGTAAGAATCCTCACTTTATCATCTGGATGAATGCAACTTTCCCAGAAACTCTGGGGCATGAGTGCGTTTACGATCTGATAGCCAAAAATCCGTTGATGCCCCCCATCAATCCAGAACATTTCAGCTGTTTGCAGATCCCATTCCCAAAGACAGTCGTTCGTTACTTCAGTTACGTAACGGTAAAGTTCAGTAAGTATCTCTAATTGCTCTTCCGGTTGTTGAGGATGACCTGAGTGATTTGAACTTTTAAACGAAATTGATAAGCTGTCTCCGGAATGATAACTGATTACATCAAACCAGGCCCCCATCTCGTTCCAGTATTCTACATTATGAACAGGAACGTTCTCTAAAAAAGCCTTATGATAAACTTTGTAAAAGCCTGATGGCAGAACTTCTGTAAAATCTTGCCAAAGATTTTTTCCAATAATATTTTCTGCCTTAACTCCAAGTAATTTTTCTGCCGCCCCATTCAAGTATTGAACTGTCCACTTCCTGTCAATCGTAAAGAACCCATTACTGACTGTTTCGATTATTGACTTATCCTGATTAACATATTTAAGGTTTTCGTTCCTGAAACCACTTGTATTTACGGGCAATTGAGCATCCATATATGCGGAGTGTTGGGTTACTTGACGATGCTGTTTTACTAAACCGAATTTTGCGGGAAGGAGATTAATCATATTCACGTTTACTTATTGTTAAAATCATTATACCTGCCATTCAGTTTAATATAATTTGATAAATGTGCCGGAATAACAATACCCATACCTGATTGCTGTAAATGAAAACCATGAGCAATTACCAGCTTAGTTTCCCCTTTAATAATTTGAGTAAACGTATCGAATGGAGAAATTTTTTCAGTTAACCCTTCGCCTCTGTCAAACGAAATTGAGCTGCTATTCCAGGTTAACTTTTTGATGATTGTTTTACTAATAACCGCATTTGCCATGTACTCAATTATTTCAACAATAGTATACGCTTTTGATTCTTCGGGTTCAGCATTTTTCCGTTTCATGCCAACTTCTGATGGATTTGTTTTACCGATGCTTTCCATTATATAAAGGTCAGCACTCATACTCAACATGCTTTACAGGATTCTGTATATTAATTACATGATTCACACATGATGCATATACCGGTTTTTGTCTTTTGAAAGATGGTATTACCAGGTAACTGATTGGGAGTTTACTAAAAAAGAAACGGGCTGACGTTGAGTCAGCCCGTTTCTTTTTTAGTGCAGTCGGATTAATGATGTTTAAAAAGATAAAACACTCCCAGTTGAAATCCCCTGTTGGTTGATTTAACAGAACTGTTTTCATTGATATTACTTAATCCAAGATTGTACCGTCCGTCTATACCAAAACCAGTTGATGGATTTACATAACTGATTCCCATACCCAGACCAAAATCAACCGCCTTTAAATTGTCTTTGATATCAGTTTTAACATCACTGGTTTCAGATTTTGCAGTTACCAGGAAACCAACCTGTGGGCCAGCCTGAATCCTGAATCCATTGTCAAACATATACTGAAACAGTAACGGTATATTAATATAACCCAGGTTCAGTTTAGTTTCTACACCTGCAGTATTGTATTTTGCGCCCTGTGCTGAAAAAACCAGCTCAGGCTGTAATGCAAACTGCTTGTCTAAATGTATATGACCAATCAGGCCTGCATAAAACCCAGCTTTTGTTTCATATTTTGCACCATTATCGTTTTTAATATTATAGAGATTTAAACCTCCCTTAATACCAATGTTTACATGTTGCGCACTTGCATTTACTGTTAATAGCAATAAGGCCATTGCTAAGCTTACATAAATTTTCATAATCTGTTTTTTTAATGAACTGTTTTGATTAAACGCTTTTAAATAATATATACTAACAACTTTCCTGCATCGGGCAAAGAAACCAGCCCTGTTACAAACAGGGTTGTAACAAACCTTCTGTTATACTACCCCGATTGCGTTTGATTTCGTTCACATTGCAAAGATGTGATTGTGAGAGGAGGTTCTTATTACATAATTCAGGGAATGTTTTACACTATTCACACATTCATTTTCCTTCATTTCACGCAAGATGCAAAACACCAGTTGTTCTGCGACTGGGTTTGTATATGTAAATGTGTGAATCTTGTAACATATTCTAAAGGTTGTGTAACACTTACGTCCATTAAGAGCTGCAAATTTGTATCAACAACAACCAGCTTGCTGAAATCATAAGCACCTGTGAGTAACCAAAGAAATCGTTCAACACCGGTTTAATGATTTTCAGGTACAGACATAAAAAAACCGAATGAATATCTTAATGGTACTTACATCACATAGTGAACTTGGAAATACTGGGCGCACAACTGGTTTCTGGATTGAGGAGTTTGCTGCTCCATATTATTTGCTTAAGGAAGCAGGCGCAAACATTACAATTGCATCACCAAAAGGAGGGCAGCCTCCCATAGATCCAAAAAGCGATGAACCTGTAAATCAAACGCCAGCCACAATACGCTTTAAAGCTGATACGGAGTTGCTGGAAATAATGGCGGACACAAAAAAACTGGCAGATGTTTCTGCAGATAATTTTGACGGTGTTTTTTATCCCGGTGGCCATGGGCCTTTATGGGATTTAACGAATGACACTGATTCAATTCAATTAATAAAATCGTTCTGGAGCAGCAAAAAACCAATAGCAGCCGTATGTCATGCGCCTGCCGTTTTATTAAACGTAACGTATGAAAATGGTGAGCCGCTCTTAAAAGACAAACAGGTAACAGGGTTTTCAAATACAGAAGAAGATGCCGTTCAGCTTACAGAAGTTGTGCCTTTTTTACTGGAAGACGAATTAAAAAACAAAGGTGCCATTTATACAAAAGAAGCGAATTGGGCAGTGCATACAGTAACAGATGGATTATTAATTACGGGGCAAAACCCGGCTTCATCAGAAGCTGCTGCGCTTGAACTGTTACGATTGATTCATTGATCAACCGTAATAATCAGAAACAGGTTGAAAACAGAGGTAAATAGAAATTATTAATCATTAATTAAAAACAAACAGTATGAAATCAGGTAAAGTATTTTTAGGATTGCTGGCAGGCTTAGCCGCCGGCGCAGTGTTAGGAATTTTATTTGCACCCGATAAAGGTACAAATACAAGAAAAAAAATATTAGACAAAGGAGAAGGTTATGCAGATGATGTAAAAGAAAAATTTAATGATTTCTTAGACACAATCAGCGATAAGTATGAAAATACAAAGCAGGCTGCAAAAGACCAGGTTTTAAAAGCAAAATCAGTTTTTAATGATGTGAGAAAAGACGGAACGAACGTAATCAGTTAAAAATTAATTTGAAACAGCCTCAACTCATTACTCATGAATAACATTGCAACACCGATAGAATCACTTTTTGAAAAAGTGGAAGATTACGGCAGAACATCGATTGAATTGTTTAAGCTGAATACTATAGACAAATCGGCGGACCTTGTTTCATCTTTAGCAACAAAAACAGTGATTTTTATTTTTGTTGCAATGTTTATTCTGAGTATAAATATCGGGCTGGCATTATGGCTGGGCGAAGTTCTTGGAAAATCCTACTATGGTTTTTTTGTTGTGGGAGGTATTTATGCACTTATTGCAATCCCGGTCTATGTCTTCAGGCATCAATGGATTAAAG
The DNA here is from genome assembly GCA_031407835.1 of Chitinophagaceae bacterium. Lineage (GTDB taxonomy): Bacteria > Bacteroidota > Bacteroidia > Chitinophagales > Chitinophagaceae > Lacibacter. The sequence goes on from JANOIQ010000652.1 coordinate 7,507, forward strand.
AACCGGTGAATAATGCTGTTATTACTAAAATGATGCAAGGGGAAAGCGCATGAAAAAGCAAATTAAAAGAGATGAATTAACAGAAGCAATCCGCTTGCTGAAAAACAAGCAGGCACTTGAAATGCAAATACTGCGGGATCAGTTTAAACAGGCTTATGAAAGCATAAAGCCAATCAACCTGATAAAAAATACATTGTACCAGGTTGCAGCAAGCTCCGAAATCAGGAATAACGTTCTGAAAAATGCAGTTGGACTGGCAACCGGATTTGTAGCAAAAAAATTATTACTTGGTGCAACACACAACCCGGTTAAAAAAATATTGGGCACCGTTTTTCAATTCGCTGTTGCAAATATGGTGGCTAAGCGATCGGAGAAAAAAAATTCAGCAGAAGAACCGGAACATGTAAACGGTTCAAGGTAAATTTTTGTTATCATCTGTAGTATCAATAAAAAAAGATCCTGTCGTAAAAAACAGGATCTTTTGCTTTATTAAAAAATGTTTGACTAAGCCACCAATTCTTCCTTCGACACTTTACTGTACTCATCTGCCAATTTTCGCTGAATTTCAAATGGCACAGATTCGTAATCAAGAAAACTCATTCTGAATTTGGCACGACCCTGGGTAAAGGAACGCAGACTGCTGCTGTAGTCCTGCATTTCTGCCAACGGCACTTTAGCGATCACTTTTACAAAATGACCTTCAGCATCCATGCCTTCAACGGTTGCTCTTCTTGTTTGCAGATCACCAATTACCGCACCGGTTAAGTCTTCAGAACAAAGTACTTCGAGATGATACATTGGTTCAAGTATTTGTGGATCGGCCTGCTGAAATGCCTGGCGAAAAGCCTGCAGTCCTGCAATCTTGAACGATATATCGTTACTGTCAACAGGGTGCATCTTACCATCAAACACACATACACGTACATCACGTACATATGAACCTGTGAGCGGACCTTCATTCATTTTCTCCATCACTCCTTTTAATACAGATGGAAGAAAGCGCTGATCAATTGCACCGCCAACAATACAATTATAATAAACAAGCTTACCCCCCCATGGCAGTTCGTTGATTTCCCTGGCACGTACATTAAAATCAGCTGGTTCAGGCATTCCTTCATGCCATGGTTCAATACGTAAATGCACTTCACCAAACTGTCCGCTGCCACCACTTTGTTTTTTATGACGGTACATACTATCTGCACTCCGGCGGATCGTTTCACGGTAAGCAATCTTTGGACGTTTGAATTTTACTTCAATTTTTTGCAAATGCTCGATTTTCCATTTGGCAACAGCCAGATGCATATCGCCCATACTATGAATCAGCGTTTGTTTTAATTCAGGTGAAACCTCAACACGAAGGGTTGGGTCTTCATGACGCAGTTCATGCAAAGCAATGGCCAGTTTTTCTTCCTCTCCTTTCTTAGTGGTTTCAATGGCCATAGTAAGATTTGCTGCCGGGAATTCAATGGGAAGTAATTCAATATTTTTCCCTTTTTCATGAAGCGTATTATTTACATGTGTATTTTTTAGTTTTAAAGTCGCACCAATATCACCTGCTGTTAATTCAGTAACAGGTGTACGTTTGTTACCTTCCACTACAAAGAGCTGATTTATTTTTTCTGATGAACCTGTATTTTCATTCACCAGTTCCATACCTGCTTTAATGACACCGCTGAAAACTTTAAAGAAAGAAAGTTCACCAACATGTGGCTCAGACATTGTTTTGTATACAAAAATGCAGGTAGGGCCGGCATCTTCGCATATTAATTCTCCTCCGGTTCTTGTTTTTTGCGGTGGCATTTCATTGGCACTTGGACAAACATTGTCAATAAAACCCATGAGCCTGCCACTGCCCATATCTCTTGTTGCACTTAAACAGAATACAGGAAACAAATCATGATTAATAAGAGATTTTTTTAATCCGATCCGCATTTCATCTTCATCCAGTTCGCCTTTATCAAGATAATGCTCCATTAAGGTTTCATCATTCACAGCTACAGCTTCCACCAGTATACGGTGCAGCTCTTCTGCTCTTGCTTTTTCTTCATCAGGAATGGCAAGTTTTTCAGGTTTCCCGCCTGCATCAGGAAATTTATACATCGTCATTTTCAACACATCCACAATAGCATTGAATCCAATACCCTGGTTAAGCGGATATTGAACTACGGTGATTTTGTTTCCAAAATGCGACTGTGCTTCATGAACTGTTTTATCAAAGTCTGCTGTTTCATCATCCAGCTTGTTCACTGCAAAAAGCATGGGAGTTTTAAACTGTTCGGTGTAATCCCAAATAATATCTGTTCCTACTTCTACTCCATGTGCAGCGTTCAGCAGCATCACTCCCGTATCAGCTACACGGAGTGCACTGATTACTTCACCCACAAAATCATCATAGCCGGGAGTATCAATAATATTGATCTTATAGCCTTTCCATTTTGTGTGCAGTAATTTAGAGAAGATGGTGTTGCCACGTTCATGTTCCAGTTCGTGATAATCAGCAACCGTATTTTTTTCGGCAATTGTTCCGCGGCGTGTAATAATTCCAGCTTCGTAAAGCATACATTCCGCTAAGGTTGTCTTACCTGAGCCGGCATGGCCCAGCAAGACAATATTTTTTACGTGTGAAGTATCAAAGTCTGCCATAACAATTTTTTTTATATTAAAAGAATAGCCGTCTTACAAAAATTTGTAAGAAGCACGGCAAGCATAATCGCAGAGCACGGATAGAATACTAATGGGTGGTTGGGAATTGTTATGTGGCTGAAGGGTACTTTTTTTTGTACCTGAAAATCTGGCTTTAAGCTTTCGCAATAAAATTGTTGAAATCGCTTCGTAATTCGCTCAATGTATGCGTCAGGGCTTCATACTGATTGTGCAAATCTTCGTGTTCATGTAATGCTTCTTCGGATAGTTGACCATCGGCAGCAGAGTGCTCAGTTTGCAGTTTGCGGTCGTGATTTTTGATGGCCTGTTTCAGATCATGAATATTGATCTGCTGAATGTAGAACTG
>JANOIQ010000002.1:0-13983 GCA_031407835.1 Chitinophagaceae bacterium
CATGCTTTCTTGCCCTCTTCAATTTCTGCATGTTCATGCAGACCGCATTCTTTCTTACTGCTATCTTCCCACCACCAACGACCTGCCCTGAAATCCTCTCCTAGTTTGATGGCCCTTGTACAAGGTGCACAACCTATGCTGACAAATCCCTTGTCGTGTAGTGAATTATAAGGCACCTGATTTTTCTGAATAAATTCATTCAGTTCAGTCCATGTCCAGTGAAGTATTGGGTGAAATTTAATGACCTGGTTGGCTTCATCCCACTCCAGTTGCGGCATATTCTCCCTGTTGGCACTTTGTTCAGCTCTTAAACCTGTAATCCAGATTTGTTTTCCTTTCAGTGCTCTTTGTAATGGTTCAACTTTGCGTATAAAACAACACTGTTTCCTGTTTTCAACTGATTCATAAAATGAATTCGGCCCTTTCTCCGTTACAAATTCCTGAATGGCCTCAGCATTTGGATAATATGCCTTGATGGGATGCTGATAAGATTCAAGCGTTTGCCTCCAGGTACTGTAGGTTTCTGTAAACATTCTGCCCGTATCGAGTGTGAAAACTTCTATGGGAAGATGCTGATTAAAGATGAGGTGGCTGATAGCCTGGTCTTCCAGACCAAAGCTTGTTGAGAACACGATTTTTCCTTCGAATCGTTGACTTAGTAATCGAAGACCTGCCTCGGGGCCTTGGTCCTTCAGCAGGTTTTCCAGTTCTGTTATAATTGCATGTTGACTCATTGTTCAGTTGAGATTTAATCCAGCCAGTTCAAGACTTTTCTTTTTTAATTTCCTGATCTCTACATCCTCAATAATTGGTTCGGGAGTTACTATAAGCGACGTGCCATTTTCTCTCCACCAGTTATTATTCAGTAATTCTGTTGCAGGTAACACGCCAATCAAATACTTGCGGTCGCTTTCTGCATGCCACTCTTCAATCCATTCAAAACGTTCTTTGGGAACATAGTTCCAGTCATCAAAGCTAACATATACTTTGAGATAGAAATCAGTGGTCAGTTCATTAGGCTGATGATAGTATAATTTTTTATACTCATACTTATAATCATAACGTAATGCTGATATATCACTCAACACAGCTGATGCTGTGGGGAATGAACCGGCACCCTTACCATAAAAAAATTGTTTATCAGAAAAAGAGCTTTCTACCACTGCACCGTTGTATTCATTCTTCACAAACGATAAATGATCATCATGCTTTACAAACTGCGGTAATACAAATGCAGCCACTTTCCCATTCTGCAATTTCTTAGCCTGCCCAACCAAACGGATTTCCAGATTTTTTTCACGTCCCACTGAAGCATCAGTTCCCTGTATATTCTGAATGCCTGTAAATAAGATCCCTGTTGGTTTTGATACAATGCCATATGCATGCAGCAACAGGATCACCCATTTATTCACTGCATCCCAACCATCTACATCCAGTGTTGGATCAGCTTCTGCAAAACCCAATTGCTGCGCCTGTAACAAAGCCTGCTTGAAATCAAGCTTCTCTTCAAACATTTTGGTGAGAATATAATTTGTACTGCCGTTTACAATTCCTCTTATACCATGCAGCAGATCATTATCATAATATTCTTCGAGATTACGGATAACAGGAATAGATGCACATGCTGATGCTTCATAAAGAAATGAAAGACCTGTTTCAGTTTGCAACTGTAATAACTCAGGTAAATGTTCTGCAATCATTTTCTTACTGGCACTCACTACTTCTTTTCCATTCCTTAACGCAGTGGAAACTATGTGAAAAGCCGGCTCACTTTCATTGATCACTTCTACGATTACATTAATCTCTGTATCATTGAGCAGCACATTCTTATCAGTTGTAAATAATTCATCCGGCGCATTTCTTTTCTTTTCCGGATTTTTAATACATACTTTTTTAATTCTTGCGTTCAGTGAAGGCGTTTGCTGTAATACTTTATACAAACCTTCTCCTACCACTCCGAACCCAAACAATCCGATCACTAACTGTTTATTCGATGACATACTTAATTTGTTAATTGTTTATTTAACTGGCCCTTTTGTGTTTGCTGCAGAAAAGAGTTGATGGCTTTAGTAATCTGGTCAAACTCCAGCAAAAAACCATCATGCCCATAAAACGATTCGATACTTTTGAAATTTGCGCCGCTAATTGTGTTTGCAAGAAACTGCTGTTCACTTACCGGAAATAAAATATCATTGCTGATACCGATCACCAATGTTCTGGCAGTAATTTCTTTTAATGCCAGTTCAATAGAAGAACGGTTGCGACCAACATTGTGTGCATCCATTCCTTTACTCAGAAAATAATAACTAAAGGCATTAAAACGCTTCACTAATTTTTCGCCCTGATAACGCTGATAAGATTCACTTTTGAAATTATCCAGCTCATCATTGCTTTCTTCAATCTGGCTGATACCATAGGCATCATAATGACGGTAAGAAAGTAATGCAATGCTTCTGGCAGCAATCAATCCTTCACTGCCTGCTGCTGCGTCTTTATTTTTCCAGGTTTGATCTGCTTCAATCGCCAAACGCTGCGATGCATTGAAAGCAATACCCCATGCTGAATGAAAAGCGTTGGTTGCGATAGGTACAATATGCTCAAACAATTGCGGTTCTTCAATTGCCCACTCCAGTAATTGCTGGCCACCCATGCTGCCGCCAATACCAAGAAATATTTTTTCGATGCCCAAAGATTTGCGTAATGGATCATAAGCACGGATCATATCTCTTGTAGTGAACCAGGGAAACTCATGATAATAAGGCTCACCGGTTAAAGAGTTTTTATCCAACGGGCCAATGCTTCCATAGGCACTGCCGGGCATGTTTACACATACAATAAAATATTTCGCAGGATCAAATAATTTTCCTTCGCCTACCAAACCAGTCCACCATTCTGATGGATCACTGTTGGCCGTTAATGCATGAAAAATCCAAACCACATTACCTTTTGATTCATTAAGCTTACCTAATGTTGTATAGGCTAAATGATATTCATTAAGCAGGGCACCTGATTCTAACCTGAATGGTTTATTATATGAAAAGACCTCACCCCTCATTCCCCTCTCCGAAGGAGAGGAGAGGCCTGGCTTTTTTTCACTATTCATCTTCTGTAATTAAGCATTTGTACATTTATTATTCTATTCATCTTTTTCAAACTGCAAACTCGTTTTAATCGCAGTTTAAGCAAGGGCTGTGTATTGATGGCCTTCTCCTTCGGGGAAGGTCGGGATGGGGCCGTTATCCAACTAATTCTTTTTCAAATACTGCCTGGAATGCCTGTTCGAGATCTGCTTTAATATCATCAATATGCTCAATGCCCACACTGATGCGTACTAAATTTGGATCCACACCTGATGCTATCTGTTCAGTTTCGCTTAACTGTTCGTGTGTAGTGCTTGCCGGATGAATGGCCAATGTTTTTGCATCACCAACATTTGCGAGGTGACTGATCAGTTTCAATGAATTGATAAACTTCTCCGCATTTGCTTTTCCACCTTTGATACCTACCTGCAATACACCACCAAATCCATTGGTTAAATATTTCTTTGCGAGCTCATGATAAGGATTACTTTTCAGGCCGGGATATAATACAAACTCAACAGATGGATGTGTTTCCAGCCATTGCGCCAATGCCAATGCATTTTGCACATGACGTTCAACACGCAGTGAAAGTGTTTCCAACCCCTGTAATAACAGGAATGAATTGAACGGGCTTTGTGCAGAACCAAAATCTCTCAATCCTTCCACTCTTGCACGTATGATGAATGCAATATTTGGTAATCCCAATGGATTGCCTTCGCCAAAAACATCCCAGAATTTCAACCCATGATAACCTTCACTTGGTTCTGTGAACTGTGGAAACTTTCCATTGCCCCAGTTATAATTACCACCATCAACAATTACACCGCCAATAGTTGTACCATGACCACCTATCCATTTTGTTGCGCTTTCAACAACAATATTTGCACCATGTTCAATGGGGCGGAACAGGTAACCACCGGCTCCGAATGTGTTATCAACAATTAATGGCAGATCATATTCCTTCGCCAGGTCAGCAAACTTTTTAAAATCAGGAATGTTTAAACGGGGATTACCAATTGTTTCTAAGTAGATCGCTTTTGTGTTTTTGTCGATATGTTTTACAAAGCTTTCTACATCGTCACCATCAGCAAAGCGTGCTTCAACACCCAGACGTTTAAAAGCTACTTTAAACTGATTGTATGTTCCGCCATATAAATAGGTAGTGGTAATAAAATTATCACCGGCCTGCAGAATATTATTCAGTGCAATAAACTGAGCTGCCTGTCCGCTGCCTACTGCCAATGCAGCTACTCCACCTTCCAGTGCTGCAATGCGTTGTTCAAACACATCACTGGTTGGGTTCATGATACGTGTATAAATATTTCCAAATGCCCTCAAGCCAAATAAATCAGCTGCATGTTCACTGTTATCAAAGCCATAAGAAGTTGTTTGATAAATAGGCACTGCACGTGCTTTTGTTGTTGGATCAATCTGCTGGCCTGCATGCAATTGCAATGTTTCAAAATGAAGTTTGTTACTCATGATTATAATGCTTTAATGAATGATGAATGATAAATTATGTAAAAGAGAAAATCAGTGCGTGAACCTTCCCGTCAAGCAGGATCGGAAATGAATAAGTATGCCTTACGGCATACAGCAAATAATACAACAACAGCACTGCATGGATGCAGTTGCAAAAAGTAATTTATTGTTGTTGTTGATCATGTTTCTTAAATACTCTACAAATGTAATGGGGTTTACCCGGCAATGCAAGGTCCCAAATGTAAAAGTTTTGTCAATGCTATTAAAAACGCCTGTTTGTTTCATTTGTTTACTATTATGCTGAACGATGATGTTACACCAGTTCGGTAAACACAAATCAAAAGAGGAAGGGGAACTGATTGGCTGCAAAACAAAAAAGCTCACCCGATAGAATCAGATGAGCTTTAGTATATTAATAAGTTTTGCTAAAAGCTTGGAATCTGACTTATCTGACCCCGACATTACTGTCTGGGATGGAATTGGCACCTTTTCTCTTCATTATCCTCCGTACGTGGAAGGAAAATAAGAGATAGGTTGTCAAGGCTTCATCGGGCCATTACCCTCTGCCTTTCTTGATAAGTGAAATAAAGAACTGGTACAAATTTAATATGAAATGGCTCAATCAGCCAAATTTCTTTAGCTAACAAATGTTTTTATACCGCAGCCTGTAACTCCTTTGTAAATATCAATGCCGCTAAAACAGAGGGAATCAACGCTTTCAGTTGTGCTGATTTTTCTACCGCATTTGAATAATTTAAGGGAATAGAGGCAACGAGTTTATGTTCGGGAGCTGCTTCATCTTCAAACATAACTTCAATTGTATTTCCTTCGTGAATGGCAAATTTGAACTGCTCATGTTCTTCTGTTGATGCAGAACCATTCAACATCTGCTCATCATTATAATGGATACGTCCGATTGTAATGCCATACTCGTTCCTGATAAGCTGAAACAACTTGCCGAACATTCGTTTCCCAATAAAAATACTTCGCCTGATGGTACCACATTCAAGCCGGAAGCTATCGGTTGAAGGACTTAATCTTAATGTAAACTGATGTTCGTGCCCGTCATCATTTAAAACCATTGGAACAGCATTGTAAACTGCGATGCTCATACTTGTAAGTTTTATTTTTATGAATGGCAGGTTGTAAGTCACCGTTAAGTTAGGCCGATGCCCGCCAAATGAAAGCAGATTTCAGCCCTATTTTTCCACATCACAATTACTTAACATTGGAAAAACTTCCTGTTAAGAATTTTGTCCCGTACCGGCTTGCTGTATTAAACAGCTAACCTGCTGAGCACCATACATCGACGCCTCACAAAATCTAACATCTGATGATAAAAGATTTCACGGTAAATTCGTTCCCCGGCTATTGAGACCGGGTTCCAAATTATGAGCGAGACTGTTAATGACCAGATAGAGGTTTCGGGCGCAAGAGTGCATAACCTGAAAAATATTGATGTAAGTATTCCAAAGAACAAGCTGGTTGTTATTACAGGCATCAGCGGAAGCGGCAAATCTTCCCTGGCCTTTGATACAATTTATGCTGAAGGGCAGCGCCGTTATATGGAAACATTTGGCGCATATGCCAGGCAGTTTGTTGGCGATATGGAGCGTCCTGATGTTGATAAAATCACCGGCCTTTCGCCTGTTATTTCTATTGAACAGAAAACAACCAATAAAAATCCACGCTCAACAGTTGGCACTATTACAGAAGTATATGACTTCCTGCGTTTATTATATGCAAGAGTTGGCGAAGCATATTCGTACAACACAGGAAAAAAAATGGTAAAGTGGAGTGAAGAAGAAATTGTTGAAAACATTTTCCGTCGTTTTGATGAACAGAAAATTTTATTACTTGCTCCATTAGTAAGAGGGCGTAAGGGTCATTACCGTGAACTGTTTGAAGATATCCGAAAGAAGGGTTTTGTAAAAGTTCGTATTGATGGCGAAGTAAAAGATCTTGTTCCCAAGATGCAGATTGATCGATATAAGATACATGATATTGAAGTGGTGGTTGACCGGTTGAAAGTAAGTGATGATTTCAGGGTACGTATCAGCCAGAGTGTGCAGCAAACATTAAAGCTGGGTAAAGACCTCATGTTTATTGGAACAGAAAAGGGTGCTGTTGTTTCTTATTCAAAGCAATTAATGTGTGAGGATACCGGGCTCAGTTATGAAGAACCATCACCTAATGCATTTTCATTTAACTCACCGTATGGTGCATGTCCCACTTGTAAAGGTTTGGGAAATGTGTATACCATTGATATGGAACTTGTTCTTCCTGACAAAACAAAAACAGTCAAGGAAGGAGGTATCGCTCCTTTGGGTGAAGAACGGGAGGCCAGTGTGTTTCAACAAGTGATCGCTTTTGCAAAAAGGTACAAGATCAAATTAGATTTGCCCGTAAAAGATTTAACGAAAGAGCAATTAGAACTGCTGTTGTTTGGTGATAAAAATATCAACGCATCGCTTGAAGTGGATCCGGGTGATGAAACAGTACCACAGGAATATACGGGAAGTTATGAAGGCATTATTCCCATGCTGAAGCGTTGGTTTGTTTCACCAAATAGTACAGAAGGCTTACGTGATTGGGTGACACAATTTATGACATTGCAAACCTGTGGCAGTTGCAATGGTGCAAGATTAAAGAAAGAAAGTTTATGGTTTAAAGTTGAAAATAAAAACATTGCAGAGTTAAGCGAACTGAACCTGGATAATCTTGCAGCCTGGTTTGATGGGCTTGAACTCCGTATCAGTAACAGGCAGGCAGCTATTGGAAAAGATGTATTAAAAGAAATCAGGGAACGTTTACAATTTCTGTTGAATGTTGGATTAACTTATCTCACATTAAATCGCTCATCAAAATCATTAAGCGGAGGTGAAAGTCAGCGTATCCGTTTGGCAACGCAGATCGGATCGCAACTGCAGGGCATCACTTATATTTTAGATGAGCCGAGTATTGGTTTGCATCAACGGGATAATCATCGTTTAATTGATGCATTAAAAAATTTAAGAGATGTTGGCAACAGTGTATTGGTTGTTGAACATGATAAAGATATTATGCTTGCTGCCGATCATTTAATTGATGTTGGCCCGCAGGCGGGAAAGCATGGCGGCAGAATTGTTTCAGCAGGTACACCAAAAGAAGTTCTTGCATCTGGCAGTGAAACTGCCAAATATCTGAATGGTGAAAAAAAGATTGCCATCCCGGCTGAAAGAAGAAAGGGCAACGGAAAGCTTATTGAACTGAAAGGATCAACAGGTAACAACCTGCAGAACGTAAATATTAAACTTCCACTCGGCAAACTCATTGTAGTTACCGGAGTAAGCGGAAGTGGAAAAAGTACACTGATCAATGAAACACTCTATCCAATTCTGAATAAATACTGCTACGATTCAAAAGCAAACCCAATGCCTTACAAATCCATCAAGGGGTTGGAGAATATAGATAAAGTAATTGAAATTGATCAGTCGCCCATTGGACGAACACCAAGAAGCAACCCCGCCACCTATTGCGGTTTCTTTACGGAGATCAGAACTTTATTTGCTGCAATACCTGAAGCAAAGATCAGGGGTTATAATGCAGGCCGCTTTTCATTTAATGTAAAAACAGGCCGTTGCGATGTGTGTGAAGGTGGTGGCATGCGTGTTATTGAAATGAATTTCCTTCCGGATGTTTATGTGCATTGTGAAAAATGTAATGGTAAACGTTATAACAGGGAAACATTAGAAATCCGTTACAAAGGAAAATCCATTGCTGATATACTGGACATGACTGTTGAAGAAGCTGTTGAATTTTTTCAGCCTGTTCCCTACCTGTACCGTAAGATAAAAGTTTTGGCAGATGTAGGGCTTGGGTATATTACTCTTGGACAGAGTGCTGTTACCTTAAGTGGTGGTGAAGCACAACGTGTAAAACTTTCAACTGAATTGGGAAAAAAAGATACAGGTAAAACATTTTACATTCTGGATGAACCAACAACCGGATTACATTTTCAGGATATTCAGCACCTGTTAGATGTATTGAATAAACTAACCGACAGAGGAAACACTGTTCTTGTAATTGAACACAACATGGATGTCATCAAAGTGGCAGATCATATTATTGATCTTGGACCTGAAGGTGGCGATGGTGGGGGAAAAATTTTATTTGAAGGAACTCCTGAAGAATTATTAGAGTGCAAAGAAAGTTATACTGCCCGGTTTTTAAAACCTGAAATGTAATCTTCATCTTTAAAATCAAATAAAAAAGTGCCCCCGACGCATCGGGGGCAAAGGATAGAGTACGGACCAAGAGAAACAAAGCAAAGCATGGTGAAAAAAATATTAGTCACTGGTTCTCGTATTAGATTTTCACAGGATTGGAAAACTTAAGAGAAGGGTACGGACTAAAATTAATTACATACTTTGCCTAAAGAGTTACAGGTATAATTTCTTTTTGAATATAAATAAGATAACATAAAGGGTAATTAAGCCTATTCGCAACATCCATATAGAAAGCTGCGGATTTAATTTTTGGATTAAAGTTTTCATTTTAAAGGAGGGGTTGGTGGGTATGGATTATTTATTCTTCTTCTCAGCTTAGAAATACTGTGGGCACTTCATCGAATTTTTATTCTTAAACCAGTCAGCATATACATCACCAATCTTCCAGGTTAAACGGAACGTACTGGAAAAGTAAGAGTCATTCCTTTTAGGGTTGCCTCTTTTCTTTCCTGGTTCATAAGGAGTATATCCTGGTGAACTTGATGGATAAAATGAACTTGGATTAGCCATGAACTTTGCAATAGCAGCCTGGCTTGGTGAAAGATAAATATCAAACAGAGCCGGATCAATAAATTTTGTACTTACGTCATCAATATAATCGCTTCCGGTTTTACGGTGAATGAATTCAACACCTAATGTCAGTCTTTCTGTAATATCATATTTGAAACCAACACCTAAAGGAATGTGGTAAGTTGTAAGGCTGTATTCAGGAGTACCGGTTTCAACCATTCCCTGTCCTTCGAGTCTTAATGGTTTCAGATCAACCCATGTTTCAGTACCGGCAGGGCTTGTATACAATCCCTGTGGATTAAACTTTAATACTCCGATTCCACCAATCAAATATGGTCTGAACCTTGGTAAGCCCCATCCATTTTTTACACTTAAGAAAGCAGTTGGATACAATTCAATAGCAACATATCCTTCATACAAAGGAGAACGGAAAGTAAGGTTTCTGTATTTACGGGCACCTTCCCAGTTATCTGTTGGCTGCTTCTGTTTAATTAAACGATCATCCCCTTCCATCTGACCGATGTTACCTGCTATTCTAAAACCAATCCACTCAGAAGGGTAATAAGAAGCAGAAATACCACCAACTATATTTGTTACAGGGAAATTATTGTCTTTGGGGCCGTAAGTCCCTTTACCTCTATTTCCACCCAGATCTCCAAGAAAGTTCATTGGACCAACATTAATACCAATCTCAAATCTTGAGTTAGCAGTAGTTAACCCTACCTGGGCATTCGCTGAATGATTGAATAAAGTAAAAAGGAAAAAAGCGTACAGGAAATACTGAAGAGTACGAATTTTCATAGTTTTGGATATTTGGTTTTTCTGATACTGGATATAACAGGGCAATATTAAACAACAAATTCTGAAGTTCAAAATTTTTTCTTTCCCATTTTCAGTGTAAACCCTTACTGGCATAGGCTTTTAGGTGCTTTTACTAAATACCATTCGTAAAAATACTTATTCGCTTTTAAAAAAACGAATCATTTCTACATGCTCTATTCCATCTTCCAAATAAACCATTCCTGTTTGTTGAAACCCCAGTGAAGAATAAAATTTCAACAGGTATAATTGTGCACCGATTTTAATATCATGTCCTCCAAATAATTCATAGCAATGTGAAATAGCAGTTTTCATTAACTCTCTTCCTGCTCCTTCTTTACGTACTGCCGGATTCGTTACTACCCTTCCGATTGATGGTTGTATATATGCTAAGCCGGGAGGCAATATTCTGCTGTAAGCCATGAGTTGCTGATTTTCATTCCAACCCATCAAATGCCAGCTTTGCTGATCTTTATTATCTGCATCCTGGAATACACAATTCTGTTCTACAACAAATACTTCATTACGCAGCCATACAATCGCATACAATTCATGCGGCGTTAATTCATCAAATTTCTTTAAGTTCCAGTTTAGTTTCATCATCTTCCGGGTATTGGTACAACTGGTAAACTTTCATTTCCGTTTTCATTGACCGATTGTACAGCAAAAAAATAATTGTCTTTTGAATAAGGAAGCTTCACACTTGTTTCAGTAATAAAGATTTTTTTCTGCCACACTGCACTTGTTGTTTCACGCACCAGCACATAGTAACCTTTTACTTTACCTGCTGCAGGTTGTTTCCAATTAAACAATGAATAGTTGGTGAGGTTTCTTGTTTCAATTTTTACTTCCTGCGGCATGGATGGTGCTTTGGCAAGATTAGCTAAGGAAGCTAAATTGATCCCGGTATTTTTTGCCAGGTATACAAAATCCATAAACTCAGGTAAGTCACCATACTGCACTCGTTTTTCGGCACGAAGATCCTGGTGCTGGTGCTCAAAATTTTCATTCATTTCTGTAATACGAACCGCAGCAAATCCTTTCTGAACAAAAGATGTATGATCGCCTCCACGGAGAAACCGGTCGTTACGATACACCATCACCACTTCAAGATTATCTACATAACGTTCTCCAATTTCTTTTACATAACGGGCCAATTGTCTCGACTTCCCATCATTCTCCAAACCAAGGTTACGTATATTGGCTGCATTCTTATCAAGTTCATAAGTTGGCAACCCTTCGCTGAATACACGAACCTTTGTATTATCAATGATCATTGTTTCACTACTGTTGTTGGAACCCATAATATCATTATTCAATACTGCTTCAATCATCCAGTTTTGATCTTTTGCTTTTGCTGCCAGAAAGTTAGCGCCTAACAATCCCTGTTCTTCTCCACTAACTGCAACAAAAATGATGGTAGCCGAAAATTCATACTTACTCATAATACGTGCACATTCCAAAACTGCAGCCACACCACTGGCATCATCATTTGCACCTGGTGCACTACCTGTTGCATTCATGACATCAGTAACACGGCTATCTAAATGTCCGCTAATGACAAAGATGCGTTGATCAGCAGAATTGGTTCCTTTTAAAATGGCCATAGCATTACCAAGGTTCACCGGTTTGCTGATGCGTCTTCCATCGGGCTGCAGAGTTGTGGTATCAACCATTGCCGTCATTCTTCCATTCGACTGTTTGGCAAACTCTTTAAACTTTGCAACCACCCATTCTCTTGCAGCACCAATTCCCTGTTTTGGATCAGTTACAGTACTCATCGTATGACGGGTTCCAAAGCTTACCATCTTTTGAATATAGGCTTTGAGTGAATCAGTTGAAATGGCATTCACCATTTTTTCAATTTCAGAATCACGCTGAATAATGGTTTGAGCAGTGGTTTCTTTTAGCAGAAATAAAGAAATAAAAACTAGTGTACAGAATTGTTTCATATAGTTGATTGGTTAATAATGATACTTTTCTTTCCAAAGTTGTTTTAAAAATTTTCTAAGCTCTTCTTCTCTTGCATTCTTACCCGGTTCATAAAACGTTGTTCCGCTTATTTTCTCCGGCAAATATTCCTGCACCGAAAAATTATTTTCATAGCTATGCGAATATTGATAGCCTTTCCCGTAATCCATGTTTTTCATCAGCTTCGTAGGCGCATTGCGGATATGAAGCGGCACTGGAAGATCTCCATACATTCTTACCGCTTCTTCTGCTTTGCCAATAGCAGCAACAGCAGCATTACTTTTTGCTGATGATGCTAAATACGTTACACACTGTGATAAAATAATTTTTGATTCAGGATAACCAATCTTATTTACTGCATCAAATGTTGCATTTGCCAGTAACAATGCATTAGGATTAGCATTGCCAATATCTTCACTTGCAAGGATCAACAATCTGCGTGCAATGAATTTTACATCTTCACCACCCTCAATCATTCTTGCCAGCCAATACACAGCAGCATTGGGGTCACTGCCACGGATAGATTTGATAAAAGCTGAAATAATATCATAATGCTGTTCCCCACTCTTATCATACAAAGCTATTTTTTGCTGAATGGTAGTTAATACCAACTCATCAGTAATCACCAAAGAATCAGAGTCGTCAGAAGCCCCTTCTTCGGAGGAGTTGGGGGAGGCCACAATTTCCAACAAATTCAACAACTTTCTTGCATCACCACCACTTAAGCGGATGATTGCTTCTGTTTCTTTCAGCTCAATCTTTTTTGTTTGCAAAATTTTATCTTCTGTAATTGCTTTTTGTAATAATTGCAGCAAATCTTTTTCTTCCAGGGCTTTTAATACAAAAACCTGGCAACGGCTTAGTAAGGCACTGTTTACTTCAAAAGAAGGATTCTCTGTTGTTGCACCAATTAAGGTGATGATTCCTTTTTCAACTGCACCTAACAATGCATCCTGCTGGCCTTTGTTGAAGCGATGAATTTCATCAATAAATAAAATGGCGTTGGGTTCTTTCTTTGCCTGTTCTATTACTTCACGAACTTCTTTTACGCCACTGCTGATGGCACTGAGCTGATAGTAAGATGCCTGAACGGTATGTGCAATAATATTGGCGATGGTTGTTTTGCCCACACCCGGCGGCCCCCACAAAATCATACTGGGAATATGATTACCTGAAATTGCTTTTTGCAGAATACTCCCCTGCCCTGTTAAGTGCTGTTGACCTATAAGATCGGTTAATGTGGTTGGTCGTAAACGTTCTGCCAATGGAGCCTGCTGCATAGAGGCAAGTTACTGATTTGGCGAACTATGGATTATAGATTTTTAAAAAAGCTTCCAGCTTATTAAATGCGTCGGTATTGGTTGCTGCATCCCAATCGCCATGCCCACCATTTGGATACAACACGTATTGATTGGGAACACTTACCGCATTTAATTTATCCCGCAACAATGTTGCCTGCCACGCCGGTACCAGCGGATCTAACCCACCCTGCAGCAACAATGTTGGTGTACTGCCGGTAACAGCATAGTTATAAGGCGATGACTGCTGATAGATAGCAGGATTTATTATTGGGTTTGTTCCCGTTACAGCAGTCAACAATAATACAATGTATGTACCGGGAGGATTATTATACAATTGCGTTAATTCTGTTGGACCAAAAAATGAAACCACTGCTTTTACCTTAACAGGTGAAGTATATTTATAAGATTGCAATAAGGATAAGTGAGCACCGGCACTGCCTCCAAGCAATGCAAACCTGTTTGATATTTTATATTCACTGCGTTTACTGTTAATGAACTCAATACATTTCTTTACATCTTCTTCCTGGGCAGGAAAAAGATTTTGTCCATTCA
>JANOIQ010000031.1:0-4881 GCA_031407835.1 Chitinophagaceae bacterium
GGAAAAACAACTGAAGGAATATGGTGAAAAAATTTCGGCTGAAAAGAAAGCTCCGATTGAAGCGGCTTTAACCAAGCTGAAAGATGCACACAAATCGCAGGATGTTGCTGCCATTGATGCAGCTATGACTGAAATGAATACTGCATGGACAGCCGCCAGCGAGGAAATGTACAAAGCAACCGAACAGGCAGGGCCTCAACCGGGTGCTGATGCAGGACCGGGTGCTTCAACAGAAGCCAATGCAAAAAGTGATAATGTGGAAGATGCACAGTTTGAAGAGGTGAAGTAAGAATAATAATCCAATAACTGTTTTTTATGCTGAGGAATAGGAATTTAGATAATGATAATGATAAACTTCTTGGGGATTTAAGATTTACTGAAGATTATTCAGTTTTCAATAATGTAGAATTGACTTATTATTTAGGTGGTGATAGAGAGCATTTTGTGGCTCAAAGGCAGGACAATGGCCTATATCCAGATAATGAAACTGACAGTGTGCAATTCGACTTAAGTTTTCCTCCTGAAATCTTAATCGAAAAAAAGGAGGACGGTACTTATTTATGTTCAAATTGCCCCAAACCTGTTTTTTTTGAACCCTTAGTCAGTTGGATTGAAAACCAATTAACAGAGTCAGTTGTTTTTGGGTGGGCTCCCCATCCTTGGCTTAGCAAAAATTAGCTGGATAATACTTACATAACCCCGACAAACTTGTCGGGGTTTGTTTTGTTTCTGCTACTGGTGCGTAACTAAAAACAACTGCTCTGCAAAGTCTCTCACTTTGCAGTTTTATGCCTGATGTCTCTGACATCGCCAAAGCTTTTCTTTCATACTTTTCTACGTTTGTTGATCTTCCCTTAAAACAGCATGCAAGGTTTCAGGTTTCGCCTTTTGCCAGACGTAGAAGGCTACTCATTTCCATTTCTTTTGTAACTTCAAACCATGGTAACTACCTATCGCCTCCATATTAATGATCTTACAGTTGAGTTGCTCGACTCTATCAAAGCTGCGTTTAAAGACAAAAGCATTGAAATCATTGTTACAGATGAAATTGGTAACGATACCAGGCAGCTTCGTGGCTATCATTCAGACGAAGACAGCTTTCAATTCTGGAAAGCCGAAGAAGAAGATTTGTATCAGGATTATCTTAAAAAGAAGCCGGAATGAAAACAGGCGATATTGTGTTAATCCCTTTTCCTTTTTCGGAACTGACCAATGTAAAACTCAGGCCCGCAGTGGTGGTTTCAGAAACAAAAGACAAGTATAAAGATTTGATTGTATGCGCCATTTCCTCACAGATCCCGGCTTCTCTCTCCTCAGCTGAAATACTGATCACCCCGGATAGTATAAATGGTCTGAGGACTGTTTCGATAATTAAGGTAGACAGAATTTTTACATTAAAACAAGAGCGTGTTGTTTCGATTCTCGGGTATTTGCCTGCTATTCATCTTAACCTATTTAAAGAAGCGTTTAAAAACCTTATTCAATAGTTTATACTTCCCGTCACAATGTTTTTATTCCCTTCTGAAAATTCGCTCTGCAAAGTCTCCCTGACTTTGCAGTTTTATGCCCGATGTCTCTGACATCGCCAATGTGCTTGTCTGAATCTGTTTTTATGAAAAATAAAAAATAAGGCTGAGGTTGTAACTTCTGTCCAACCGTATAAAAAATTACCCTCACAACAGTTCAGAGATTTCTCGTTTCGTATCAGCATTGTACAAAAAAGAAACATCATACAAGCTCCACTCGAAATGACGGCAATTCTGTGACATCGCCAATGTGTTTGACAGGTATGCCATACTTATCTGCAGATAGATAAATAGAGAGAGACTGAAAAAGTATGGCATACCTTAACAGGGTTTAAATTTCATTTTTAGGGAGCTTCTCAGATTCATTTTATTAATTTACTAAAAAGCCCGTCACTTTTCAGGAACGGGCTTCAATATAATTCAGGCTGTAAGTATTAAATAAGATCTAACGCCTTTGCGAGGTAATACACAATAAAAGGTAATGTAACGGTAATAAAATTAGCATAAGGACTGATATAAAGAAGTACAAAAGCTGCTACAGAAACAAAAAACAGGATCCAGTTGAGTGCAGATGATTTCTTTTCCATGCGTTAAAATTTTTGCGAAGATAAGGGAAGGAATGCAAAACAGTAAGCTTCACACAGAAATCCCAACCTATCCGTTTGTTTGACAATTTATCCACTTTTTTTCTCATTCTATGCCGGAGCTATTGCTTTTTAAAAAGCAATTTTTGTATTTTGGCATTATTAATTAACCAAAAACAGTTTATTATGAGAAAGATTACAATCTTCGTTCTCGCAGTTGTATTCAGCATTTCTTCTAATGCAGGAATGATTTATGTTCCCTCAAATGCAACAGACAATGCAAAAGCCGGAAAAACTTCTGCAGCAAATGTATTAGGCCAGTTAGATGCAAAAACTTTTCTTGCTTTAACACCTGCCAAAGTACAGGAAATGACCGGTACTAAAATGACATTTGGCCAGAAGGTTTCTTTGAAAATGGCTCAGATGGAAGTAAAAAAGCAACTGAAAAAAGGAAAAGAAGTGAACATGGCCGAAATGGGAAAGAAAGCCGGCGGCGGAATTAATTTCCTCTGGTTACTTCTTGGATTTTTACTTGGAATTATTGGTGTTTTAATCGCTTACCTCACAAGAGAAGGTACTGATGACAACCGTGTAAAATCAGCCTGGATCGGTGCGGCTATCTGGCTTGTACTGTGGATTATTCTGTGGGTTGCCGTGTTTGGAACAACTAGGGCAATTGCAAATGGTTACTAAGGATAAGTAAATTATTTTTTAATAAAACCCTCTTTCATGGGGGTTTTTTTATTTTTTATAAAGAACTTCGTTTTTAAAAGATTCTATTAAATGAATAAAGAACAACTCGAACAAAGAATTGAAGATTCCTTAGTTAGCGAACAATTTAAGATCGGCACAAAAGATTTTTCCCGCCCCTGGGGTGGTTTTTTTGTATTAGATGAAAACCAGTCGGATCTCTTTATTGAGACTTATTTCCCAACCTATAAAAAGAAAGATTTAATGCTTGGTAATAAACTAAGTCCAAAAATACTGGTAGTTGAACCGGGAAAAAGGTTGTCCTGGCAGTATCACCATCGCCGTGCAGAAATTTGGCGTGTGGTGGAAGGTGAAGTGGGAGTGGTAATGAGTGAAAATGATGAGCAAACTGAACCAACTTTATTTGAACCCGGAGATGTCATTGTGCTTGCTACCGGTCAGCGTCATCGGTTGGTAGGATTAAACGATTGGGGAGTAATTGCAGAAATATGGCAGCATACCGATCCTGAACATCCTTCTGATGAAGATGATATTGTTCGCCTGCAGGATGATTTTGGCAGATGACCTCGGAAAATGAGTGAATAAAAAAGATGTGCAATGAATCAGCACATCTGTTTTTGTTATTTTTTGCTATCTTAAAGCAGAATTAAATTGCCGTATATGAGAAAAGTTTCAAATATTCTTCAGCGTAAAGGAAAATCAGTAGTTTCTGTTGAGCCTGAATTGCCGGTTATCAATGCATTGCAGTTAATGGCCGATAAAAATATCGGTTCAGTGATGGTAATGGATAATAATGAATATCTCGGTGTACTTACAGAAAGAGACTATGCAAGAAAAGTGGTGTTGAAAGGAAAATCTTCTGCAGACATTGTTGTAAAAGATATTATGACAACGGGCTTGCCAAGAATTACCCCCGATAATTCCATTGAAACCTGCATGCATATCATGAGCGAAAGCAATATCCGTTATCTCCCTGTTTTTGATAACGACCAAGTGTGCGGCATCATCTCCATTACTGATGTGGTTACGGAAACCATCCTGTCACAAAAGGAAACAATCGAACAGTTAAAGAGTTATATACAATCCTGATCATCGCCTGACGCCCTCGTCTGACGTAAAATTTTATAAAGCCATTTGTCTGACGAAGGCGTCAGACAAATGATACATTTGATGAACGGTCATGCAGGATGCTTTCTAACTGTAACTTTGCTTTTGCATGAAGCATCTTTCCTATCTAAATAAATATTTCTGGAAGTACAGGTGGCGTTTGCTGCTGGGCATACTTTTTATTTTTATCTCCAACTACTTTGCTGTGCTGGCGCCGCAGGTTACGGGGTATATCATTGATAAGGTTCAGACAAACTTAACAGGCGGAGCAAACGGAAAAATTATTGAACACAATGATTGGTTCGTGAACTGGGTGATAAAGAACATTGAAACATTCTCATTTTCATTTACAGGTATAGTAGCACTCTTTGGAATTGTCCTTTTTTTGTTCGCCATTTTGCGTGGCTTTTTTATGTTCCTGATGCGGCAAACAATTATTGTTATGAGCCGGCATATTGAGTATGATCAAAAAAACGAAGTGTTTCAGCACTACCTGAAGCTGGATACCAACTTCTATAAAATTCATGAAACGGGTGATTTAATGAACCGCATGGCAGAAGATGTAAGCCGTGTGCGGATGTACACAGGCCCGGCTGTGATGTATCTCATCAACCTGATTGCATTAATATCACTGAGTGTTTATTACATGGTGAAGAAAGACCCTGAACTTTCTTTCTATGTACTTGCACCATTACCAATACTGGCCATCACTATTTATTTTGTCAATAATATCATCAACAAAAAAAGTGAAGAGGTACAGGCAAAATTGTCTGATCTCACAACCAATGCACAACAGGCGTATTCAGGTATACGGGTGATAAAATCATTTGTGCAGGAAAATGCAATGCTTCGTTTTTTTCGTACAAACAGTGAGCAGTACCGCAACAGCGCTATGAGCTTATATAAAACAGAAGCTGTTTATTTTCCCATCATGGGTTTAATTATTGGTATCA
>JANOIQ010000066.1:0-15177 GCA_031407835.1 Chitinophagaceae bacterium
CAGGCTTTCCTTTATCGTTTTCAATAAAGTATTGCAGCCTTTCAGTGTGTGCAGTTTTCATTGGCTTCACTTTTAGCCTTACAAGATCTTCTTTTTGATCATATTCAGTTGCGAGGTGCTGTTTCCAGTTTTTATTGATAATTACAATCCATTCTTTTTTTCCGGGAATGGTAAAGAAGGCATATTTGCCGGCAGGTATTTCTGTACCGTTTACAATAATCGCTTTTGGCAGTTCTAATGTTGTAGCATCATGTGCACCGGTAACCCATACTTCTTCAAAAGGAACAAGACCACCCCAAATAATTCTTTTACGAACACCGGGCGAATGATAACTGATTTTTAAACTGTCGCCCTTAATCACTGAAACTGCCATTGATTTAATACTTTTCTTAGAAGTATCTTTTACAAGATTCGGGTTATAGCAAATTTCTTCTGCTTTCTGTGCAAAGGCACTCAGTGAAATAAATAACACGACTGTTGATAAGAATGATTTGAATAAACGATACATATGGTTGATTTAAGAAATGATTAATGATTATGCCCTGCCATAGGGTCGGCTCCTTTTTTAAAAATATATTCACTGTGCAGCAGATAGGCACCTGTAATAACTACAATATCGCCTGCGTGCAAACCTGACAATATTTCTATTCTGTCGTCACTTTCCAAACCTGTCCGCACCATCAAACTTTTAAAGGTATTAACTCCTGTTTTGATCCATACAGTTGCTCCTTTCCCATCCCTGATTACGGCATCAATCGGAAGCGTTAATGTTTTACGTTCCGGGCTTTTCAGCAACACATAAGCAGGCATACCCGGTTTTAACAGGTTGCCGGGATTAGGAATAGATACACGTATGAGATTGATTCTTGTATCAGGATTGATTTCCGGATTCACAAATTCAATTCTTCCTTTTATTTCCTTGCCATCAAAATCCGGAAGCTGTACCGTGGCAATGCTGTTTCGGTCAATGGTTGCTAATTGCGAAGTATAAACCTGTGCTTCTGCCCAAAGAGTGGATAAATCAGCCAGCTTAACAATTGCACCACCTTCCATTACATAATCTCCTTCCCTGATATCTAATGCCGTAATGAAGCCTGCAGCAGTACTGTAAAAGGTTGTAGTTGGGGAAGGTTTTTTAATTCTTGCTAATTCCTGTACCTGGCCTTCAGTCATTCCCCACAGGAGTAATTTGTTTTTAGCACTTTGTAATAACTGGTCAAAGTCAATCACTGATTCTGTAGAAAATACGTTTTTCTTTTCTAACACAAGCAGGTATTCCTGTTTGGTATTATTCAGGTCTTCACTGTACAAATCATATAAGGGAGATCCCTTTTTTACATAGTCGCCCAGGTTCTTAAAATATAATTTTTCAATTCTTCCCATTACCCGTGAACTTACTGATGATGCTTTCATCTGGTCGAAATTCAACGTAGCAGTTAATACCAACTGGTCGCCAATTGAACCATTTCGGATCGTATCGGCAAAAATATTTCCCAGCTGTATTTGCTGTTCACTCAATTGCAGTTCATCTTTCTTTTCTCCGTTCTTTTTCTTTACCGGTGTCAGCTCCATTTTACAAATAGGGCATTTCCCCGGCTTGTATTCTACTACCTGCGGATCCATGGAACAGGTGTAATAGGTATCAGGATCTTTTGCAGCAACCTTCTTGTTTTTACAGGATGCAAAAAACAAGAAAGCAATCGCTGTTATGATGATGTATCGCATAATCAATTGTATATTTTTATAAAGCTTTCACTGTCCATTAGGTATTGTGCATTAACGGCAACTGAATCTTTTTCAGTGATACCATTCATAATTTGAATATGATTGTTGTAAGTAATGCCGGTATTTATTTTATGCGCCTTAAACCCGCCATCTGTTTTTTGAAAAACTATTTTGTCAAGCCCTAATGATACAACGGCATCTTTCGGCAACCAGTAGGCATCTTTCGTATTTCCAAAAACTGTAGCCCTTACCTGGCTGCCAATCGGAATTTTTAAAACCCTGTTATTAAAATAGACTCTGGCAGTTAATGTTTTACTGTCTTTACGGTAGAATGGTTCAATGAAATCAATCATTGCCCTGAAATTTTTATCGGGTGATGTTTCAGGAATAACCCTCACTGTATTACCTTTTTTTACCAGTTCCTGATTTTCTGCATAGATATTCAGCACGGCCCATGCCCTCTCCGGATTAAATACAGTGAAAATGGATTGACCCTTCTGTAAATACATGCCCACTTTTAACGAAAGCTCTTCCGTTAAGAGTGCAATATCTTTCATTGTTCCGGGTGCAGTATTCATTGTGCCACCATTAACTGATTCGTGAATATGACCACTGTAATTACTATACACAGCAATTGTTAATGATGGCTTACCGGATTGGATAACCTGTTGCAACTGCTGATTACTTATGCCCAGCAACACTAATTTTTCTTTGGCTGCCTGTATAAAGCTTGTGTTGCCTGCATCATTCTTTAAAAGAAACAACAGGTTTTGTTGTGCTGTAAGCAACTCCGGACTGTAAATATCAAGGATATGCTGTCCCTTATTTATTTTTTGATAGCGGTAACGAACATAGAGCTTCTCAATTCTGCCCGATACCCTGGATGAAATACTACCTGTCTGTCTTGTATCATAACCAATAGTACCCAATGCTTCAATTTCTATCTGCTCTTCTTTTTTTTGAATCGTTGTAACAGGGATAGAGGAAATAACAAATTCATTCGTTGGTTTCAGCAATGCTTCCAATGTTACATCAGCAGATTTTTTTCCTCCTGTTTCCTTTTTTACTAAATCCATTCCGCAGATAGGACACTTCCCCGGCTGATTGCGAATGATTTCAGGATGCATCGGACAGGTATATGCCGCTGCGACATTCTCATCCTCTTCCGTTTGTTGCATAGCAGGCTGCTCCATTTTCACCAATTCCATTCCGCATTTTGGACAGGTGCCCGGCTTATCGCTGAACACAGAATCCTGCGGCATGGGACAGGTGTACATGTCTTTTACTGTTTCCTGCTGATGATTGGCATGCGCATCTTTGTTGTTGTTGCAGGCTGCAACAAGTATAGTAACAAAAGCCGTGATCATATACATTTTTTTCATACTCATTCTGCTTAACTCAATTGATATTGTAACATCATTCCATCGTCTTCATGTTCAAGATTGTGACAATGAAAAACAAATTTTCCGGTATTGTTTTCAAAAGGCACCAGCACTTTTACTGTTTCACCGGGCAGTACCAACACCGTATCTTTCCACCCGCTTTCTGAAGCAGTCATGTAACCCCTTCCGCCATTGCGTTGTAATACCTGGAAAAAAACTCCGTGCAGGTGCATGGGGTGCGGCTCATCGCCTTTGCTGTTGTTAAATACCCATTGCTCGTTTGTATTTGCTTTTACAGATTCATCAATGCGGTTACTATCGTATAATTTACCGTTAATACGATGACGCATCTTCATACCATCATTCATTGCATAACCATGATGTTCCATTGCATTGGAAATTTCGAAAGTTCTTGTTTTTACTGCCGATGCTGCTGCATATATTGTAATGGATGAGAGTGTTACAGGTACTGTAAACGCATCTGCAGATGCAACCGCTACTTTAAACTTTATGATTTTAAAACCTTGCCTGACCTGTGCAGCACCTCCATTGCTGAATTCTTTACTTGTAAGATAGATTTCAGTACCAATAGATATGCCGGCAAAATTTACCAGTACATCAAGTCTCTCTCCGGGAGCAATTAATATATCTTTTACTGTAACAGGATTTTTTAATAAGCCGCCATCATTACCAATAATGATCATATCGGCATTGTTACTCAGTGCAAGATTATAAATTCTTGCATTGGAACCATTGAGCAAACGAAGACGGTAATAACGTGTAGCAACTTCTGTGTAAGGGGCATCAATTCCATTTACAAGAATTGTTTCACCCATATAACCTGCCATTACTTCCTCCATTCCCGGATTGTACGAAATACCGTTTGATGTAATACGCTTATCCTGTATAATCAATGGCAGTTCATACAAACCTGAAGGCAGGTTCAGTGCTGCTTCTTCTGCATCATTGATCAGAAACATCCCGGCCAGCCCCTGGAAAACCTGTTTGCCTGTTTTCTCATGCGGATGCGGATGATACCAGCTTAAACCGGCTCTTTGATTAATGGTAAACTGGTAGCGAAATGTACCACCTGCATTGGCTAATTGGTCAGGATGGCCGTCCATCAATGCAGGAACTTTTAATCCATGCCAATGCACGTTGGTGTGCTCTGATAAATCGTTCTGCAATAAAATATTTACAGCATCACCTTTATTGATTCTGAATGTTGGGCCTAATAAATTATTTTTTTGATACCCCAACACAGGGATACTGGTTCCTTTAATGGTTGCTGCAGTAGCCTGTGCTGTTAAGGTATGATTTGCACCTGCCTGCGCAGGGAATACAAGCAGTTTTGAAAAATTACCTTCT
Source organism: Chitinophagaceae bacterium (assembly GCA_031407835.1). Lineage (GTDB taxonomy): Bacteria > Bacteroidota > Bacteroidia > Chitinophagales > Chitinophagaceae > Lacibacter. Next base: position 4,476 of record JANOIQ010000066.1, read on the forward strand.
GTAACCATTACAGGCTCCGTCATTAAACCCATGTGATGCGGATTTTTACAACTGCTTAACCCTGAAACAAAACCTGTAAAAGCACCACTTGCTAAAATAGTACCTGTACTAAGCCCCGATATTTTTATGAACTCCCTTCTTTTCATAATTTCTGTATTATTTTTTTTCAATAATTCGTTCAATCGTTACCTGCAACTGCAAAGCATCGCTGAGCAGTTGAATATATTCCAGTTGTTTCATGTTTAACCGTTCCCATGCATCATAGAGCATAAACAGGTCTTCTGTATTTTGCTCATAACCCAACTGCATGGTTTTATAATTATTTTTTAGTGCGGGGATAATTTGTTCTTCATACAGTGTTACCTGTTTTTTCTTTAATTCCATTTCATTACGCATGCCATAAGCCATGCCACTGTATTCATTTACCATCATTTCTTTTTGCGACTGAATGGCATTCACTTTCCAGTTCAAACTTTCAATATTGGCCTTATTCATTTTTGACGACCACCTGGCCATTGGAATCCGCACCATACCCATTACTGTATACAGCATCGGTTGGCCACCGAAGCCAATCATATTGTCAAAGCGAACACCAAACTGAGGTCTGAGACTTTGCCGTTCCGTTTCCTGCTTAAGCCGGGTAAGATTTATTTCACGGTCTAATGATTTCATATCGCTGCGGCTGATATAAAAAAGAGTACTGTCGAAAGTGACGCTGGAAAAATCATGCAGACGGTAGGCCGTATCAATATCAAAATAGATCAGTGCGTTTCTGCCCATGAGTGCATTTATACGTATACGTTTTTCTTTGATGTCGTTTTCAAACATCAGTTGCATGTTTCTTACATCACCCAACGCAGCTTTTGCTTTGTAGTAAGCGTTGATTTTTTCCAGACCGTTTTTGTAACGTATCTCCGCATTTTTGATCATGAAGTCAAGTATCTTTTCATTTTCTGATAGTACGAGTAATTTTTTCCTGAGGATGATCCATTCGTAATAAAATTGTTTGGCATCATGAATCAATTCATTAAGGGTGGCATTCTTTTTTTCTTTTTCTACGGATGACATAGCTTTCATGTATCGCTCATCGGCGTCCAGCTTTTTTTTATTGGCAAACATCTGCTCTCCTGAAACCATCACTGAACCCATGCCGGGTATATCGCCTTCACGGTGCCAGAGCCTTACATCATATGGGGTCATAAACTGTCCAATACCAACCTGAGGAGGCATCCAGCTTCTGGCACCTTTTGCAGCTTCATCCATTGTCCTTATTTCATTGTTGTACATTTTTACAACAGGATGGAGAGTGGTGATGCTGTCAATGATATCGTTCAGCCTCAATGTTTGTGCTGAAGTAAAGGTTACTGTGAAAGACAAGACGGTTATGAATATATTTTTCTTCATTGTTACTTATTTAGAACAGCAATGTTGATCATTTTGAACAGGTGGGCATGCTACTGATCCATAAGAACAAAACACACAACAATCGCCCAGCTTTGGTTTTAATACCGTGTTACATTTTTCGCATGTATAAAAATATTGACAGGCATCAACCGGCATATCTTCCTCTTTCTGATAACCACATTGTGGGCAGGTTATGGTTGATTTTAAAATTACTTCCATTTTATTTAAGTTTTATATCTGTGACTTTATATCCTGTTTTATTAACTGCCAGTTCAATTGCTTTGATATTTGTTTTCATCGTATCAAAAGTTATCATGGCATTCCTATTAATATAGGATACTTCTGATGTTATAATACCGGGCAATTTGGTTACTTCAAATTTTACATGTTCCTCGCAGGCGGCACAGGTCATCCCTTTAATTTTAACTTCCGCAATTTTAAGCACTGCATCACCGGTAATCACAGTTTCTTTTGCAGTTTGAGGATAAAAGATTTTTGAATAATAAGGGAATGCCATCATCAGGATAGCAAATACAGTTACTATTCCAATAAATGTTTTTGTGTGAACGAATTTTTTCTTTCCCACTGTTTCACAACCGCAATCGTCTTTTTTTACAGGTCTTATTTTTATTTTTTGATACCATGCGAAACCAATAGTAAGAATGGTAATACCAATTAAGTAAGGCCGTATTGGCTCCAGCCAGGAAAACGAAGCGGCGACTCCGCTTGTGCCAGCCAGCAAAGCAAGTACAGGCGTAAGGCAACACAGTGATGCGGCAATTGCCGTTATTATTCCGGCTCCAATTATTCCGTTTTGTTTTTTCATACTTTTCTTTTAAATGCTTTATTCTTTCACATCGATCAATTCAACCCTGCCCTTGCGTTTTAACTCCCGTTGTTTGATCATTTCAAATATTACAGGAGTAATGAGCAACACATAAATGGTTGACGAAATCGTTCCTCCAATTAACGGGATCGTAATTGGTCGCATAATATCACTTCCAACACCCGTTGCCCACAGAATTGGTATTAAACCAAACAGGCCGACAGATACAGTCATCAGTTTTGGACGTAATCTTTTGGCGGAACCTTCAATCACAAATTCCCTGATAATTGCAGGCGTTAATGTTTCCTTTGAGTTACCATGCTTTGCAACCATATTCTGCATGGCTTCATTCAGGTAAATCGTCATGAGCATTGCCGTTTCAATCGCCATTCCAAATAATGCAATGAATCCTACTGCCACAGCAACCGATAGGTTTACGCCATAGAAATAAACCATGAACACACCACCGATCAATGCAAAGGGAACGGTAATCATTGTAACAAATGATTCTTTAAATGAATGATAAGTGAAATACAATACCATAAAAATGATGACAAGAACAATGGGCATGATCATCGTAAGCGTTTTATTGGCCCTTATCTGGTTTTCCCATTGACCACTCCATTCAAGAAAATAACCTTTGGGTAATTTCGTAATCATTTGGTTTAACTTTTTCTGTGCTTCTTCCACTGTACTTCCCAAATCTCTTTCCCGTACGTTAAACAAAACTGTTCCTCTGAGCATGGCATTCTCAGAATTGATCATGGGTGGACCATCACTTAATTGAATGTCGGCAACAGCTTCTAATGGTACCGGTCCAAAGTTCATCGTTTGCACCTGCAGGCGTTTCAGTGCCTGGAGATTATTCCGGAAATCCTGACCATACCTGGCATTCACTGAAAAACGCTGACGTCCTTCAACCGTTGTTGTCAACTTCATTCCACCTAAGGCAATTTCAATCACAGCATTTACATCATCCACACTTAACCCATATCTGCCAATCTCATCTCTTTTGATCGTGATGTCAATGTATTTACCTCCGGTAATGGGTTCCACATACATATCTTTAACCCCTTCAATTCCTTCCAGTTGTTTCTTGATGGTTTTTGCAAATGCATAAATTGTATCCAGATTCTGTCCGTATACTTTCAAACCAACATCAGTTCGTATGCCCGTTGAAAGCATATTGATACGGTTGATGATCGGTTGTGTCCAGCCGTTAGTAATACCGGGTATCTGCAGCTTTGAATTGAGTTCATTGATGATGGCATCTTTGGTTATTCCTTTGCGCCATTCATTTTTTGGTTTCAGCAGAATAATAGTTTCAATCATGCTGATGGGAGAATTATCTGTTGCCGTATTTGCTCTTCCTGCCTTACCCAATACATGCGATACTTCAGGTACAGACCGGATTAATTTATCCTGCACCTGCAATAAACGTTTGGCCTCTGAATTCGAAATATCAGGTAAGGTAACAGGCATAAATAATAATGAACCTTCATCGAGAGGAGGCATAAATTCAGAACCCAGCCTTGTCATCATTAGAATACCTACAGCTAAAGCAATCAGATTAATTCCGATTGTAGTTTTTCTCCACCGCAAACACAGCTTTAAAATGGGTGTATATATTTTTTCGAGTGTGCGGGTAATAGGGTTTGCACTTTCAGGTTTGAGTTTTCCTTTTAGTAAAAATGATATCAGTACAGGAGTTAATGTAATGGCCAGAAAAGCATCGATCAGCAGGATAAATGTTTTTGTCCATGCTAATGGATGAAAGAGTTTCCCTTCCATACCTGTTAAGAGAAATACCGGAAGAAAAGAAGTAACAACAATAATTGTTGAATAAAATACTCCCGGCCCCACCTGTTTGGATGATTTTTCAATGATGGCATTCCTCTCTTCCGGAGTTAATGGATCTTTATTTCGTTTAAATAAGTTCACTATAATTATTTTTTAATTAGATCAAACTGATTTGTTCTGTATCGCCTGTTGTCCATTGCTTTTTGCAGCCTGTGCTTCACTGATATGCCTGTATGCATTTTCAACCATTACAATTCCATCATCCACCACTACGCCAATAGCCAGCGCAATACCTGTTAACGACATGATGTTGGAAGAAATATCAAATAGCTGCAGAAAAATAAAACCTGCTGCAACAGAGATTGGCAATTGAATTAAAATGATTACAGCGCTGCGCCAGTGAAAAAGAAAAAGAAGAACCACAATAGATACTGCAATGATTTCCTCAATCAATGTTCCTTTCACCGATTCAATTGCTTCCTGTATTAAGGTGCTTCTGTCATAAGAGGTTTTAAAAGTTACACCTTCCGGCAAGCCCTTTTCCACTTCTTTCATTTTTTTCTTTACCGCTTCAATTACGTTGTTGGCATTTTCATTGTACCGCATCACAACAATACCGCCCACTACTTCTCCTTTTCCATCCATATCAAAAATGCCCAAACGTAAATCGCCACCCATTTGTACACTGCCAATATCTTTTACTCTTACGGGTATGCCGTTGTAATTATTTAAAGCAATATTTTCAACATCTTCTTTGTTTTTGATATAACCCAATCCCCTGATGATATAAGCCATATCGGCCATTTCAAATTTTCTGCCGCCCACATCATTGTTATTGGCTTTCACCTTATTCATCACATCCATCAGGGAAATATTGTAAAACTGAAGCTTCACAGGGTCAACCACAAGTTGATATTGTTTTTCAAAACCACCGAAAGACGCAACTTCTGCCACCCCGGGAACTGTTTGCAGTGCAAACTTGATGTACCAGTCCTGCAATGCTCTCTGCTCACCTAAATCCATTTTTGGAGCATCCAGGTGATACCAGTAAATATGTCCTACACCGGTTCCATCAGGGCCCAGTGTTGGTGTGATGCCCTGCGGTAATAAACGTTGTGCATAGTTCAGGCGTTCCAATACTCTTGTTCTTGCCCAGTAGATATCTGTATCATCTTCAAAAATCACATACACAAAACTCATCCCAAACATGGAAGTTCCCCTGATGTTTTTGATTTTAGGTATACCCTGCAGGTTACTCACCAGCGGATAGGTTACCTGGTCTTCAATTACCTGTGGACTTCTTCCCATCCATTCTGTAAATACGATCACCTGGTTTTCGCTTAAATCAGGAATCGCATCAATCGGATTTTTGTTGATAGAAAAAATGCCATACGCAAACAGGCCGCCTGCTATCAGCAGAACAACCAGCCTGTTGCGTAAAGCCAGTTCAATTAATTTCTGAACCATAAGTGTAAAATTGCAATCAGCAATAGATAATTGACAGGCTCCTGTTTTTGTTTATTGCCAATTATCTGTTGCCTGTTGGTTATTGAATAACTTCTTCAACTGTTCCGCAGGTAAGCATTTCTGATCCGTAATACGGATTCTTCACTTCCTTCATTTCACTGATCCACATTGCTCCTTTGTTTTCGTTATACATCGGGCAATGATCATGATACAAAGCCCTGCCGCCGCCGAATGCTTTCACCAGATCATACACGTCTTCACTTAATGAAGCAAAGTGAGAACGCTGATGCTTGATCTTGTCTCCATTCTTTGCAATATGTTCAGCATGCTCTTTTATATCTCCTTCAATTTCATCATACTCTTTCTTTTGCTCAGCAGTAAATAACGATTTATCCAGCTTGCTGATAACAGCTTCCATTGCCTTTGCGCCACTGGCAGCTTCACTTCCATTATCATTGGTCAGTGCATTTTTGATATGCAGATAATGGTCAACAATTTCTTTAACAGAAGCAGCAACCTTTACATCAACATTGGTGTAGGTTACAGCAACTGTTTTTACCTCTTTATCAACCGGGGCTGCTGCCTGTGGCATGCTGTCTTTGTTCATGGTACCCATATCATGCTTTTCAGTTTCAGTTTTAGTGGAACTGTTATTACAGGCAGTAAAAATGATTGTGCTGACAACGATTACGCTGAAGAATATTTTTTTCATATTGTAATTTAGTTTGATGATTTATTTTTTGTTTTCGCCTTGGTTAAATTCATACCGCATTTTGGACACTTGCCATCCTTTGCACTAACCACATCTGCATGCATCGGGCAGGTAAAATTGTTGCGCATATTCACATTCATTTTTTCTTTTGGTGTGAGTTTCAAATCCATACCGCATTGTGGACATTTGCCTGGATTTTTAGTTAATACAGCAGCATGAACCGGGCAGGTATAGTTTTTTGTTACCCCCCTTTTCATTTGTTCCTTTTTAGAAAGTTCCAGTTTCATTCCGCAGGTAGGGCATTTACCTTCTTTAGTGCTGCTTACTTCCGGATGCATTGTGCAGCTATACAATACAGTATTTTTCATAGTGTCTGTTTTTCCGAGTTTAGTCTGTGAAAAAACGGTAATAGTCATGATGGAAAAAGCTGCCATCATCAGCATTTTAACTGTTTTCATTTTGTTTATTTTATTTGTAAAGGAATAATTTCAGGACAATTCATACAGAAATGCCAAAAGCCCGGCAAACATTTTGCCCGGCAATGAAAGAAAAGTAAAATTTAAATCAGAAATACACAATTGCGGATATAAACCGCTACAGCATAGCTTTGGGGAGGTGCATGACTGAATGGGTTTTCTTCTGTAACAGAAGTAAATCCAACAGCTGGAATTTCAATAAAGGAAACTGGTAATGATGTTGCCACAATCTGCATCATCTGCAAACTGGCTTCTGCTGTCTTTTGATCTGTAGTATTTTTATAGAACTTATGCTCATCCTTGCAACAGCCATTTCCGTTTTTATCTGTTTTCTCCATGCCGCATTGGCCGCAGGTTTTAGGTTCATTATGTCCTAAACCCCAGCCCGCCAGCTTACCCATACAGTAATGCAGGTTAATGGTGGCGCCGGTTGAAGTGCCAAGATAAATAAGGGCTAATATGGTTACAATGAACTTTTTCACTATTACAAAAGTATAATTAAATTAGGCAACATTGTTACACAATTATGAGAATTTGTTAACCTTAAGTAATTTTCACATTGATTTTGCAATCTTTTCCATGATATGGTGGCTTTCACCCAACCTGCATAATGCATCACAATGGCTCCGCAATTCAGAAAACAAAATGTATTTAATTGTTACATTATTTTGCTTAATAGCAGGCCTCGATAGTTGCAGACAAACATCTTTCTCTCTTTTATCAGGCACAATTAAATAAAAAACTTCATCCCCATCCGCAATTGTATAACTTAAATCTGTTAACCGCAGAATACCGGAATAAATACTTGTACTTTTTTCCACTTCAAATGCAGCAATCACATTACTGCTGTTTTTCTGAAACCATAATACATCTATCAGTTTAACCGTATTCAATGTTTCTTTATCCAGGTTGATATCGGGAAATTTCTGCAAACTGATAAATGAGAAGCTGTTACCTGAATGCGATTTTGAACGGTCATTGGATGCAGCAATAACATCATACCCTAATGCTTTTCCAATTTTCAGCAAATGATATTGCATTTCAGAGTGCAGGTTTTCCTCATCTTTCTCCATCTGCACATCTACCTGCCGCTTCTCAGTTAGTTTTTCTATTTTCTTACGTTCTGTTGCTGATAAATATTCATCTCCGCCCAATAATAATTTCTGTGTTCCTATTTCAAATAATAATCCAGAAACAGCACCCAGGTCTGATGATAAATCGGAACGGTATTGGTTGTTCGTATCAATCAATACTTCTCTCAATTTCAAATATTCACTCCAGCTGCCCAGCTTCTTTTTGTCATTGAATAAAAAATTAAAGCCATTTATTATAGCTGTATTGAAAGGGGGAATGATAGTGGGGTGCAAAAAGTAAAGAATGCTTGCAACTGCTGGTCCAAGTCCTTTAATTTTTAAACTGTCAAGCCTGATGATTTCTTTTACTATCTGATCTTGTGATTTTGCATTTAAACAACTTTCAAGAAATTGACCAAAAGCCTTTTTATTGCTTTCGTTCTCATAAATATCCGGTATACGTAGTTTTGGCTTCCAGTAAAAAGGATGTGAAGCACCTTCAAATACCTGTTTCTGTTCCGTGATACATCTAAGCACAAACTCTAAAGATGAGCCCTTAAAATCATTTGGAAATTTTTGATTCTTAATATCATCAATTACCTGTATCACGCCCCGTCGGATAGAACGAAATGCTTTCAGCCTTTCTTCGTTGTTAATGAACCAGGTATTGTAAACAGATTGTTTATCTTCTTTGTATTGCAGTATAATTTGAGAAAGATTGTTGTTCATGGATGCGAAATAAAGCATCCAAAATACATTATTTATAGCAATCCTTCTTTTACTCCTTGGTTAGTGTCTCAGAACCAAATAAATAAAATTCAAACATTCTGGCATGTGTCTCGCTTATGTCTTTACAGTTACATGAAAATGCAATAATGCAACAACAATCTGAAAAGCGTAGTACCGACTGAATGAGTTCCCCTTATTTTCGGCCTTACATCATACTTCAAAATTAGCCCTTTAGGATAACCCTATTAAACATCCCGTTCCATTTAAGGCAATGACTTTATTATCAGACCTTATCCGTATGGCATATTTGCAGGCCACGACCCCTGAAACACGTCCAATCTGCAACTGAGCCGCAATTTCCCACTCACTTGCACAGTATTCAGGACAACCAATAAGAGTTAACTGAAATAAATAAAAGCTATCTTCGCTCTTCATGATAAAAATGTTCCAAAAGATAGTATTACTGATTGCCGGAATCACGGTAACAGCACATAGCATCTTTCCGCACATACACCTGGATGACATCATGACCTTTGCTGGTAGCCATCATCATGAACAACCTGCCGGTACACATCATCATGATGATACTGACAACAGCAAAGACAAGCAGCACAATTTGTTTTCTCTTGCCCAGTTAGATGATACTTTCGTTCCGGCTAATGGACAAACAAAAAACTTTGAACTTCCGGTTGAATACCTTGTTCCTTTTACCGTTACTTATCTTTCAGATGGGTTTCGGGTTAATACAAAAAGACTTTTTGGGTGGTACAAAGAATATCCACCACCGGATGATTATCTCTATAACCTTCCTTCCCGGGCTCCTCCTGCAATAATATAAAACTGCCTCTCCGGCAACTGTCAGGCTATGCCTGTACACACCGTTATCTCTTCTATTATTTCAACATTCTAAATTTCATTTATGAAAAGGATATTGCTACTGGCAAGCATCAGTGCATTTGTTTTAACAACTTCCTGCAACAATGATTCTGAAGCAAAAAATACACATACACACGACGATGGTAGTGCCCATGCAGAACATGATACCACCAAACCGGCTCAGCAGGAATTTAATGTAGCCGATACCACAAAAAAAGATACGACCAACCATACACATGCAAACGGGGAAAAGCATTCTCATTAAAGACAAAAGCACATCATTATGAAATATCTATTCGCAATTTGCCTGTTGTCAGTTGGTATGATAGCTTGTAAACAAAAAACTGCAAAAGAAGATGCAGCCGCAGAAAGTTTAGAGCCACTTGCCTATACATTATACAGCAGCAAGTCGGAACTCTTTGTAGAGTTCAAACCCCTTGTAATCGGACAAACTTCAAAGTTTGCAGCACACTTAACGGTGTTAGGCGAAAACTTTCTGCCATATACAGAAGGTACAGTTACCGTAAGTTTTATACAGGACGGTAAAGGCATTAAGAATACAGTCAATGCTCCCAGTTCCCGAGGCATCTTTCGTTTGGCATTACAACCTGCACAGGCAGGTATGGGCAAATTGGTTTTTGATATTCAAACTAAAAATTTTGCCGACCAGTTTATCATTGATAGCATACCCGTATTTGCTGATGAAAAAACCGCCATTGCCGCACAACCTAAAGAAGCAGGTGGAAGTGATATTTCTTACCTGAAAGAACAGGCATGGAAAGTTGAATTTGCCAACGCACCTGTAATAAAAGAAACGATGTATGATGTGATAAAAGCAACAGGTGAAATTCAATCTGCCCCGGGCGATGAAGTGACCATTGCAGCCAAATCAAATGGTATTGTAAAATTTGTGGGCAATAACAATATTACCGGGTCAGCTATCCGTTCAGGGCAAACAATGTTTACTGTTACCGGTGGGGAAATTGCTTATGAAAATGTAGATGCAGCTAAACAAACAGCAAGAGCAGAATTAGCTGCTTCAAAAACAGAATACGAAAGGGCAAATGAATTGATAAAAGACAAACTAATAACACAGGGAGAATTTCAACAGGCTAAACTACGTTACGAACAGGCACAAATTACATTAAACAATCTTGGCCGCAACTACAGTGGTGGAAAAAGTCTATCCTCAACCATCAGTGGCTTTATTAAAAACATACTGGTCAGCGAAGGGCAATATGTATCGGCGGGGCAGCCATTAGCTACTATCACAAAAAATCAGCGATTGATTTTAAAAGCCGATGTATCATTGAAAGATGCAGATAAAATAAGCAGCATA
>JANOIQ010000082.1:0-32468 GCA_031407835.1 Chitinophagaceae bacterium
AGCCTTCTCTTCTTTTTATAATAATACCACCATTGTTGGAAGAACGGGAGCAACTGCAGGAGATCTTGAAATAACAGATCTGATCAACATGATTTTCAGTAAGGATGTTGTAGTGTCAAGGTTTATGGCAAAAAAATTATATCGTTTTTTTGTGTATTCAGAAATTGATGCGGCAACAGAAACCAATGTTATTGAACCATTGGCTCTGCACCTGCGCACAAACAACTGGGAAATAAAACCTGCACTTTCCTTATTGCTGAAAAGCGAACATTTTTATGATGTTCTTAACCAGGGGGCACAGATAAAAGCACCATTAGATCATATTATTTCTATCTGTCGTGAATGGAATATTGTATTTCCAAATGCAGTTACTGAATATGCAGATGCTTATGGCATGTGGAATTACATCATGACTGCAGCAGCGAATGCACAACAGAATATTGGTGATCCTCCCAACGTGGCCGGCTGGCCTGCTTACTACCAAACACCACAGTATTATGAATTATGGGTGAACTCTGATACACTTCCAAAACGAAATCAGTTCAGTGATATCATGATAGGAAGCGGCTATTCAAGAAACGGAAAAAAGATTGTGATTGATGCGGTTGAGTTTACAAAAACATTACCCAATCCAAGTGACCCCAACCAATTGATTATTGATGTACTGGATATTATTTTTCAAATGCCTTTGTCGCAGCAGTCGAGAGATCAGCTGAAGAAAGATTTTCTGCTGTCGGGACAGGATCAGGATTATTACTGGACCAATGCATGGCAGGCTTATATCGCCAGCCCCATTACAGCCAATTTTAATATTGTTAATACAAGGTTGCGTGGTTTGTATAAATATTTTATGAACCTGGCAGAATATCAATTGGCATAATCCAACTGAAAAACCATCATCCATAAAACAGTGTTACATGAAACGCAGACAATTCCTTCAAAATACAATTCCCGTTGCCATCCTTCCTTCGCTGGTTGATGGTTTTTCTGTAAAAGTGCTGGGCGATAATCCCATCATGGCGGCATTACTGAATACCTATGTTGAAACCGACAGGGTACTGGTCATCATTCAGCTCAATGGTGGCAATGATGGATTAAATATGGTGATTCCTTTAGATCAGTACAATAATTATTTTAATGCAAGAAGCAATATTGCCATTGCTCAAAATAAAGTATTGGGTTTAACAGGTAATAATGCGGTTGGTCTGCATCCTTCTATGACTGGACTCCAATCTTTGTACAATGATGGTAAGCTTCGGTTAGTGCAGGCAGTTGGTTATCCCAATCCAAATTTTTCACACTTCCGTGCTACTGATATCTGGATGAGTGCATCTGACAGTAGCCAGGAAATAGCAACCGGATGGGCCGGCAGATATTTAAGTGATCAGTATCCGAACTATCCAATTGGTTATCCTAATACGGCTGTGCCGGATCCATTAGGCATACAGATTGGATCTTCAACATCATTAACTTTTCAGGGGCCAAGTGTAAATACAGGCATCAGTATTACAAGTGCTACTAATTTTTATAATCTCATTAATGGTGTGCAGGATCCTGCTCCGGCTACACCTGCAGGTGATGCATTACGGTATGTACGTTTGGTTGCTCAGCAAACCAATCAATATGCAACAAGAATTGTTGCTGCTGCCAATGCAGTTCCGTCACAGGGAGCATATCCCACTGGTAATACATTAGCCGATCAGTTAAAAATTGTTGCAAGATTGGTGAAGGGTGGATTAAAAACAAGAGTCTACATGGTGAGCATGGGAGGGTTTGATACCCACTCACTGCAAACAAATACAGACACATCAACAGGCAATCATGCAACTTTAATGCAACGACTGAGCGATGCCATCAAAGCATTCCAGGACGATTTGAAAGGAATGGGAGTAGAGGATCGTGTAATGGGGTTGACTTTTTCTGAGTTCGGTCGTCGGGTAAAATCTAATGCAAGTGTGGGTACCGATCATGGTGCTGCAGCTCCGATGTTTGTATTTGGCAGCAAAGTAAATCCAGGTGTTACAGGTGTGAATCCAACTATACCTGTTAATGCAACTGTGAATGATAATGTACCCATGCAATACGATTTCAGAAGCGTGTACTCAACACTGTTGCAGAATTGGTTTTGTGTAGATAATACAACCCTGCAAACTATCATGCTGCAAAACTTTCAGCAGCTGGCTTTATGTGCTAATGGCAGCTGCTCCGGTACAACAGGTGTAGACAATACGAATACAGGAATAACATTAATCTCAAATTATCCCAATCCGTTTACCCAATCAACAACTATCAGCTTTACAACAAAAGGTGGCCACACATTAATACAGGTCATGGACGTACTGGGCAGGGTGATTAAAACTCCCGTTGACCAGGAATATAATCAACCCGGTACTTACAAAGTTAGTTTTGATTCTTATGGGCTGCCCACCGGTGTTTATTATATGCGTTTTCAAAACGGAATGACCCAACAGGTGAAGCCAATGCTAAAGGCGAGATAAACACAGTCAATTAATTTTTTTTAAAAGAGGCTGCGGGCCTCTTTTTTTTATAAAGTATCATTCACTCGCCTCAGGCAGCCCCTTTGATCAGCTATCGGCACCACTAAAAAGAAAAATTTTAGTGTAACGATGTTGCATTCTATATTTGCAACATTGTTACAATTTTTAATTACCTTGAAGTCAGATGAAAAATAAAATTTCAGATAGTAAAAGAGCTGTACTCCTTGCAGGTGCTTTTTTAATGATTACTCTTTCTTCCTTTGCACAAATGAATGTTACCGGTTCAACTGTAACAAACCCTCCTGCAGTTTTTTTTAAAACAGCCATTACTGGTAAAGTAACTGATGCAAAAACAGGGGAACCTTTAGTTGGAGCATCTGTTTATTTTCCCGATTTCAGAAATGGAGCTGTATGCAATAACGAGGGCGTGTATATTATTTCCGGTATAGCTGTGGGTAAACATCTCGTTGAAGTAAGCCATCTGGGGTACTCTTCGTTCATTGAAACTGTTGTTGTAACTGAGAATACAGAGAGAAATTTTTCATTGCAGCCTTCCTTTATTGAAAATGAAACAGTAACCGTAACAGGAGTTTCATCAGCCACTTCAACAAAGCGAACACCTATTCCTGTAAGTATTATTAAGAAAGACGATCTCTTCAAAAATATCTCTTCTAACCTCATTGATAATATATCCAGAGTGCCTGGCGTATCGCAGGTATCAACCGGACCGGCTATTTCAAAACCATTTATCCGTGGGCTTGGTTATAACAGGGTAATGGTGGTAAATGACGGCATCAGACAGGAGGGACAACAATGGGGTGATGAACATGGAATTGAAATAGATGAACAGAATGTAAGTAAAATAGAAGTACTGAAAGGCCCTGCTTCTTTAATGTATGGAAGCGATGCAATGGCAGGTGTAATCAATATCATATCGTTTATTCCTCCGCCAAGTGGTAAAATAAAAGGAACGATTACTACCGGGTATATGACCAATAACCGTCAGCGTAACCTGCATGCAGATATTGGGGGAAATCAGAATGGATTTGTATGGGGCCTTACCGGTTCGTATAAAGCTGCAGCCGATTATAAAAATAAATACGATGGGTATGTGTTCAATTCCAAGTTTAATGAAAAGAACTTTGGCGGTTATATTGGAGTAAACAAAAACTGGGGTTATTCGCATTTATATATTACGAGGTTTGATCAGCATCTTGGCCTGATTGAAGGAGACAGAGATGACGCAACAGGCAAATTTTTAAAGCTTGTGAATAATGGTGGTACAGAAGCAGAAGAAATAGCAACAGATAAAGATTTTATATCAACTGATCCATTTGTACCCCGTCAACGGATACAACATACAAAGCTGGTAATGGACAATAGTTTTCATATCGGGAAAAACAGGCTGACTGTTTCAACCGGTTATCAGCGTAATCAACGTCAGGAGTTTGGCAATGTACTCGATCCGGAAGAAAAGGCGTTGTACTTTGATCTGGCAACGGTTAATTATAATCTGCAATATCATTTTCAGGAGAAGAACAACTGGAAAACAACCATTGGGGTAAATGGTATGCAGCAGAATAATAAAAACAAAGGAGCCGAACAGTTAATACCTGCATATGTTGTTTTTGACATAGGAGGATTTGTTTATTCGCAAAAGAAATTCAATGATGTTACACTTAGTGGAGGGATAAGATTTGATAACCGTTCATTGAATTCAAAAGAGTTAATGAATGGCACTGTTGAAAAATTTGCAGCATTTAAAAAAAGTTTTTCAAATGTGTCAGGAAGTGTTGGTCTTGCATACCAGGTAAGCAAGCAGGTTACCTTGAAAGTAAATATTGCAAGAGCCTTCCGTGCACCGAGTATTCCTGAGCTGGCCAGTAATGGAGCTCATGAAGGCACCAATCGGTATGAGTATGGCGAACAGAACCTAAAATCAGAAACAAGTTTACAATCAGATGCAGGGATAGAAATTGCCAATGAACATGTTTCTTTCAGCGCAGCAGTCTTTTTAAATGCAATGAGCAATTTTATTTACTACCGCAAGCTGGAGGCACGGGGTGGTGGTGATTCAATTCTGGTTGATGGAGCCAGTCAATTTTTTGCTTTCAGATTTGAACAGAACAATGCAAAGCTTTACGGTGCTGAGTTTAATCTTGATCTTCATCCTCATCCGTTAGATTGGTTACATATTGAAAACACATTTTCATGGGTGCGGGGTATGTTAAACAAAGAACAGGACGGAAGTAAAAACCTTCCCTTTATTCCTGCTGCCAAATTGATTAATGAATTGAAAGTTGATCTGTTTAAGAAAGGAAAAGTATTTAGAAATTTTTATGTGAAAGCTGAACTTGATAATACGTTTGCACAAAAAAATCCATTTACCGGCTATAACACAGAAACAGCAAGCCCTGGCTATAGCCTCATTAATGCAGGCATTGGTGGTGATATAAAAAAGAAGGATAAACTTCTGTTCAATGTTTTTGCCGGAGTTAATAACCTAGGTGATGTTGCTTATCAAAATCATCTCAGCCGTTTAAAATATGCTCCTCAAAATTTGGCAACCGGGAGAAACGGTGTGTTTAATACGGGCAGGAATTATGCGGTTAAACTTAATATTCCACTCGATTTTAGTATAAAGTAATTCTTTAATAGTAGCATGTGTCTTGCTATTAATATTGATTAATTTTCAGCAGGTGCTTTGTGAACTTAGTGAAAATCTTCGTTTTCTTTGTGCTCCTGTATCAGGTTATGAGGAAAAAAAGTATCACAAAAGACTCAAAGCATGCACAAAGGCCACAAGAGTGTTCTTAATTATGTTACTCCTTAATAGCACAACACGTTATAATAATATTTGATAGCCCCGTCTTGCATAAATGAGAGCGGGGTTTTCTTTTTATAAGTAAATTACAGTATGGAATTGTCAATTAATACCCCCGCATTATTGTTCCCTGCAATTACTTTACTGATGCTGGCTTATACCAACCGTTTTCTTGCACTGGCAAGTTTGGTAAGAAGTTTACATGATGAATATAATGAACAGAAACAAAGTGCCGTACTACATGGGCAGATCAGGAATCTGCATGTACGCATTCGTTTAATCAGGAACATGCAGGCGCTTGGTGTACTTAGCTTTTTACTTTGTGTAGTATGCATGTATCTTATTTTCAAAACATACTTTGTTGCAGCTAACTGGGTATTTGCTGCCAGCTTATTAAGCCTGTTGATGTCATTGATCTATTCATTGATGGAAATCATCCTCAGTACAAGAGCCATTGACATTGAGCTGAGTGATATGGAACTGAAAAAGCAAAGTCTCATACGAACAATGCTTGATACCGAAGAAAAACCATCTTAAAGAAACGGCATCAATTAATAATCAAATTTCTGCGGCTCTGTTGTTTCATAATCCTCATTATACCGTATAAAAAAGTATAGGTAAACACTTCGGCTCAGCCGCATTAGCCAGGGTTGTAAAACAATCAGTAAGGTTGAATTAATAAGCAACCACCATAATACACGGTTATCATCGAATGAAACGCCGATAAAAACCAGCCATGCAACAAATGTTGAAACAGAAAGTGCAACAGCCAGTGCATAACTCACATAACCTGTTCCGTACCAGAAACCGGGCTCCATATCAAATTTCTGTTTGCACACTTCACATTCAGTATGCATATCAAACGTATGTTTAAAATTGTAAGCACTGTAATCTTTAAACAGCTTTCCCCTTCTGCAACGGGGACAGTTCATTGACAAAATGCTCCAGAAATAATTAGGATGAGGCTTCGACGAACTCATGCTTAAAAAATTTGTACAAAGGTAAGTTACAGGGCTTTGTGCAAAAGTGATTTCTATCACAAATACACGACTGAATTACTGAGTGGCTGCAACAATTTTTTTACGTTCACCGATCTGCTGACGCCACATGGCATAATACAAACCTTTTTCTTCCAGTAAAGCCTGATGCGATCCTGTTTCTACCACATCGCCACCTTCCAGTACATAAATCCTGTCAGCATGCATAATGGTTGACAAACGGTGTGCAATCAGAATGGTGATCTGGTTTCGTTCAGATGAAATATCACGTATGGTTGAGGTAATTTCTTCTTCTGTAATTGAATCCAATGATGAAGTAGCTTCATCAAAAATCAGCAATCTTGGTTTGCGCAACAATGCACGGGCAATAGAGATACGTTGCTTTTCACCACCGCTTAATTTCAATCCGCCTTCGCCGATCATTGTTTCCAAACCATTTTCAGCTCTGGATAATAAACGCTGGCAACTTGCTTTGTTCAGCACGTCGTTCAGCAATGCGTCATCAGCATTTGGATTCACGAACAATAAATTTTCTTTGATGGTGCCACTGAACAATTGTGTATCCTGTGTTACAAAACCAATTTGGTTACGCAGGTCTTCAAAGTTGATGGAGTTTTCATCCATGCCGTTGTATAAAATATTGCCTTGTTGCGGACGGTACAATCCCACCAGCAGTTTCATCATGGTCGTTTTGCCTGAACCCGATGGCCCAACAAAAGCAACTGTTTCGCCAACCTTCACATCAAAGTTGATATTGGTTACTGCATTCTGCCCTGCGGTTTGATGTTTAAACGAAACTCCATTGAACTTCAGTGTTTGAATATCGCCCAAATGCAATGGATTGGCAGGTGTTGCTTCCGGTTTCTTTTCCATCAGCTTGTGAAAGTTGGTAATAGAAGCTTCTGCCTCACGGTAAGAAAGAAGAATGTTGCCGATTTCCTGTAATGGTCCAAAAACAAAGAAGGAAAAAATTTGCATGGTTACCAATTGGCCCGCATCCATCCTGCCTTCATAAATTACCCACATCAGCATAAATAGAATGCCCTGACGTAGAGTATTTACAAATGTTCCCTGTATAAAACTTATACTACGGATACGTTTTACTTTGGTTAATTCAAGCCCGAGTATTTTGAAGGTGTTTTTATTAAGCCTTGTTACTTCCTGCTCTGTTAATCCAAGACTTTTTACCAGTTCAATATTGCGGAGCGATTCAGTTGTTGCACCTGCCAGTTGTGTGGTTTGTGCTACAATTGTTTTTTGCACCGCTTTTACTTTTTTACTTAATGCATTTGAAATGATGACAAGTAAAATAATTCCGCCAAAATAAATAAAGGGTAAAGTCCAGTGAATAGAAGACGCATAAACTGCAACAATAATGATACCGATGATAACCGGGAAAAGAATATTAATAAATGCAGATACAAATTTTTCTGTATCTGTTCTTACCTTGGTTAAGATGGAAAGTGTTTCACCGCTGCGTTGATCTTCAAAATCCTGGTAGGGAAGTTTCATAGCATGCATTAAGCCATCTGTAAAAACTTTCGCACCAAATTTCTGCGTGGTCAAACTTTGAAAATAATCCTGAAATGCTTTTGCAATGCGGCTCACCATTGCAACAGAAATGGAAGCAGTAAGTATAAAGAACACACCGGGCTCTTTCCATGTGAAAGAAGTAAAGAACCTGTTCCAGTCAAAATTATGCGTTGGCGGTTTTTCGATTCCCTGGTGCTGGTTGGCGAGATTGATGAGCTTACCAAACAGGATGGGATCTATTAACGAGAATCCGATATTGATGCCCGCCAATGCCATTGTAAGCGCAATCAGCCTTTTATACGGAGCAAGATATTTAACGAGTAATTTCATAATATGAGTAAAAGGTAAAAGATGATTCAAAGTTTGAACCACCTTTTAAAAATAAGACAAGTTTGCAGGAAATAGGAAGAATCAGAAAATTAGCGGTTTAACAGAGCAAATGATCGTAGTATACTGACATGAAATGGCAGTATGCCTGTAAAAGTTGCTGCGAATTGAAAAGCTCATTTTTTTAGCGCCCGGTCTCTGTAATGGAGTTCTTTATGTTGTAACATGTATTTTTGCGGGAAGAGGTAAGAAGCTGTTCGGCTGCTCTTCTTCAGAATAATGTGAGGCAGGAAAAAATTAAAAAAACTGGGTATGCGGGTTTGCGGATTTTCTTTTATTCGAAATGGTGTAAAATTTGATTTTCCATTTGAGCAGTCGCTCAGATCAATTCTGCCGCTTTGTGATAAAGTGATTGTAGCTGTAGGAAAGTCTGAAGACAGTACTGCAGAAAAAGTAAAAGCAATTGATGCTAAAATTGAAGTGATTGATACTGTATGGGATGATTCTGAAAAGGCGGGTGGTAAGGTTTTTGCACTTGAAACAGATAAAGCGTTTCAGGCAATTGCACCTGAGTACGACTGGGCATTTTATATACAGGGAGATGAGGTTGTACATGAAGCTGATTATCCGGCCATTCGAAATGCCATGGAGGAACAGTTGAATAACAGGAAAATTGACGGGCTGCTGTTTAATTATCATCATTTTTTCGGTTCGTATAATTATGTTGGTGCAAAATACTCATGGTATAGAAGGGAGATTCGTATTGTCAGGAACAACAAAGATTTTTTTTCATACAGGGATGCACAGGGCTTTCGGAAAAAGCCAAATATAAAATTGAGAGTTAAACTTATTAATGCGTCAGTATATCATTATGGTTGGGTTAGAAACCCCAATGCATTGCAGATGAAAATTAACGATAACATTCACATTTATAAAAGAGAGGATAAGAATTCCTATTTTGA
This sequence comes from Chitinophagaceae bacterium, assembly GCA_031407835.1. Classification (GTDB taxonomy): domain Bacteria; phylum Bacteroidota; class Bacteroidia; order Chitinophagales; family Chitinophagaceae; genus Lacibacter. The sequence continues at coordinate 9,143 of JANOIQ010000082.1, forward strand.
AGAGTTAAGTAAATCAGTATATGACTATCAATCGGCGAATGAACCGGTTGAGCTGTTTAAAGGAACACATCCCGAAGTAATGAAGGAACGGATAAAATTGCAAAACTGGCCTTTTCAACCTGATATGAAGTTAAAATATGTGTCAGTAAAAGATAAGTTGAAAAGAGTTATTTTCCGGCTTACAGGATGGTTTCCGATGGAGTACAGAAATTATAAAAAAGTGTAATTTTTTTTTCAGAATTTGCTGAAGAGGGGCATATGAGGATCTGAAATTATTTTCACAGCATCAGTTATCATAATTAAAAACATTCCGGGTTATTTATGAATCAACCATTTGTATCAGTTGTTTTGTGTACGTATAACGGGGCTTTGTTTATACAGGAGCAGGTCCAATCAATACTTAATCAAACGTATCGGAATATTGAATTGATTATTGTTGATGACAGGTCAACAGATGCAACAATGGAGCTTGTTTTAGAAATGACACAGAATGATGAGCGAATCCGGTTTAGCCAGAATGAACAGAATCTCGGATATAATCTCAATTTTAATTATGCCTGCAGTATAAGTAAAGGGGACTTGATAGCGATTGCTGACCACGATGATATTTGGGTGCCCGAAAAAATTGAAATACTGGTGAACGTTATACAGAGAAAAAAAGACACATTGCTTGTGCATGGTATTTCGGCAAGATTTTCCGAAAACAAAAAACCGAGCATAAAGAGCATACGACTGGTCAATTTTCATGAAGGCAATGATCCCAGGATGTTATTTCTGTTCAACCCTATTTCCGGTCATAATATGTTGTTCAAAAAAGAATTACTGAATGCTGCTCTTCCGTTTCCCAAAGAAGTTTACTACGATTGGTGGCTGGCAGTTAAGGCATGCTGCATAGGAAATATTGTACATGTAAACCAAATTCTAGTATGGCACAGAGTGCATGACAGTAATGCAACCGGAGCCGCCAAACCAAAACTGCCTTTTTATCAACAGGCACTTATTAACCTGCGGTATTTTATCGCTATTCCTGAAATGAATCAGGAAGCAAAAGATATGGCTACTTATTTATACAATGAGTACAAAAAGTTTCCTGATAATAAAATCCGGATCAGATTTTTTCTGTATGTAATGAAACATGCAAGAACGCTCTTTGCGAAGAAAAAAAGAAAGTTTCCATGGTTTTCATACCTGAAACATTCAATGAGGGTTACTTCTGTAAAGGCATACGCTTAAGAACGAAACAGTATTTTTTGTGTTTTAATTGAACGTTTGATTTTTTTAAAAACCCCGTTAACCGACAGTAATTCATTTCCTGCACTTAATTTTTTCATATTCTCCCGGCTTTGTTTTACAGCCGTATAATTTTTTACAAATTGCAAAAAGGCAGAAAGTAAATTGGAACTGAATAAAAGAAGCTGAATAATTATTTCAAAGAAGAGTTGAATTGCCCAGATTATTCTGGGAGCACCGTCCAGGTGGATAGCGTGTAGAAACATTTTATTTCGCCTGTAAATGATATCAACCTCTTTTTTTCTTCTTGAAGTTGAAATGGTAGAAGATGTTTTATGACGGCAAACAGCAAAGTGCTCATAAACAGAACTGTAGCCGAGCCGCCATGCCCTGATGGAGAGTTCTGTATCTTCAATATAGTAAGGAGAGAACAGCTCGTTAAAGCCGCCGACAGAACAGAAAACCGTTTTATTGATAAAAGCATTTGCACCTGATACGTACATCGTCAATAACCCGTTTTTCATTAACTGTTCATCTGCCAGCAGATAATTTTCTGATGTTTTTAGTTTGCTTCCATGCTTCATTGGATATTTTGCTCCGTCCTGTATTTTATCATCATCCCAACCAATAATCCGCCCCATTACTGCAAACAGTTTTTCTTGTGCAGTGTATTTAAGAAGTGGTTGAAAATAATCCGGCTCCAGTATTACATCACTGTTTAACAGCAATACCCAATTATAAGTGGAAGCAATTACACCCCTGTTTGCTGTAACTGAAAAGCCACTGTTAACGGAAGCAGTTGAAATTTTAACAGAAGGAAAATTATGCAGAAGGGTTTCTATTGAATTGTCTGTTGAACAATCATCGGCAACAATCATTTCATAGGGCAGATTCGTATTTTGCAAAGCCCTTATACAGTGCGGAATAATTTTGAGTAAAAGGTTACTGCCATTGTAATTGGGTATTACAACTGAAATTCCTGATATTGATTGCTGTGCTTCCATGCCAGGTATGCAATATACATCAGTAAGAAATTGCCTGAATTAATACTTTAAAGGATTGATTAAAAGATTTCGGCTGATAATTTTACCCTGCCCAGCCTTCCCTGTCTAAACTCCGGTATTGAATGGCTTCAGCAAGATGCTCTATTTTAATATCAGCACTTTGAGCAAGGTCAGCAATGGTGCGGCTTACTTTTAAGATACGGTCATAGGCACGGGCACTCAGGTTTAATTTATCCATCGCTGCTTTTAGCAATGTTTGTCCGGCTTGTGTAATCACACAGATTTCTTTTAGTTGCTTGCTGCTGATTTGTGCGTTTGCATACACGCCATCAGCACCTTTATATCGTTCAGCTTGTATATCTCTTGCAATAATTACACGGTCACGGATAATGGCAGATGTTTCACCATTCTCTACTTTTGATAATTCACTGAATGGAACGGGCGTTACTTCAACATGCAGATCAATACGATCTAAAAGCGGACCTGAAATTTTGTTGAGATATTTTTGTACAGCACCTGGTGGACAGGTGCATTCTTTTTCAGGATGATTATAAAAACCGCAGGGGCATACCTGCGTTGCCTTTTTCCAGATTGAGTGTTTTGGTGCGTAAACCATTGGGAAACAAATATATTTCTAATCCCACTACAATGGGCCAAAAGCTCAGGAATAGAAGACTGGAGCTTGGGTTATTACAAAAAGATGTTGCGAAGGAATTTGAGGTTTCTGAGGACACAATTGTCAACTGGGAGCAGGAAAGGGTTATCCCAACGGTCAGACATATGCCAAAGATTATTGCTTTTCTCGGCCATTTTCCATTGGAAATTGATACATCAACAATAGGAGGGAAATTAAAAATGTATAGGTATATGAATGGCCTTAGCCAGAAGGAATTAGCAAAGAAAGCAAAAATCGATACAAGTACGATTTATCATTATGAATTGGGGAAGCATACTCCCAACAGTGCTGTCATAAACAAGCTCAAGGAGATTTTCAGGCAAAGATAAATTGAGTATTCTATAGAGAAGTGCAAGGATTTAGATATATTTATTATTAAAGCTTCATTCCATTTGGGAATATTCTAAATATCTATAAATTATTGTATGATAAATTTTGCAAAAGAAACTGGTGTAGTTAAACCTAATGAGACAGTCATTTCAACTCGTGGTGCGACAAAGCTGTTTGCTAAAGAAACAGGTACAGTCAAGCCATCAGGCACAAACACTTCGACTAAGGGTGGTGGGAAAAAATAGTACTAACTATTACACCAGCTGTCAAAACTGTTGACAATATTGTAACTACTAACGCAACGCCATAAAACAATTGGCGCTGACTATTCTTCTTTGTCATAATATCTATTCTTTCCTGGTAACGCCTAAGCTCGTGATAGTAGACAATTGTAGTTTTCTCGTTTTCTGTATAACTTGGATTATCTAAATAATCACAAAATATTTCTTGTGGAGGCGACCCTTTAAAAACAACCCCTTTGGGAAACATCAAAACAACAAGGCAAATCAAATCAATTAGAAAAACGAAACTCAAAACGACAATCCATTCAAGTCCGGGGTTTGCTTTAAAGTTATATCCAACAAAACCAGACATTGCTGCAACTGCAACTTTTGTAAGTGTTATCGATTTTTCAGTAATTGAAACTGATTCAGACAAGACTTCATCAAACCTGTCTTTTGCCTGGCTAAATAAAAATTTGTAAGATTCTAAGGGAAGTTCTTCCCAATCCTTGACAATATCATTCCAAGTTGCTGACATCTCTTTTTTATAAAGTTAGTATTTGTTGACTGATAAATATGACTACGTAAGAGTAGACATTTATATGAATGTGTTCGAATCTATTGTATAACTCTATTGAAAAATTCAAGTCTATTGTTATTGAGCTTTTAAATTTTGACGAGATTGTTTTTAACAGCGTACATAGCCAAACTTACCCTGCTTTTTACATGAAATTTATGAAATAATGATTCTCTATAACCGTCAATCGTTTTGGGGCTTAAATTCATCTTATCTGCAATCTGAATATATGTTAATTCAGTACAAGCAAGTTTTATAAACTCCCTTTCATTTTCAGTCAGTGTATTTGATGCACCTTGCTTTACCCCGGTTTCAGGATTGTTGGTCTGGATATTTTGTGCCATTACGCCGGAAACCAAATCAGAAAAATAGAACCCCTTTTCAGCAATTGCTTCTAGCGCCTGATGCATATCTTCTACTTCGATATCTTTTGATAAATATCCTTTTACCCCCATTCGGAGCATTCTCAAGATTGGTTCTTCAGTTTCAAACATTGAAACGACAAGAATACTAATATCAGGATAATATTTCCGAAGCCAATCGACTGCTTCATATCCGTCTAAGTCAGGCATATCAATATCCATTAAAATAATGTCAGGGAGTGATTTACTTTTCAATTTCTCTTTCAGGTCATTCCCATTTTCTGCTTCAAACAGAATAGTATATTTATTTTGTTTGTCTCCTAAATTGATAAGCTTTATTAATCCCTTCCGAAAAAGATTGTGATCATCAACAATAGCAATCTTAATGGGTGTTTTCTGTGATATCATAAAATAGAAATGTGAGTTATCTTGGTATAGTAATAATAATCGATGTTCCTCGGTTTTCTTTACTGTCAATCAAAATTTCTGCATTAATGAGCTTTGCTCTTTTTTTAATATTCATGATACCAGTACTTCCTTTCTCAGCACTTTGCTCTAGAGCTAAATCCATATCAAACCCAATCCCATCATCTGAAAGTTCTAATTGGAAAGAAGTTAGCTGAAAGTTGATCGTTGCAGCAACCTTTTTTGCTTTAGAATACTTCACAATATTATTAAGGACTTCCTGACAGAGGCGGAAAAGGATAATTTCGTGTTCAGCTGCAAGTCTGTATTCTTCACCTGTCTTTGTGATGCTGACCTGATATTTTTTGGTTTTAGACAATCTGCTCAATTCATTATCAAGTGCCTTTACAAAACCAATATGCATTATATGATCGGTATTTAAACTGGTACTGAGTGCTTTTAATTCCCCCAAAAGCTGTTTAGCTAGCGATTTTGTTTCAAGGATATTTTCTTTCATATCGCTTGAACTTTGTGGCAATATTTCCGAAAGATTGATATTTATAAGAGAAACAAGATGACTGAAATTTGCATGGAGTTCTTTTGAGATATGGTCAAGTGTTTGTTCCTGAATCTCCAATTTAGATTGAAGAAGTGTCTGATTAAAAGCTTCTCTGAGTTCTAATACTTCTTTTTGGTGTCGATACCTCTTTTTCTGATACAGAAAAAGGAAGTATATAAGCATACCCCCAATTAGCAATATAAGGATGGTTGATATAATAATAGTTAAAGCTATTACTTGTGATGGTGAGGTTTGCATAAGAAAGAAATTAAAAGACACGTATACATAATCGTATTTAGTGCGGTGTTGATATTTAAATAGGAAAGGGCCATGGGAATATTTTCTTTAATAAGATAATTAAAGAGGAGGAAAAAGGGGAGAGTGCCCGAATAGTATATGAATGATCCTAAGGAAATCCAAACTATAGAATTAGAATAGAGCTTAGTCAGATTGTTATCGTTCAGTATTTGATAAAAGAATGTAAGCGAGAGCATTATTGTAACTGTGTTTGCTAAAACAATAGTGTGTGTATTTACATAGTGGGGAGTTTGGATAAATTGGTAATTAGCAATGGCAAAAAGAAAAAATGGAACTACAGACCATAGAATAATTTTTCTGACTGTAGTGGACACAATAACTTGATAAAAGAACGATAAAAGAAACAGATGTCTTGCTAAAAGAAAGGCATTGTATATCCATAAGTTTGAATGACTAAAATTCCAATAATTAGTATGATTTAACCCCCATTTCCAGGAAATAGCGAAAAATTCTATTGCGAGTGTTGATAAAAGAAGTGCTGAAAATATCTTATACGGTTTAGGCCATTTAAGCCTGAAGCTTTTCAGGCTTAAAATAGCACTAAACAATAGTGGAATAAGGTATATATAATTATAATTTAGCAACCTATGCACCCACTCAATTTACGCAATACTAATAACATCTAATTAAGGTTTATCAGGTGGGGGTGGATCGCAAAGAGGAGGGCAAGGAGATCCATAATTAAAATCCTTTTTACCCATTGATGTTAGATCATCACCCGGAAAAACAATGATGTCTTTTGGAAGGGTTGACCTTTCTGTGTAATTCGTTTCATTTTCAAGAATTACATTAGCATGATAAGTGTTGTTTCCAACGATTTGCTCCCGGGTTGTGTTCATAACAAGACAAAGCTGACCCTGGAATTCATGTCCTTTTTCATACATGCCAAAATTAATTCTGATACCATCACCTCCTGCATATTCTATTTCTTCCAGCAGTTTAATCAAATGCTCTTTTGAATACCAGATACTTTTGGTATCGGGTTTCCCAATAGCCTGGCTGAGTAGGGGATGCTTTTGAGTTGCATAGTTTCCAATACGGTCTTCGGTGATGGCTTTCCCAACAAAGAAAAACGGTAATGGTTTGGAAGAGACTTGCTTTTGCATAATTATTTTATTTAAGTAATTATTTATTGCTTCTTGTAATAAACTGCAAGAAGCAGATGCAAGCTATATAGAATAACTGCTGTCAAAAACAGATGAAGCCAATAACAGGAAAAATCCCCTTCTATAGTCAGCTTTTTACCCTCTTTATGCAAATAGGGGTTTTTTCCGGGATAGTACAGGTTTTTTCCTTCTATATAATTCATAAGCTTTGGAGCAAACAAAAATAATATGGCAAATCCAAGAGCATTTATCAGTTTCGATTTTGATAACAATAAAACTGACAAAGATCTTTTTGCTGGACAGGCAAAAAACTCAAGAACACCTTTCAATATTGAGGATTGGTCTTCAAAGACACATTTACCACAAAAGCAATGGGAGGAATTGATTCAAAGTAAAATCAACAAGTGCAATTTGTTAATTGTACTGGTTGGGAAGAAGACCTATTATGCAACAGGCGTAATAAAGGAAATAGAATTTGCCAAATCGAATAATGTTCCTGTTTTTGGGGTGTATGTGGGAGGAGCAAATTCATTAACTGATTTACCTACTGGGTTAGTGCGAGGAAGAACCATTGTATGGGATTGGGAGAAGATTGCTGATGCAGTAGATCAATGTATGAAAGAGGGGAAAAATAAATAAAACAAAACCAGAATAAAATGCTGAATGAATTATTTGAATGGCTTTTCGGAGGGGATGAGAAAAAAGAGCGAAGAAAGGTTTTTATAAGTTTTGCAATCGAAGATAAAAAATACCGTGACTTTCTGGTAAGTCAGGCCAAAAATGACAGAACACCTTTTGACTTTATTGATATGTCTGTAAAAGAGCCGTGGGATGAAAAAGAATGGAAAAGACAGTGCCGTATAAAAATAAAGAAATGCGACAGTATGATTGTTTTATTAAGTAAAAGCACATGGCATTCCAGTGGATCTAGGTGGGAGATAAAATGTGCAAAGCAGGAAAAGCTTCGAATAATAGGCATGCATGTTAAAAAGGACGATAAAGGGGCAATCCCCCCTGAATTGATTGGGAAACGAATTATTGAATGGTCTTGGAAAAGCCTTGAAAAATTTTTAAACTAAATATTATGTCACTCTATAACAGCGATTATTTTATTCGATTGTCAGAAAATAAGTCTTTTACCATAAGAGAAAAACTACTTTCTGAAAGTAAAAGAACACATACCGGGTTTGATATTTTTTTATCTCATAGTAATCTGGACAGGAAATTAGTGGAAGGTATTTATATTGAATTAACCAACAAGGGCTTTTCCGTCTATGTAGATTGGATTATTGACCCACATCTTGACCGGACTAACGTAACTAAGGAAACTGCAGAGATTATACGGAACAGAATGAAATCTTCCCGAAAACTCTTATTAGCTATGTCCTCTAATGTAAGTCTTTCCAAATGGATTCCGTGGGAGCTGGGGTTTATAGACGGGAACACAAATAATTGTGCCCTCTTTCCAGTGACACCTGGTAACACTTCGCTAACAGTATTTCATAGGAGTGAGTATCTGTTACTTTACCCCTATCTGAAAAAAGCTACAATTGGGTATTCTGAAGATTTATATCTGACTGAATCAGCCCATTCTTTTGTGCCAGTCGAAAGTTGGGTCAAACGAGATGCAAATCCCATCTATAACTTAATAAATATTGATATCTTATGAGAAAAGCTTTAGTAGTAGGAATAAATAATTATCCTACATCACCTCTCCACGCATGCATCAATGATGCTTCTGCTTTTGGTACCATTATAGAGACCCATGGAAACGGCGACCCGAATTTTGCAGTGATCCTTCGCACTGATGTGCCTACAAAAGGAAAGCTAATAGAACTAATAGATAAATTATTTAGTGGTGATGATGAAGTAGCTTTATTCTACTTCTCTGGCCATGGTTATGAAAATGAGCTAGGAACATATCTTGTGACTCCTGATGCCTCTAAAAATGATGTTGGCCTATCTATGACAGATTTGCTGGTGATGGCAAATAAATCAAAAGCAAAAAACCGTATTATTATTCTTGATTGTTGTCACTCCGGTGCTGTGGGAACTTCCCCAATTACAGGAGGAATTGCCACTGTAATAAACAGTGGAGTTACCATTTTGACAGCAAGTAAATCTGATGAATCAGCAATTGAAGTTAATGGGCATAGTATTTTTACAAACCTTCTTATTGATGCGCTTCAAGGAGGCGCAGCCGATATAAGAGGAGACATTACTCCCGGTAGTATCTATTCTTATATTGACCAAGCATTGGGACCATGGGAACAAAGACCCGTTTTCAAAACAAATATTACAGAATTCATATCTCTAAGAAGCATTAACCCTAGAGTTCCCAAAGAAACACTTAGGAAGATTATTCAGTATTTCCCTTCACCCGAAGAAGAGTTAACATTAGATCCTTCTTTTGAATATACAAATTCAACCGATGTAAAGCATGAACTCAAAGAGCCCTATGCGAAGGTTGAAAATGTTGCAGTATTTAAGGATCTGCAGAAGTTTCAAAGTGTAGGATTAGTTGTGCCAGTAAACGCAGATCATATGTTTTTTGCTGCAATGGAATCAAAATCATGCAGACTCACAGCATTAGGATATCATTACTGGAGATTGGTTAAACAAAAGAAAATATAGACTAGGAAATTGAATTAATCGACAAGCAATAAATTTTGATAGCCGGAAAATATACATATGAGGTAGCAATCTCTTTTGCCGAAGAAGACAGGAATGCAGCTTTAGCCTTATCCTTAGCGTTTGAAATAGAGGGATTTAAGAGCATCTATTATTATCCAGAAAAACAAGAGGATTACTTAGGCGAAGAGCTTGAAAAAATACTGACAAACATTTATTGTCGAGAAGCCAAATACGCAGTTATATTATTTTCTGAACACTATCTTAAAAAGGATTTCACAAGGGTAGAACTTGAAGCGATTAAGAATAGAATGAAGTCTGAAAGTAGTCATGTTTATATGATTCCTGTCAAGTTGAATGATAAATTTTCTTTTGAGGATGAAGATTTAGCCAAATTGAAATGTTACTTATGGAATTATAATCCTAAGCCTTTAGCGAAGAAGATGATGGAATTATTTGGGAAGAGATTAACCCATTCTCCTCAAAAGGCAGGACCAGAAAAAATTATTTATTATACGGGTAATCAAGCTCTATTTATTGTTGGAGGTAACATTAAGAATTTTAAACAAAAAATATTCAAGGGCGATGGAAATAGATAATAAACAAATAAAGGATGAATCAGGACCCAAAGCTACTCCTTTCGAACTTAACCCTGACATTGAAGAAAAAAAACTTGATAGTGATGGGGATGAGTTCGATGTTGATGAACAAGAACAAAATATTGAAAGCGAAGAATTGGATTCAACAAAAGAATTTAAATATAAGATATCTGGTGAAAATCCGATAATTTTTGATGAACCTGATATAGACCAGATTGACATAACTAATGCAGGAAGGGATATTATCAAGAACTATTTTGGGAGCCATGCAAAAATTTCTAGAGGAAAAAAATATTCATGCCCTAAATGCGGAGCAGAGTTAATATTTAAGGAATATGGAAAACAAGTATGCGAAAAATGCAAAAAACCTTTTACACTAAGAAATCAAGAATGGGATAAAGACATTGTGCTATATAAGACTTTGACTCCTGATGAGGCAAAAAGGTATGATAAGATACTTGCACACATAAGCAATAATCTTCAAGAAAATAAACATGATATAGCATTTGAGTATTGCCGAAAAGCAGAAGAACTAGCTCCTGGTGAAGTCGCTACATGGGTTTACTTTGCATTAAGTGAATTTCTCTTTGAAATAAAGAAAAATATTTCTATTAGAAAACCAACCGCAGCTATTATAAAGGAAGTTAGATTTCATATTGAGAAATGTAAAAACCATGGAATGACAGAAGAAGAATGTAAACCTTTATACCAGGATATAGCAAAACAATTATTTGAAATTGAAAAGGGAAGAATTAACTCCGTGCAAACCAAGTACCGTGATCATGCCAATAACCCCAAATGGTCTAGATTTAACTTTAACTATTTGCAAAGACTTTTAGAGTCTTTTGATCTTTGTTATCAACTGGATAAGAGTTGTGTTTTTTTAGAAGGGTATGTTGATGAATTAAAAAAGGAATATAAATGGATCGTAAAAACAGCTGATGGGGAACTACTTAATACCCCTGCTTGCGGTTCTTTCAATGCTGTAAAAAAACTGAATGACTTAGTTCAAAAAATTAAGAAAGAAAAAGATGGGTATGAGTTTCCGGACATTGCAGAAGAGAGGTTTGTAATCAAAAAAGAAGAATACCTAAAAATAAATTCCTTGATTTCTAAATCTGAATGATATATGGCTATTAAACTTTTACAAATTGAATTGCTTGAGAATTATCTATTTATTGAAATAGAAGCAGAGGAAACAATGACTTTCCGAACCCTTGTCAACAAATTAAAAACTGAAGAGCATTTGAAATATGACGAAGTCTATTTTATTAAAACCCCTTCTGGCATGCCTGTAAATGACGAAGTCAGTATAAGTTTTTATAAGGAGAAAAAATTCATCGTTACAAAAAATGCAGATTGGAAAACTCCCGCAATGAGAAGTGTTAACTTAGTAGATATACCTGAAATTTCTGCGGAGCTGGTTTTTAATGATAATAAATATTGGGTGCTTCCATCTTATACAGGAATTATATGGGAAAATGATGATTTGCAAACTCAATTATTTTGTTTAAACAATGTGATAGTGCCAGGTGGACGAGTATTGTCATTGAATCTTTTTATACAATATTCATTAATTGACACAATTATTTCAGGAAGTAAGCAAGTATCAGAGAGAACAATTAAAATGAGACAGATACTTGTAGATGCCTTAAATATTGAATTAGCAGTTAATAATATATCCGAGAATAATTTTTTTGAGAATTTACAAAAGTTATCTGGAAAAATGCAATATTATCTGACATCTCATATGGAGCTTAAATGGGCAACAAAAATATATGGAGTCTCAATAGTGGGGTTTAGAGAATTCAATAGAGAAGTTTAATTGTGATTTAATAATTAATATAGAAACGTAAATATGGATACTCCCAGCCAACCTTTTTATTTTGATCCGAAGATCGGAGAATTTATGCCTCTGCCTGAAAAAGATGGGAAACTGGAAGTTAATTTCTTCAAGTCTAATGTGAATATTTTAACAGATGAAAGACCGGCAATAATTAGTTGGGAAGTACTTAATGCTAGCAAGGTGCGAATTAACAAAAAACCTGTAACACTTAGTGGTAGCATGACTTTTTACACATTTGAACCTCAGACAATTAAGCTAGTTGCAACAAATAAGAATAGAGAATCTATAGAGCGTAGCCTTTACATAGGTGTTTTTAAAGCTCTGCCGAAAATTGTTTATTTTAAGCTTGATAAATCGTCAGCAACTAAAGATTCTGTTGTAACGCTTTCATGGCATGTTATCGGAGCCTTCAAAATTAGTATTGACAATGGAATTGGCGATGTAACAGGGAAATCCAAATTGGAGATTGTTGCATATAAAGATGTTGAATATAAGCTTACTGCAAAAAACTATTTTGGGGATGAGGTACACGCATTTCTTTCCTTTAGCGTTTTTCCATCTCAACTAATTCAATCTTTAATTATTCCTATTCCTGAGTTTAATATTAGATCAGTTTCTTTAAGCCAACTAACTATTGATTTACAAACTGTTATTTGCACTAATATAGAAATAAAACAACCAATATTTGCCAGCTCGATTGAACCTGCACAAATCAATCTGCCGACTGTTCAAATCTTACTAAGAAGACCATTTATTAATTCGATTCTATTTCCCAATTATGTATTCAAATGCCTTAATAAAAAACAAAGAGAAATTAACAATGCAATTAAACTGTTATGGAAAACAAACATAAAGGAAAAACTGAAGAGCTTTCAGGTGTAGATGCTACGGGTTTAAACAAAATCCTATGCCGGGTGGCTGGATCTGATTTAAAAATTCTAAATGATCCAAAGTGTTCGCATGAGATTAGCCGTCAAGCAAGAATTGGTGCAATTATTATTTCCACTGCCGTATTGGCAACTGTTTCAATGTTTTTTGCAATACAAACAATTAGTCAATCAAGCTTTACCGCAATTATTGCAGGTAGTATTTGGGGGGTTGCAATTTTTATTCTCGACAGCTATATAATAGCAAGTTATAAAAAGAACGATAACAAGTGGATTGAATTCAAAATCATTCTGCCCCGACTAATACTTGCAATTGTATTGGGCTGCTCCATATCCATACCATTGGAGTTAAAGTTCTTTTCAACCGAGATAAATGACGAGATTATTACTATGAAATCAGAGCGCCAAATCGAAAATCAAGAAGGCATTAATGAGCAGTATAGAAAGCAAATTGCGCCTCTTGTTGAGGAAAGGCAAAAGCTGGAGGTATCAAATAATACATTGCGTTCAGAAATTAATTCTACTAATCAAGAGATAAATGCACTTAATGATAAGATGTCATTAGAAAGAGTTGGAAAAGGACTTACAGGAGAAATAGGTAAAGGGGACTCCTACCGAGATTTGGAACAACAAAGAAATGCAATCCGGGACACAAAACTTCCTCAAGTCCTCTCAAATAATAATCCAATAATTGAAAAAAATTTGAAAAGAATAAGCGATATAGATTCCGAAATTGCAAGTGTGATTAAACCATCACTAGATAATGTTAAATTTACAGGATTGAGCTCACAGATGGATGCGCTTAAAAGACTTACTTCTAAAAACACATATGTTGCATTTGCTTATTGGATTTTCTTTTTCCTAATTTTAGGAATTGAAACAGCACCTATTTTTGTTAAATTCTTTTCTCAGAAAGGAAGCTATGATGAAATACTAGCAATGAATGAATACGAAGTTGCTTTACAGCAAAAGAAAAGACAATCAGATTTACACGAGTTAATAAATTCTGAACTTGAAGGAATTCGATCTATAAATAATAGAAAAAGAATTGCTCAGGATGCAATAAACGAAAAGGTAATGAACCTGATAGCAGAAGCTCAAAATGATATATCTGAAAAAGCCATAAGGCTCTGGCAACTGGAGCAGTTAAAGAAAGTGGATGATAATGTTGAGGCGTTTGTCAGTTCTAAAACGACATAACAATAAATTAGAATCTCTTCCAGTCCTCAATCAAGGCTTTTAACCAATTGTTGCGCAAAGCGAGAGAACCGTTCATGAGTAAATAGCCGATTATTACTCTCCCCAATCGTTCTTTGTCTTTTAGTGTTTTGCCAAGCATGCCATCCACCTTGTCATTGTTTTCAGGTACATATCCATGTGCCTGAAATTTTTCGAGTAATTCATTTTTATGCATATCTGCCCCACGTATACTATGTATATAGTACTCATAGAGCCAATCAATAACCTTTTCTTGGTTTGTAAAATTAAATGTATCTAGTTCAGTAAGCATTATATCAATAATAGCTTGCTCTTTCTTTACTGCTTCTTTTTCACCCTCTCGTTTATTTTCCCTTGTTTTGATGGCATCTTGTGAATAAAATCCAAGCTTGGCCCATGCTTCTACAACCGATTCAATTGTGGAACCGCTTTTAGCTATAAGCAACTCGCCATTAAATTCCATGGAAACACTATCGATTTCTTGGGAACGCAAAATCTGATCAATTACTTTATTAGTAAATACCATATTGTATTTTAATTCCAGTACGTTAAACTCGTTTAATAGATCTGATGCTAACAATTCAACTTCTCCGCTCGTTGAAACCCCTTTTTTCTTAACATATGTAATAATTGAGAATAATTTGATTAATTCACTTGCGGCATCTTCGACACCCTTTCCCAAGAAAACTGTTTCTATTCTTTCACTATCTAAAACAAGCGATACCCCTTCCTTTCTCTCTCTGTGGTTTTCTTTATTGAAACCTTCCATGATATTTTAGGCCATATAATGCCAATGAATGATAATGGGAATATTATAGCATTTGAAAAGTAGAGCGACAATTTTGTAAAGCCATTAAATAAAAGCCCGGTAAGATTTCTCTTAACAGGCTTTGTAATGTTAACTAACTGTAGATACTTCAGCGATATCATCTTCTTTTACTTCTTTGGTCCCCAAAATATACTCCACTGCATACTGTGCCCTTGAAGATGCCTTCATCATAAACCTGCGATCTCCTTTGAAGACATCTAACCAGCCTTTGATATAAGCTGCACTATTGGGTAATTCTTCAATTGGAATGCCTGTATAGGATTTGAGATAGCATCCACCGATCTCTGCAACCAATTCCTCCAATGAATACATCTCAGAACCAAACTCAGGATTCTCAGCAACTTCTTTCCGGTTCAAGCGGGACTGATGGCCGGTGGAGTGAATCAACTCATGGAATAGGGTTCCATAATAAGATTCGGTGCTGGTAAAGGTTTTCATCTTCGGCATGTTGATATAGTCCTCTTTGGGTAAATAATACGCTTCCTGATGCTTGTGGACGATTTTAGGGGCATCTTTCATCCCGGCTATGATTGCCTGACATTCCGGGATTGCTTCAATAAGATGGTTCTCCCGTTGCAGGAATGCTTCAGGGATGTCAGTACATTGTTCAACATTGAAGACTTTGTAATACCGGAGCATTGATTTTTTCTCAATGACAGTTTCGCCATCCTTTTCAACCTGCTTATCAGCCAGCTTGGTGAAGATGACAAAGATTCCTTTCTCTCCCTTCTTCACTGAACCACCAATTGTTTTCAACTGTTTGAAGGTGAGAAACAGATTAGTCGGATACTCAAATGAATTAAGGAGTAAAAGATTGATCCCACGATAGGGACGTTTAGAGATGGCATTCATAGGAATACCTTTTTCAGTCCATGGTTTGCGCCAGGGAATAGTTCCGGCATCAAGGAGTTCAATGATACGGTCGGTGATTAAGGAATACACATCCTTAGTGATAGTTTGTTGTTCCATACTGAACGATTTAATTGTGAAAGAATAATAATTCTCTCTAATTGTATCGGAAAGCAGAAACACATATAAGGGAGGGAAATTTGTTTAATAAACAAATACCTTAAAACAAAAAACAGGTGATATCACCTGTTTTTTGAACTCTCTATTTCTATAGTTCTTTTACAGTTGCAACTGCTACCGCTTCAAAAACTTTGATATAGTATCGTTTCTTGTTACGCATTTCTTTGTGATAGCAGAGTGAGAGTTGCGGATGCTGGAGAGTGAGGGCCTGCATAAGCACTTTTTTTGTTTTCTTTTGTCCCTGTGGACAAAGTGAATAGAGTGTTTCCGGCGTTTCCTCATAGACAGGGATTTTCTTTGCCTTAAAGTACTCTTTGATACAACTAATAAGGTACTTAAAGGCTTCTGTTTGATGGTGAGCATGGGGTATTGACATTACAACGCTTTTAATACAGTATTGCCTCACACACGGCTCTAGGCTGCTAGTGACTATCATGTTTGCTTTCGAAGGCGACCAGGACGATTTATGCAGATGAATTGAGTAATCTACTAAACTGTTATGGTGATTGATAATTGCTAGTCCTATGAGCCGTGTGTTGGTACTAATCCCGAGAGTCTCCATGTGAGCCACTCTGATTGATAAGGAAAGTGTAGAGGGCTGCCCGACTTCTCCTGATTTTGCTTTCAGGAAGCGCCATCACTTTATTGAGTACCCTTCGCAGGAATTCCTCTTTATACTTCCGAACATATTGCAAGTGCATAGTAATGGAATCTCTGTCTTTTAATGTATCGGCTATTTCATTAGCCAGTTTTATTTCATAAGGATCATAATGTTGATTCATATGGATATTAGATTAATGGATAATTATCCCCAGGTGATAAAGCAACGATCGTTCTTTTATCTTTCGTTATCGTTAATCGTTCGTTTTTATATAGAAATTTTGAGAACAATTCACTTCATACCAATATAGGGGAGGGATAAATAAAAGGACATGACTATGTCCTTTTATTTATTGTTGCAGTGCAACAAAGATGATTTATGTATTCATATTAAATGGATTGATTAATAACAGGCTCATGATGCTGAGTCAACAAGTTATACTCTAAACCTACATTGTTCCAGAGTGAATCAAACAGTTCATGCGGCAGGGTACTGTATATCCTTGAAAGAAGGAAGACCTGCCCGAGATTAGGTACTGTAAGGCCATGTTCCCATCGAGATAGGATACTGGTATCAGAGAGTCCAAGCATACGAGCCACTTTTTTTTGAGAGTACCCCGAACAGCACCTGAACATTTTTAACTTATTAGGAAAGCGACCTATTTCCATACCTAAATTGTATGAAAATCTGAGAAGGGAGATAAGGGAGGGTAATTTGTTTATTAAGCAAAAACTGGGGATAACTCAAGAACACAACTACATAGTTAAACTGGTAGGGTTTGGATTTATCCCCTTCCAAAAAATACTTGTTCAGTGATAGAATGGGTTGATGGAGAATTACGCATTCATTGATGCTCAGAATTTATATCGGGGAATTAAATCCCTTGGGTGGAAACTAGACTGGAAGAAATTCCGTATTTATCTAAAGGATAAGTACCATGTAAATACCGCTTATGTATTCATTGGGTTTATCCATTCACAACAAGTTCTCTATGCCAGACTGCAAAAAGCAGGGTATATTCTCATATTCAAACCAGTCATTTATGATACTACTGGGAATCCAAAAGGGAATTGTGATGCAGATCTCGTACTCCATACACTTCTTGAAAAAGATAATTATGATAAAGCCGTTATTGTCACTAGTGACGGAGACTTTTATTCTTTAGTGAAACACCTTTACGATATAAGAAAGCTTGCGATGGTTTTAAGTCCGTATATCAAAACTTGTTCAAAACTGCTCAAAAAAGAAGCTAAAGAAAAGATTAATTATATGGATAATCTAGAGCACAAAGTAGGAGAAAAATGAAAAAGCACCGCATAAGGACGAAACCTTATGAAGTGCCTTTTCTTGTGTATAAGTATATGTTATCCTAATATAATTAAGAAGTCAAGCAGCTTCTTATATACTCTTGTTCTTGCATGTTATTTCTAGCTTCATTGAATCATGTCGACATACCTGCTACTTCTAGCAATAACAATTTCCTTGTTTTAATACTAAAAACTCTTTGAAACAAAGGATATTTCCTATTTTTGACAAAAGTATACGGTAGTATACACTTTGTATTATGGGAGAAGAAAATCTAAATATCAAGGCAAGAGAAGCACTCCGTCATATACGGAATTGGTTAATGCAGTATGGAAAATTTCCCTCTGTAAGAGATCTGATGAATCTTATGAATTACAAGTCTCCCCGTTCTGCCATGTTGCTTATTCAAGACCTTGAAGAAAATGAATTTTTGGAAAGAAAGGACGACGGTAGTTTCAAGCTTATTAAAGATTTGGAAACAGGGATTATAGCCCGTACAGTGTCCATTCCTTTGGTTGGTTCTGTTCCATGTGGTAGTCCGTTACTAGCAGAACAGAATATTGAGGCAATGATACAAGTTTCCATTTCACTTGCAAAACCAGGATCAAAATACTTCCTTCTTCGTGCAGTTGGTGACTCAATGGATAAAGCTGGGATAAACAATGGTGATTTGGTATTGATTAAACAACAGACTGTTGCCGATAATGGACAAAGGATTGTTGCTCTTATTGATGATGAAGCAACTGTGAAGGAATACCAACGTAATGGAGATTTTGTAACCCTAATGCCTAGATCAAATAATCCAATTCATAAACCAATTATTTTAACCAAAGATTTTCTAATACAAGGAATAGTCATAAACACAATACCGATTACTCATTAATAAAAGTACAGTTATGCCGAATTATCATGTAACAAATCGAAAAGGCCAGGAGAAATGGAATGTTATCAAAGAAGGATCTAAAAGAGCTTCGGCCACAGCCGATACTCAGAAAGAGGCTGAGAAAATAGCTAAACAGATTTCTGCAAATAACGGAGGAGGCGAGGTGAAAATTCACAGACCAAACGGTGGACCTATCAGAGATAGCGATACCGTTGCCCCAGGAAATGATCCACACCCACCAATTGATAAGAAACATTAATCACTAAATAAAAAATTATGTCAGTACGAATTACATGTATCAAAAAAAACAGTGGATACCATCAAAATCCATACTCAGCAATTGAAAGCTTAGGTTGGGTCAATGAATCAAATAATAACACTGGAAGGTCAGATAGGCTTACAATATACAATTGGATTAAAGACGAAGGAGGAGTTGCGTATGTTACTGATTATTTAGGAAACAAAGCATATTTAATAACTGCTGTTTCTGCGTCAGGTACGAAATATGTTAAGACTGTGGCTGATGAAACGAAAACGGATAATCTTTTACAGTTGGCCGAGTGTGTTTAGGGTTTATTAGAGCTTTTATATTATTATAATGAATAGTATTTTATCATATGGCACTTTCTGAACAACAATTAATAACTTGGTCTAGTCCAGTAAGCACTAGTGAGGATCAAAAATGTAAAAACGTAATTACTCAAATAACCGAAGCTTTAAGAGTAAAGTTTGGTAACTCTGTATCTATTTTTTTGCAGGGATCTTATCGCAACAATACTAACATCAAACAAGATAGCGATGTTGATGTTGTTGTTAGGCGAAATGATTATTATTTCCCTAACGTAGTTTGGTTAACCGAGGAGCAAAGGACTACTTATCATTCGAATAACCCAAACAGTGAATACACTTTTAGTCAATATAAATCAGAAGTCCAAAATGCATTACAGCAATACTTTGGTAATATTGAAAGAAAAAATAAATGCATATTTATACCCGGTAATACCTATAGAGTAAATGCTGATGTTGTCCCTTGTTTTGTTTTAAAACGATATACAAATCCGAATACTGTTGACGCTGAAGGCATAAAACTTATAGCTGATAGTGGGGAGCATATTGAAAGTTACCCTGAGCAACATTACACAAATGGGGTCTCAAAGAACAATAATACAAGCAGAATGTATAAAAGAACTGTTCGGATATTAAAAAGGATTAGAAATGAATTGATTGACTCCAGGGTAATAACAGAGGAGCTTGTTTCTTCTTTCTTTATCGAATGCCTGGTGTATAATGTGCCAAACGATAGTTTTGTGGCTGGTAACTACCGCCAAACATTACGAAGTGTAATAGTAAAAGTATACAATGATATGCTTGATCCTGCTATTACGAATGAATATGAAGAAGTAAGTGGGTTGAAATGGTTATTCAAAGGAGGTGGAAAACCTCCGGGAAATGCAAAAATATTTATGAATAAATGTTGGAACTATGCTGGATTCGAATAATAATGAGGTAGCTATGACTACTGATCAGAAACTTAATGTACTTCTTCATGCACTTGAAGAACGGTATAAGTCAATACATATTATCAGAGACAGAGTTCAAAATATTTCTGTTTGGATTCTAGGTCTTTTTGTAACAGCAGGAGGATGGTTGATACAATCAAATACTAGCTTAATGATTAAAGAAAAATGGTTTTCTACAATAATTATTATTATATCAGTATTAGTAGTGAGAATATTTTATCTAAAAGATTTGGAAAAAGGATTTAAGGCTCAACAGAGAATTCAGGCAAAAATTGAAGATGCACTAGATTTATGCAAAGTTGGCGTTTTTACGCAAGATTCTATTTATCCTAAAGAGTGGACTGAAGCAGGATCAAAAGGCGGGAACGGGAAGTTTTTCTTTCATAACTACCTACTCATTTACATTGGCACAGGTATTTTGTTGCTAAGTATTTGGCTTAGATAAATTATTTTACCCAAAACATATTTGGAGAAAAACAATAGAACCCTATATCATCATTTAGGGAGGGCTTGTATTACTATTTTCAATACTAGGACTTCCTTTATTGTGGTTAGTTCTGACTTCTTTGATTAGGTCGCACATTATTGTTATTTATAACAACTTCTTAAAAGTATCTTTTCTTCTATAATAGCCTATAATAATGATGTATTATTATATATATTGTCTTACTTAATTAAACTATATGCGACTTATTAAATTTGCCGTAAATAATTTCAGGGCAATATCTGGAGGGTTAGAGGCCAACCTGATTAACTTTGACGGCTCGAATACCATTTTTATTTTCGGACAAAATAATGTGGGGAAGTCGACTTTTCTTGCTGCTTATGATTTTATGTTTTCTGATAAAGTGCCGACACCTGATGATTTTTACAAGCGGGATGAATCAAAGCTTTTAGAGTTCGAATTGGACTTGGGAGTGGATGAGGTTGATCTTGCATATATTATAGAAAAACAGGAGAAAAAAATAGCTTCATTTAAACAATATTTAAATGCAGACTCAGTAATACGAATAAAACGAATCTTCACTCTCAAAATTGAAAAAGACAAACCTAAAATTGAAAAAGCAAAAGATATTACCTGGAATCCAAATACTGGAGTTTGGGATGAAACTGCTTTTGGAAGTATTGGTCTAATTCAAGTTTTCCAAGCATTAATGCCCGCACCAATTTTGATCAAAGCTATGCCAAGTGAGCAGGAAGTTGAAGGTATAGTTAATGAAATTCTTGCAAGTAAAGCGAAACAGAAACTAAGTGAAAAAGAATTTACAGAATTGACTGATGCCCAGGAAAAGGTTAAAGAACTACAGTCAAAAATGTATAATCCAGTTTCAATTAACCAATATGAAGAAGAGGTAAATAAACATTTTCAACAACTCTTCCCCGATACTAAGATAGAAATTGAAGATTCAGATAAGGTCAAATGGACAGAAGATAAATTTGGAAAGAAATTTAATGTTGAATTTAAAAAACAAAATGCAGATGGAACACCAGACAATGAAACACCCAGTTCTTATAATTCTATCGGCCATGGGGCAGTCAGAAGCGCAATTTTTTCATTATTGTTAATGCGAGATGTTGCAGAGGAATTACAAAGACATGCTAATAGAAAAGAATATTTAATACTCTTTGAAGAACCAGAGCTTTTTTTATACCCTAAAATTTTAAAAAGTTTAAGGGAACTTATATATGCAGTTAGTGAACTCGATTTTCCTTATCAAGTTTTATGTGCGTCACATTCACCTCAAATGATTGACCTATCAAAACGGAATTCAACATTGATACGTATGATTAGGAATGAAGAAGGTACGAGATTATATCAGATTAAAGATGAAGATTTACAAGAAGCGAAAGGCGCAGAAACAATTGAAGATTTGAAACAAGCTATGTATGAAGTACTTCGCTTTAATCCTTATATATGTGAATCATTTTATGCCGACGAGGTTCTTCTTGTAGAGGGGCCAACTGAGGAGATTATAGTTAGAGGGATATTACAAAAATTAAATCCTGTTAAGGACTTGTTTATAGTTAATTGTGGAACGGTTACTAACATTCCTTTCTATCAGAAAGTTTACCGAAAATTTGCAATACGAAGCCATGTAATTTGTGATACTGATGACCAAGCTGCGGGTTTACTCGATGCATTTGGGAATCCTTCCTTTACTGGCGGAATTCAAAAATCTATATATGAAGAACACTTACTGAATTGCAATAACAATCCAAAAGTTGGCGGCTTGTTAAGAATACATAATACAACTTTCGAAGTAGCTCATGCTCATGAGAACGTTAATACTATACTTAAGTATCCTAACACTTATTTGGCAAGTCATGGGAAACCGTTTAATGCCAACAAATACTGGCTTGAAATATTAGAACCTAATTTTAACAAGGACTTTATTGATACAGCTCCTATTATTTCCCACATTAAGGCGATCATTAATTTTACATGGAATTAATTAAAGAAACGAAATTAGAAGGTGAATTTCATGGATATAATGGTGATGAAATGTTCACTTTTGTAAATGGCGAAAGGTGGCAGCATGCGAAATATAAATACAAGTATAAATACAAATATAGACCAAAAGTGAAACTTTGGAAAGATGGGTCTAAATACTTTTTGGAATTTGAATGTATGACTGAGATTATTCAAGTTCGAAGATTTCAAGATTAACATTTATAAAATGAATGATAGACCAACCGAGAAAGAAATAAATTTCCTTCACAGTGCATATAATTTTTTCTTTGAAATTGATGAAGAAATTAAAAATGGAATTTTTTGGGAAAAAGATCCATATTATCGTTTCAATAGAATTAAGGATGCTTTTCTTGTTTATTCTGAGATTTTAGAATATGAACCTATTGGATGGTTTTTAGAGACATTAAAAAAAGTCAGACCTCCGATGGAAGCAGAGTTGTCAAAAGAATTTATTCTGTTTATTAGAAACCTTCTGATACATTTTCCATTTTTTAAGTCTTGGGAAGATGTGAAATTTACCAAAGGCCTTATTAATTGGTCAAAACCAGGTAAGTCAATTGATAAATTTGTATCTCAATATACCGGCCATGACGAGGTTAAATATAGAATGTGGAATCCTAAAAATAAGACAATGATGTATGTTTCTATAAAATTCCCCATTGAATACAGTAACAAAAGTGAAATTGGACTAAGAGATTTTATTCCGGAACGAGAAGG
>JANOIQ010000162.1:0-6219 GCA_031407835.1 Chitinophagaceae bacterium
TGGCGATAAGGCCGGATTCAAAGCAAAAACAACGATTAATCGTTTTGATTACAGCCTGAAATGGGACCGTGCAACTGAAGCGGGTGGCCTGGTTGTAGGAAAAGATGTTGAAATAACCGTATTACTTGAGCTGAATAAGGCGAAATAATAAAGGATAGGTAGCAACATACAAAATAGAAGAAAGGGTCCCAAACAAATTTGTTTGGGACCCTTTCTTATGCCATATTGATAACCGTCAGTATATTTTTCATCCCCAAAATCAATACTTTTATCCCGCAACAATCGGATTTCATTTGAAATGAGTAATTTCTTTATATGAAATTAACCTATGTAATTTCTCTGCTACTTTTCTTTTTGCACGCATCTTTCTGTATTGGTCAATGCTTTGTTCAGCTTGATGGCAGAGATCTTTTCCTTTTTTCACCTGTAAAAACAAAACTTACCCTCTATAAGCCTTTATTAGGAAAAGAATGGGGCGATAGTACACTAAGAAATTGTGCTGGCCTTGGCCCTGTTATACATAAAAGGGTAGCTCCCGGATATGTAATAGCAAAAAACACAGCAATCTATGCAGCACATAGCGGCATGTTAAGAACATTTACAACAGGAGGAAATGACGAACCGAATGATGCCTGTTGGATTGATGGCTTAGATTTTAGTACAGCATATTTTCATGTATATTTTAATGTAAGCAGCAACAAATATGTTTATGCAGGCCAGCGAATAGGAACGGTTATTCCAAGAAAAGACACAACCTTTTTTTATTTTGGCATACGGCAGGCTAAGCCAGTACAACCGATTATGAAAAGAGTAGGACTTCCTGTTACGGGGGACAAAGACTGCTCCTGTTATATTGATCCTGTATGGCCTGAGTATTTTGTAAATCCAACAGATTGGCATATTAGCTGGGAGTACAATGAGTCAGAACCTCAAACAAGTATAAAAATTAATATTAAACCAAGTTGGGCAGGGAGATGGTCTTTTGATAATGGCAGAACCTGGCTTCAGGGTGGAGAAGCAATTTCTGGTCTTCCTCAGAAATACTATAAAATTATATTTCAGGAAAAAGAAGGATGGGCAACTCCTTTGCCAATTGAACTTACAACATCTGAAGCAAAAAATAACTATGAATTTGATGTTGAGTATAAACAGGAAATCAACAACTCAAATAATATATCTTCAACTAATAACCAAATTGATTCAGCATCTTTTTTATTAGCAATTGATTCAATCAGACAAGTGGCATATGATTCAAGCTATAAAGGGGTTAAAACCGATGTATATAGAACATTTCAAGACAGCTTAAATAAGAAATTAAATAAGATTGAGAGTGAACAGCAAAACGCTTTACGGTCAAATAAAGTTTTATATGTAGTTATGCCTTTAGCTTTGCTTTTAGGATTGACCATCATAGCTTTTTACTTTCAATACCAGAGGCTAAAAAAAGGGAAAAGACATGTAGAAGAACTCCAAAAAGAACTTCATCATAGAGTTAGAAATAACTTAAGCATTATTTCAGGTTTGATAGATGCTTCTGCTTCAAGTAAATCAACTAATTCAATTCCCGCAAAAGATTTAGAAAGTAGAATACAAAGCATTAGTTATGTTCATGAACAGCTTTATCATCAGGAAGATATTACCAGTTTAAATCTGCAAGAGTTTATAGAGAAGTTATGTGAAAACCTGATTCAAACCTATTCAAACAGTTCATCTGTTTGTTACTTTGTCTATGCACCACTCATGATTGATGTTAAGTTTGCCACCCAAATTGCGTTAATTTTTACCGAAGTGGTTACAAACTCGTTAAAGCATGGCATTATTAAAGGACAGGTATTAGAAATTAAAGTAGAAGCAAGCCTCTTAAAGGATAAGAAAGTGCAAATGGTGATCAGCGATAATGGAACAGGCTATCCTGAGGATTTTGAAAACAGCAACAGTTATGGAATTAAGATGATAAAGGGATTAGTTAAACAGATAAAAGCAGAGATCTTTTTTGAAAAAAATAACGGGTCTGTGACAAAACTGATTTTCTAAAAGGAATGAAAAGTGAAAAAAATATTAATTATAGAAGATGAGTTTATTATTGCGAACCAACTACAAGCTTTTTTACAGGCAGAAGGCTTTTTTGTAATTGGACCAGTTGATAATTATGATGAAGCGATTAAATTGATCAATATTACAAATCCTGATTTAATCATTGCTGATATCAGGTTAAACGATGATATTGATGCGGGGATAAGAATCTCAAAATATGTTTCTGTAAACTACAATATACCGGTAATATTTCTTTCTGGGTTTTCAGATAAAGAAACGCTTAACAAAGCAAAGCAAACAAATGCGAATACTTTTTTAGTAAAACCTAAGCCGCTGGATAAAATTCAATTGATTACAACAGTAAAAATGGCATTGCCAGAAGAAACGTTTCAGGTTAAGGCCAAAAAAATTCCTTTCAAGGGAAAGGAAATTGATATTCTTGAAAATTATAACACATATAAGAGGCATACAAATCCCGATTCTATAACCAAACTGATTGATTTAAAAGAAATATTATTCTTTGAAACATATAATCATCACTTTAAAAATACAATTTTAATTCGATTGAGTGATTCGGCAAAGGGGTTTTTGATTAGGGAGGAATTAGATGTATTGGAAAAAAAACTGCCAGGATATTTTTTTAGGGTTCATAAATCTTACCTGGTAAACATGGATCGGGTAACTGCTCACAAATTGCCTCACTACCTTTTAGTGTATCAGAATATAATTCCAATAGGGAGTAAAAACAGAATGAGTGTGATTCAGTTTTTCAACAGAGTGTAATTCGGTAAATCCCGAAAAAGTACCTGTTTGTCCTGCTTTCCTTTTTTATTAGAGTTTCTTTTAGAAATTACAATCAAGTAAATAAACGTTTACAGTAAGCTTGATTAACTGGCAATACTATTCTTATTATCTGTGCTGCCGTTGTACCATATTTATCCCAAAATCAAAAATAATCTAATCAAAAATTTAATTTATGAAAAAGAATTTGCTTATTACTGCAATAATAATTTTATGTGGAACGCTAAGCAGTAACGCCCAAAAAGGCAGGATTCAACTTGGTATTGGTGTTGAGGCAGGTATTCCAACTGGTGATATCGGTAAACTTGTTAAACCAGGTGTTGGGGGCTCAGCAAAATTGCTTTATGGCATAAGTGACGCTGGCAATCTTACATTAACAACCGGGTATTATAGTTTTGCTGCTAAAGAAGATATACCCGACTACAAAGAAACATTAAGTTGTATTCCCGTGCTTTTTGGATACCGTCATAGTTTCAATGCTTTTTATATTGAACCTCAAATAGGCTTCGGTAGTTATAATTGGAAAGCAAAGGGATCAGATGTCACCCCTCTTAATTCATCACTGAATGCAACTGAATTTACATATGCGGTTGGAGTGGGCTATGTTTACAAGGATGTTGATTTGGGTGTTCGCTTTCAAACAGGTGCATTAAATGGAGGCAATTTTTCTTTTGCAGGATTGAGAATTGGATATAACATTTCTTTTGCGAAGAAATAATTGCATTTGTTTGTAATCAGTAATAATGTATCATGAAATATTTACTTACGTTATCCCTCATTTTTTACACAATAGTTGGATTTGGACAAGCTGATGAAATTGTTACGAACAAAATAATAGTTCAACTGCATAAAGCAGGGCTTGGCAAAGAAGTGTTGATTTCAAAAATTCAATCATCCAAATGCAACTTCGATCTTTCTACAGATGAACTGATCAAGCTTAAACAATCTGGAGTTCCTGATGATGTAATTGCAGCTATGTTGAACAAGCTAGGTAACTCAACTAACAAAGTAAAAGGAGAAGAAAGTGGAACTCTCTCTGACTTGACTCCTGGAATTTACTATTGTAAAGGTACTCCGTGTGAATATGTTGAATTGGAAACATCGGTTTACTCTCAAGCGAACACCGGATCTGGCATGTTAACCGGCTTAACTTACGGGATTGCTAAAACAAAAAACAAAGCCACACTGAGTGGAGTTTCTTCAAATTTCAAAATTGAAAATAATAGCAACCCGTTTTTTTACTTTTATTTCGATAAAAGTACCTCAAATAATTTTGGCAATAGCGGAGGCCAGTCAGTTTGGTTCGCTTCCGCAACAAGTCCAAATGAATTTATTCTTGTCAAATTCAGTATATCTTCTAACAAAAAAAACAGGGAGGTTGTAACTGGCTCCTGGAATAGTTACGAGGGGATGACCACTGGAATAGATGACAAAAATAAAATCGAGTTCAAATTCGAAAAAATATCAAAGGGCATTTACAAAGTGTTTACTGAAAAGCCGTTAGAAAAAGGACAGTATTGCTTTATGTATGCAGGCGGCGCTACTACTTATGGTCATGCGCCCATGCAGAAAGTTTATGACTTTAGTGTTGAATAAGAAAACAACAGCATATTAATTAAAATATACTATTATGGAAAAAACGATCTTATTTTTTATTATAGTTGTTTTTTTCTATGGTTGTTCAAAAGATAAAATGAATAATCAAAATAATGCCGTGCCAAAAGTATCTGTCAAAACTTCGTGGGTAAATCCCGCTAAATGGAGTAAAACATCGCTACAGTATAAAGGAGAAGTGGTATCAGATGATGGAAGCCAGATTATTGAACGAGGGGTGTGTTGGAGCAGCAGTGATTCAGTGCCTACAATATCTAATAGTGTGAAAAGAAACGGTCAGGGAGTTGGTTTTTACGAGGATTCTATAACTAATTTGATTCCGGGAACAAAGTATTATGTTCGGGCCTTTGCTAAAAATAATACTGGTGCTTTTTACGGGGAAGTAATAATTGTTTTTACAAATTTACATAGAACTGGTCTTAAAGTTATATCTAATTCGGTTGCAAATGATGCAAAATGGACAGGTGATGCTCTTGTTTATTTTGGTCTTGATTATGCGTCATACACTCCTTTTCATAATCTTATTAATACTACAAATGCTGGCTTTTGTTATAGTACTTCTCATCCAAATCCGACTTTAAGTGACTCTATAATTCGATATCCTTATTATATTACTGTAGGTAGTAATTCGGGTGGTTCTTTTAGTTCTTGGTTAAAACCTTTCATAAAACCAACGATTCATAAAACTTATCATATCCGTGCTTACGCATATAATATTGTTGATACCGTATATGCAGATAATGAGGTTACTGTTTCAACCGGTGATTTTGAACAAGGTCTGTATTATGGTGGCGGGATAATTTTCTCAGTTGATGGAACTGGACAACATGGATTAATTGTTGCCATCGAAGATCAAGGAAAGCAAGTGCCATGGGTAGCTTCAATATTTTCTACAACGCTTATTAATTCTAATAGTGCAGATGGATCTATAAATACAAGTAAAATTATAAATACTGTTGGGAATAGTGGCTATTATGCTGCAAAATTATGTAGAGATTACAGAGGGGGTGGAAATACAGATTGGTACTTGCCATCAGGTTCGGAGTTAAATATTTTAAAACTTAATCAAATGAGTAATCCGGGGAGCATCCCGGGTCTTGAATACGATTATCAGTTGGTGAATTTTTATTATTGGAGTTCTTCTGAGTATAATTATTTTAACACTTGGGCAAGTGATTTCAACTTAAGGTATTATAATGTGGGATACGGTGAAAAAAAGCAACTTCTTTATGTTCGTGCTATACGTAAATTTTAGCAATGAATATATTCTGTAGAGTTGTTTTTTATTTTCAATATGCTTTTGTCATCTCAACAAAAAGTTCTTTAACGCAGAAATAAAAAACCCCAATAGTTCTATCGGAGTTTTTTATTAATTGTTTAGTTCAGTTTTGATGCTGGTTCTTCTTTCTTTAAATATTTGTTGAGAAACTTTAGTGTTTCACTCGATGCTTTCATCTGGTTTTCTTTTTTCACAAACCCATGCCCTTCATCAGGAAACAAAACATATTCAACTGCTGTTCCATTCTTTTTAGCACCGGCAACAATTTCATCGCTTTCAATTTGCAATACACGGGGATCATTTGTGCCCTGCAGAACAAGCAATGGTGTTTTAATTTTATCCGTATTGAACAAAGGAGAAATATTTTTTAAGCGAACAGAGTCTGCTGTAAAAGGATCACCCATTTCTGTATACAAAGCTTTACGGAAACTTTCCCAATATGGTGGAATACTTTTCAGTGTTCTCATCCAGTTAGCAACCCCAAACAGATC
>JANOIQ010000173.1:0-3056 GCA_031407835.1 Chitinophagaceae bacterium
TTTATTGATGGTGCTTCGGCTGAGGTTGTACTTTTTTGCTAACGTACGATAAGAGATACCTTCCTCTAAATACTCTCTCACCGCTTCTTTTCTGATGTCCATTTTGGTTGATTTGCTGTCAACCTATTTCAGGACAAGACAATAAAATGCCCATTGCTTCACCGTCAAGCCAGCCTTGCAGCAAACCCCATGTTGTATGCCGTTTATTTGGACTGCTTACTTGGTTTTAAATATTTTCTAAAGGTTTTTGAATAATTATCGTCAAATTTCACAAGGGTTATGTCGGAATATTTCCTTGAAGTCAATTTACTTTCTAATTGTCCAGTTGGGTCGTAATATTGAATACTTACACTTTCCTTATTGACTCTTTTAATTGGCCCGATGTCAAACCATGGTTCTTCCTTGTCTTCGCATTCAATGATAACATGATAATCGAAAAATTTAAGGGTTTTGAAAATGTCTTGCCAACTTTTTAGGGAAATGCTTTTGTCAATGCCATAACCATTCTCAAGCAAACCCTCAGCTATGTATATTTTCTTTTGAGTCTTGTCATATTTATTGCATCGTAAACTATCAAACTGATCTTTTCTCATTATTGCATAGCCATTTAATGAAAACTCATTGTCAACCTGAAGTAGCAAAAAGTCTTTTGATATTGCTAAGAGAAAGCCAGAAATATTCTCTTCCCTTTCTTTAAATTTTCTATAAATTTTTACGAAGTCTCTTTTGTCAATATGAGATTGTAAGAAAGCGTCGTATGCTTTAATTTCTTTGTTTTTGTTTGTCATAAAATAGTAGCTGTGTTAAATGGCATACAACACGTAAATTTATGATATTAAATGACACAACAGAAAAAACAAAGACTTTAATAATCAATTGTTTAGTGTTCAACTTTTTGTATTGTTGTTAGTACAATCCATTTTTATTTATCTGTGTATAAATGTTTAGAAACATTTGTGCCATTTTCAATTTCACCACGCAGCAACTCATTCTCCCTGCCCTTCCTTATGCCTTTGCAGCATCTCTTTCACAAAACTTACTGGAAAATAAATTTTACTGCCCGGGGCATAGTTTCAACTACGCCTCTGCCTGTAATTGTTAGCAACCTGATTTTTATATAGTGAACTGCTTTATAAAAAGCGTTGAAAGAAATTTATTTTAATGTTGCAAGCGGCTGAGGATCCATATCTGTAAACTCTTTGTTCTCTCCTGCCATGCCCCAGATAAAACCATAACTGGCAGTACCCACACCAAAGTGCATACTCCATGGTGCAGAGATAGCGGCTTCGTTATTTGCAATAACTAAATGTCTTGTTTCCTGCGGCTCACCCATAAAGTGCATTACACGGTTGGCTGCATCGAGATCAAAATAAAAGTAAGCTTCCATGCGGCGTGTGTGCGTATGTGGCGGTACTGAATTCCATACACTTCCGGCTTCTAATGAAGTTAACCCCATTACCAATTGACAACTTTGAATGCCATCGTTGTGAATATACTTATAGATGGTTCTTTTATTAGAGGTGGAAATATCTCCGAGATTTACCGGCGATGCTTCAGCTTTCGTCATCATTCTGTTTGGATACACATGATGGGCAGGTAATGATAATATGTAAAAACAGGCAGGCACTTCAACTGAATGGCTGCTGAAGCTTACATCCCTGGTACCTTTTCCCAAATACACACATTCCAGTTTATCAGGTTCATACGTTATACCATCTGCCGTAACAGTTCCTTTACCACCAATGTTGATGATACCCATTTCTCTTCTTTCTAAAAAGAATTGTGCTTTTAATTCTTCTTCATTTGGCAGACTGATGGCTGAAGATGCCGGCACAACACCGCCAATAATTAACCGGTCGAAATGCGAATAGGTTAATTGAATAGTATCCTTTTGCATTAAACCCTGTACTAAAAAATTGTTACGCAGTTGCTGCGTATTCATTTCGCTTGTTTCCTTCGGGCTGTTTTGAAATCTTATCTGCATTATTTTAATTTTCAGGAGTTGTTGTTTCCCCTGCATCTCCGCCTAAATCAAATATGAGACTGAAACGGGTGGTATTGCTTAACGGGTTGCGGTTAATGCCCTGGCCGGTTGGTACCAGGTACGAGAAGTTAAAGCCTAAACGGTTATACTTTACTCCGGCTCCCACACTGAAAAAGCGGCGGTTGCCTTTTGTTTTGGCTTCATAAAAATAACCGGCCCTTGCAAAAAACAATTCGTTGTATCCATACTCAATGCCGGTTGAAATCTGAAACTCTTTCAATTCTTCACTGAAGCCTCCGGGTGCATCTCCAAAGGAAGAGAACCAGCTGCCAACAACACTTTTGTTGCGGTAAGCATCTAATGCTCCGGCGGTTGTATCAGATGGTGGCGTGGGTACCAGTAACTTATTAATATCAATACCAAAACTGATTTTATTGGTTTCATCAATTACTTTATGATAAACCCCGCCAATACCAAGATTAGCAGGAATATAATCTTTACCACGTGCATCGTTGGTATAAGAAATTTTTGTTCCCAGGTTACTCATTACGGCACCTGCGGTAAATCCTGATCCTTCTTCATTCAGTCCGTTGTAATAAAAGGAAACATCACCGGCAACAGCAGTTCCGGGTTTATAAGTAACACCGTTGGTATTACCATTGGCAAGATTTGAATAGATATAGCGGAGTGCAACGCCTACACCTATTTTATCGCTTAAGCGGCGGCTGTAACCTGCATCAATTGAAAACTCACGGGGGTTAAATTTCTGCAGATCGTTACCGGCAAAATCAGTAAACTGAATACTGCCAAGGTTAAAATACCGTAAGGAAGATGAGATGGCTGAGTTTTCATCAATTTGATGATAACCGGCAATTGTGCCGATAAATACATCATTCAATCCGAGATCTTTTAACCAGGGTGTGTAGGTTAAAGCAATGGATGAACGCTGGGTGGCAAATGGAATTTTTGCCTGGTTCCAGAACGATGAGTTGGCATCGGGTGAGGTGGCAATACCCAGATCGCCCATACCACCGGCTCTTGCATCGGGCGAAATACGTAACATGGGAACTGC
>JANOIQ010000193.1:0-21045 GCA_031407835.1 Chitinophagaceae bacterium
AATTTTTCCGGATGCAATGGTGAAAGATGCACAACGTTTAAAAGCTACGATGCTTCAATCCTGCTATTTACGCAATGAAGGGAATGGAAAGTTTACAATGATTCCCCTGCCGGGTGAAGCACAATTTTCTGCTATCAATGGAATGGTGGCTGATGATTTTGATGGCGATGGAAATTTGGATGTTTTGCTGAATGGAAATGATTTTGGCACAATCGTTTCAATTGGCAGGTTTGATGCGTTGAATGGTTTATTATTAAAAGGCGATGGTAATGGTAATTTCTCAGCACTTTCTATTTTAAAAAGTGGTATTTATATTCCGGGAAATGGGAAGGCATTGGTTAAATTAGTATCGGGCAAAGGTCATTATCTAATAGCAGCCAGTCAGCATAAAGATGCCCTGAAAATGTTTGAGTTAAAACGGAAAATAAAAACGGTTGCTGTAACCCCTGCTGATCAGTATGCCATTATCAAATATAAAAATGGAGCTATAGAAAAAAAGGAATTTTATTTTGGCAGTTCTTTTTTATCGCAGTCGTCGAGGTTTATTGAAGTAAATGAAAAGATGACCAGCATTACAGTGGTTACCAATAAAGCACAAAGCCGTTCTGTAAGTTTTTAACAGATAATGTAAATGAGAAATCTCCACAGTAAAATAGAATACACAATAGGTGAAGAGAAAAATGTAAGGACAGTTTTTACAGCAAATAGATGGATGTAGCATGAAACAAAAATTAAAATAATTCTTATGCAAACACGTCGTGATTTTTTAGGACACACAGGAGCCCTTGCAATTGGTTCTGTATTATTACAGGGATTTACATCTTCTCTCAAAAAAATAGCCAACCCCGGAGTTCAGTTATATACCTTTCGTAAGGAGATGCTTGCTGATGCAAGAGGTACGTTAAAACGAATTGCTGAATTAGGCATCAAACAAATTGAATCGGCGGGAAGTGCCAAAGGATATTATTATGGCTTATCTCCCAAAGAAATGAAACAAACCTGTGCCGATTTGGGAATGACACTCAGAAGCGGTCATATACACATTGATGAAAAGTGGAAGCAAACTATGGACGAAGCTGCGGAAAGCGGGCAGGAATATCTAATCTGTTCAACAATGCCAACCAGCGGGCAAACAAGTGATAACTATAAAAAAGTTGCTGACATCTTTAATAAAGCTGCGAGGATTGTAAAAAACGCAATATTAAATTCGGGTATCATAACCATGATTATGAATTTGAGAACGTAAACGGCCAGGTATTGTATGATGTGTTATTAATGAATACAGAAGAACATCTTGTGCACATGGAACTGGATCTGGGATGGGTGGTTGCAACAGGTAACGATCCATTGGACTATTTCAAAAAATATACAGGACGTTTTCCGTTGTGGCATTTAAAAGATATGGATTTAGTGAAAAAGCAAAGTACAGAATTTGGGAAAGGAGGATTGAATATTATACAGCTTTTGAAAAACAGGAAAGAGTCGGGAATGAAATATTTTTTTATCGAACAGGAGGAATATGCCAGTACAGCTTTTGAAAGTATGCAGGTGAATATGAATTATTTAAAGAAAGTAAGAATATAAAATCTTGCATG
The DNA here is from genome assembly GCA_031407835.1 of Chitinophagaceae bacterium. Taxonomy (GTDB): domain Bacteria; phylum Bacteroidota; class Bacteroidia; order Chitinophagales; family Chitinophagaceae; genus Lacibacter. The sequence goes on from JANOIQ010000193.1 coordinate 1,596, forward strand.
CCTTTTATCTGTTTGTAACTGATGATGTTTGTAATGGCATCAACAAATACATAGAGCCAGCCCAGGCAAATATAATTTTTATCAAATGCTTTTAAACGATTGTCCAAGCAGTAAATGTAAAAACGAAATGGCGCTGTTATTTATAGTGTGATTGATTGGCGTGTTACTATTAGGTCTTATTGTGCAGTAAATCAGTATAATAAAATGATTGTTATGAAAAAAATTATAATTACCATGTCATTGTTAGTAAATACAGCTATTGCAATCGCTCAAAACCCTGTTGGCATTTTCAGTAACCATGCAGATATTGGTAAACCTAAAATCAGCGGCAGCGCAACATTTAATACTGAAGATGAAAGTTATAACCTGAAAGGTGCAGGTTATAATATCTGGTTTGGCCGGGATGAATTTCATTACGCCTTTAATAAAATAAAAGGTGATTTTATTTTAACAGGCAATTTTAAAATTTCAGGAAAAGGCGTTGACCCACACCGTAAAATTGGCTGGATGGTGAGGGCCAGTGACGGTGAAGATGCAGCACACATGACAGCCACTGTTCATGCTGATGGATTGATTGCACTTCAGTGGAGGAGGATGCGTGGTGCATACATGAGAGATCCGGAAGACGAAATCTTTACTAAGAAAAAAGCAACAGAAATTTTACAGTTAGAAAGGTTAGGCAAAGTTTTTATCATGAGGGTTGCCCATCCCGGAGAACCATTGCAGGAAATAGGAAGAACCGATGGTATTGAAATGCCTGATGAAGTGCTGGCAGGAATTTTTATGTGCAGCCACAATCCGGATGTGTTGGAAGAAGGGCAGGCTTGGAATGTACGCATTGAACAAACCGTACCTGATATACACAATGGGTATACGGATGGCATATTGGGTAGTAAACTTGAGATAATGAATGTGTTCGATGGTAAACGCAAAGTGGTGTACGAAGACAAAGGAAGAATTGAAGCTCCTAACTGGATGCCTGATGGGAATCAGTTGTTATTTAACCAGGGTGGAAGTATTTACACCATACCTTTAAGCGGTGGCACAGCAACGATGCTTAATACTGGTACTGCAAAGCGAAATAATAATGATCATGTAATTTCTTTTGATGGAAAAATGCTTGGGATCTCATCGCACAGAGAAGGTATGGCAGGTGGAGGAAGTACGGTTTATTATTTGCCATTAACCGGTGGCGAACCAAAAATAATTACAGACAGCACTCCTTCTTATTTGCATGGCTGGAGTAAAGATGGAAAAGAAGTTGTGTACACTGCGCAGCGTATGCTGAATGGACCTGTTTATAATATTTATAAAAAATCAATTAATGGGGGAGCAGAAGTACAACTTACTCATCTTACAAAAGGATTGGCCGATGGCCCGGAGTATTCACCTGATGGTAAATATATTTATTACAACAGCACCGTTAGCGGAACAATGCAACTATGGCGTATGAAAACTGATGGAAGCGAACAGGCACAATTAACGTTTGACGAATACAATAATTGGTTTGCACATGTTAGCCCCGATAATAAATGGATTGCTTTCTTATCATTCCCCAATACAATTGAGCCAACAGACCACCCATTTTACAAAAGAGTACTGTTACGTTTGATGCCTGTAAACGGTGGCGCACCGAATGTAATTGCTTATTTGTATGGCGGACAGGGAACAATCAACACACCAAGCTGGAGCCCCGATAGCAAGCGTATTGCGTTTGTAAGTAATAGTGGTTTGAATAAATAAATCAAAGTGAATAAATATCAACAATCGATGAATAGGAATTTATCTTTAGCTGTCGCATTACTGATCAGTTTCAGTAATGCATTTTCGCAAAACAATAAAGAACTGTTTTCTTCAAGAGAGCATCTTCTCATAGACTTTGGATGGCGCTTTGCATTCGGTCATCCGTATGATACAAAGAAAGATTTTAACAATGGCACGGGTTATTTTTCTTATTTAACAAAAGCATCGTATGGTGATGGTGCAGCAGCTGGAAATTTTGATGACAGGACTTGGAGAAAATTAGATTTGCCGCATGATTGGGCAGTGGAGCAACCATTTAGCAAAACAGGAAGCTTCAGTCATGGCTTTAAAGCTATTGGAAGAAATTTTCCTGATGCAAGTGTTGGCTGGTATCGTAAAACATTTACCATACCCAAATCAGATGAAGGAAAGCGTATCAGCATCGTATTTGATGGTGTATTCCGTAATTCAATTGTATGGATCAACGGATTTTATTTAGGTACCGAACCAAGCGGATATACAGGGTTTGAATATAATATTTCTGAGTATCTGAATTATGGCGGTGAAAATAAAATAGCTGTACGTGTAGATGCTACCATGGAAGAAGGCTGGTTTTATGAAGGGGCAGGTATTTACCGCCATGTATGGTTAAATAAAACATCACCATTGCATATAGCCACTGATGGAATCTTTGTTACAACTGTTGTTGAAAATAATTCGGCCGATGTAAATGCTGAAGTAACACTCATCAATGAATCTGTAGCAGGTAAAACAGTTGATGTGCTGCAAACAATTACAGATGCAAATGGAAAGATTGTAGCAGAGAAAATAATCAACAATATTTCGCTCACTTCTTATCAGGAAAAAAATGTTGCAGTAAAAATTCAGGTAACGAACCCTTCACTATGGTCAATTGAAACACCATACTTATATCAGTTAATCACCACAATAAAAGAAAAGGATAAAGTAATTGATCATATAGTAACCAGCTTTGGTATACGTACCATTCGTTTTGATGCAAAGCAGGGGTTCTTTTTAAACGGAAAGCACGTAAAGATTCATGGTACAAATAATCACCAGGATCATGCAGGAGTAGGATCAGCAATGCCGGATGCATTACAGGAGTTCAGAATTAAAGCATTAAAAGAGATTGGGATAAATGCATACCGCTGTTCGCACAACCCTCCAACGCCTGAGTTGCTGGATGTATGCGATAGGTTAGGGATGCTCGTGATTGATGAAAACCGTTTAATGGGAGTAAGCAGTACGCACTTTAATTATATGAAACGATTTATGCTTCGTGACAGAAATCACCCAAGCATCATCAGTTGGAGTATTGGTAATGAAGAATGGGGAATTGAAGGCAATGAATTAGGCGCAAAGATTGCCACTACTTTACAGGCTTTTACAAAAACGATTGATACTACACGGGGCATTACTGCAGCCATTAGTGGTGGATGGCAAAAAGGCATTTCGAATGTAATAGATATTATGGGAGTAAATTATGTGGGACAGATTAATACCGATGAACACCATGCTGAATTTCCCAATCAACCCATGTGGGGAACAGAAGAAGGAACAACAAGAGCAACCCGGGGAATTTATGCTGATGATAATCAAAAGCAATTGATTGCAGCATACGATAAAAAACCATATCCTCATTTTTATACAATCGAAGATGGTTGGAAATATTATGCAGCCAGAGAATATTTAGCCGGTATGTTTATCTGGACAGGCTTTGATTACCGTGGAGAACCTACGCCATTTGGGTTTCCTTCTATCGGTTCTTATTTTGGTATGCTTGATCAATGCGGATTTAAAAAAGATGTTGCCTGGTATTTAAAATCATGGTGGACGAATGAAACAACGCTGCACATATTTCCACACTGGAATCTGCCTGCCGGACAGGCAGGCTCGAAAGGAAAAGAAGGTCAGGAAGTTGATGTGTGGGCTTATAGTAATTGCGACGAGGTGGAGTTGTTTTTAAATAAAAAAAGTCTCGGTAAAAAACAAATGCAGGTAAACGGGCATTTAGAGTGGAAAGTAAAATACACACCCGGTACGCTGGAAGCGATAGGGTATAAAAATGGCAAGAAAATAATTACAGATAAAGTACAAACAACCAGTGAGCCTGCCAGTATTGGAATTGCCGTTAATCAAACAACGATCAAAGCCAATAAAGAAGATATTGCCATTTTTACAGTGGATGTAAAAGATAAAAATAATTTGCATGTACCCACTGCTGAAAATGAACTGACGTTTTCAATACAGGGCCCGGGTAAAATTATTGGAGTGGGAAATGGCAGCCCCGTTTCATTAGAGAATGATAAATATATTGAAACAGTTACAGCAGTGCCAATAAGAAGTCTAAAGGAAAAAATTGTGAATGAGTTTAATAATCCTGCAGAAGTTGCTGTTGCTTATGATGATTCAAAATGGAATACTGCCTTTACAGATGTGCGTACACAAAAGTTTGGCGAAACGGCCAAGGTAATTCTCTATCGTGGTGAGTTTGAGCTGGCACAAAACTTCAGTGAAACGGAGATTACCTTGTTTTACAATTTTATTGGTAAAGAACAAACGATTTATATCAACGGTGTAGTAATTGCAGCAAACTTAAAGGATAACAGTACTCAAACTGAATTTAAAATTGACAAAGCAATTTTGCATACAGGTAAAAACGTAATTGCAATTGCAGCTGCTCCCCTGCTTAAAAAATTTGAATGGGATGAAGTAAATAAGGTGCCCGGGCTTTTGCAGGTAATAACAAAAGCAGAGCCCTATAAACGAAAATTATTCAGCGGCCTTGCGCAGGTTATTGTACAATCAACAGGTGAGCCGGGTGAAATTATTTTATCAGCAACAGCAAAGGGAATGAAACAGGGAGAAATAAAAATACAGGCAGTGCAGGCCGATGTAAGGCCTGCAGTAAAAGAAAATTAAGTCAGGTAATAAATAATAATCGTTTATGAAAAAAGCAATCATCATACTGGCAGCAGTATTCAGTTCAGCAACACTGCCTGCTCAGCAGCCAAAAGTGTTTCATGTTAAATCACCTGATAGTAAAATAGATATCATTATAGAAGCTGGTGCTGCATTAAGCTGGTCGGTAAAGCATGAAGCAGACCTGATTGTTGCACCGTCGGGTATTTCAATGATATTAGATAATGGGGAAGTATTAGGTAAAAATGTAAAAGTAGTTTCTGCAAAAACGCTTTCAGTTAATACAGTATTTAACACACCTCTGTATAAGAAGAAATCGGTGATCGATCAGTACAACCAGCTTACCATTAACTGTAAAGCTGATTACGGTATTATTGTAAGAGCTTACAATGATGGAATTGCTTATCGGTTCTTTACTAATAAAAAAGGGGTGATTACTGTATTTTCGGAGGAGGCTAACTTCAATTTTGATATAGATCATACCATATTGATTCCTTACGTACGAGACCTGAGAGGAACCGAACAGTATATTCAGTCATACGAAGCATTATATACCAAACAACCTGTTTCTAAAGTGTTTTCTGATTCATTGGGTTTTTTACCTGTATTGATTAACGAAGGGAAAAAGAAAGCTGTTATTCTTGAAGCCGACCTGGAAGAGTATCCCGGTATGTTTGTAAGCAATAATTCTAACAAAGGCTTAAAAGGAGTATTTGCACCTTTCCCATTAGATTTTTTTCAGGGTGGTTATAATAAGTTAAATACGATGGTAGGTAAAAGAGCAAACTACATTGCCAAAGTGAATGGCAGCAGAAGTTTCCCCTGGCGTGTGGTTGTTATCAGTGATAATGATGCTGCTTTACTCAACAATGATATGGTACAGAAATTATCAGCACCTTCCCGTATTGAAGATGAGAGCTGGATTAAACCCGGCAAAGTTGCCTGGGATTGGTGGAACGATTGGAATATTTCTCATGTTGATTTCAGGGCAGGGATCAATACAGCAACTTATAAATACTATGTTGATTTTGCGGCTGCCAATAAGTTGGAATACATTATCCTGGATGAAGGTTGGAGTGATGATATGGATTTGATGAAGGTATCTGATAAAATGAATGTAAAAGAGATTATTGATTATGGTAAGCAAAAAAATGTAGGGATCATCTTATGGGCAGGCTGGTATGCAGTTGATCAGAAAATGGAGGAAGCTTTCAGTAAGTATGCTGCCATGGGTGTAAAAGGTTTCAAGATTGATTTTATGGATCGGGATGATCAGCCAATGGTTGCTTCCCTTTATGCCATTGCCAAAAAAGCAGCAGAGTATAAATTAATCATTGATTACCATGGCATGTTTAAACCAACAGGTTTACAACGAACCTATCCGAATGTGGTAAATTTTGAAGGAGTGAAAGGATTAGAAAATAATAAATGGACACCTAATGATGATGTACCGGAATATGATGTAATGATTCCGTTTATCCGTATGCTGGCAGGACCAATGGATTATACGCCGGGTGCCATGCGGAATTCAACCAAGCCTTATTTCAGACCGTTAAACTCTATGCCTATGAGCCAGGGTACACGTTGTCACCAGCTGGCTATGTATGTAATATTTGAAGCGCCTTTGCAAATGCTGTCAGATAATCCAACTGCTTATATGAAAGAGCAGGAGTGTACCGACTTTATTGCAAAAGTGCCAACAGTATTTGATGAAACAGTTGCATTGGATGGTAAAGTGGGCGAGTATGTTGCTATTGCACGCAAAAAAGATAACCAGTGGTATGTGGGTGCAATGAGTAATTGGAATGCTCGTGAAATAACGCTAGACTTTTCTTTTTTAGGTGAAGGAAATTTTGAAGCAACTATTTTTAAAGATGGTATTAATGCAGACAGAGATGCCACAGATTACAAAAAGGAAACAAGGATGGTTTCTGCGAATGATAAAGTAAAAGTAACCTTACTGAATGGTGGGGGCTGGGCTGCGATCATCAGAAAATTGTAAAAGATGATAAAAGTATTTCAGTTTATTCTGGTTGGTTTTTTCCTCCATTACAACGCTTGGGCTCAGGATCAGCCAACTGTTATTCATTTGTGGGAAAATGGAGCTCCCGGTTTTGAAAACCGGAAAGATGAGCCGGAACAGGCAAAAGACTGGTGGGTAAAAAATATTCATAACCCTTCATTAACGGTTTATGTTCCTGCAAAAGGAAAAGCAAATGGTACAGCTATCATTATTATGCCCGGTGGTGGTCACAGAGAAAATGTGTTTAATCCTGAAGGAAAGGAAGCTGCTGCATATTTTAATAGTATCGGCGTAACAGCATTTGTGTTAAAGTACCGGTTGTTCAGAGAAGATAACTCGCCTTACAAACCTGAACATGCATTGCAGGATGGTCGCCGTGCTATGCGATTGGTAAGGCACAACGCTGCTCAATGGAATATTGATACAAATAAAATTGGGTTGATGGGATTTTCTGCCGGTGGCGAACTGGCAGCATGGACTGTGTTCAATAACAATAAAGAAACTATTGAAAAACCCGACAGTATTGATATTGAAAAATGCAAAGCCAATTTTTTAGTGTTGGTTTATCCGGGGCCTTATGATATTCCTGCTGCAGTAACTGCTGATGCACCGCCATTGTTTATGATTGCTGCCAATGATGATGAATGTTGTTCTGAACCAATTGTTAAATTATTACAGGCTTACAGAAATGTAAAGGTAAAAACAGAAGTTCATTTATATGCACAGGGTAAACATGGATTTAATATGGGCAACCGGTCAAAATTAAAATCTATTTACGGTTGGCCGCAACGAATGGGCGATTGGTTATTGGATAATGAGTTTGTGAAATAAGTTCATTAATTGAACAGGTATGAAATTCAAAAAATAGTATATGAAAAAAAACAGTTTATTCATTTGCTTTTTGATGGTGATGAATTTGTTTTCATTTTCTCAAACGGCACAATACAAAATCACAGATACAAAGGCCACTGCGGAAACAAAAGCATTGTTCATGAACCTGCATAAGCTGTCTCAGCAACATATCCTGTTCGGGCATCAGCATGCAACGGAATATGGTCATGGTTGGTTTGGCGAAGAGAACAGAAGTGATGTAAAATCAGTAACTGGTTCTCATCCGGCTGTTATTGGTGTTGACTTCAGTGGTTTATACGGCAGGCCAGACAGTTTAGTTGAACGCACTAAAAATGGGTTACGAAAAAATATAGCTGACACATACAACCGTGGTGGAATTACAACAGTATCCTGGCATTTCAGCAACCCTGTTTCTAAAACAAATTTTTACTGGAATGATTCTACGGCAGTTGCTGCAGTAAAAAATATTATTCCGGGTGGGTCACATCACGAAAAATATAAAAGCATATTGAAAACAATTGCTGATTTGGCCAATACTGCAAAAGGAAATGATGGGAAATTAGTTCCAATGATTTTTCGACCTTATCATGAATTTGATGGCGATTGGTTTTGGTGGGGAAGAAGCCATTGTACAGCAGATGAATTTAAAAGTTTATGGTGCTTTACAGTTACTTATCTGCGTGACTCTTTACAGGTTCATAATTTTATTTACGCTTTTTCACCTGACAATCGGTTTAATACAGAAGAACAATTTCTGGAACGTTACCCAGGTAATGAATTTGTAGATATGGTAGGCATGGATAACTATGGCGATTTCGGCCGTGATGGAAAGTATGATCTGGAGGCAGGATATAAAAAACTAAAAATTGTTTCTGATTATGCCATTAAATCAAATAAATTGGCAGCATTTACAGAAACAGGGCTTGAATCAATTCCGGAAGCTGATTGGTGGACCGGAAAACTATTAGCAACTTTGCAGCGAAGTAAACTTCGATTGTGCTATGTATTGGTATGGCGAAATGATAGCCGCAGCCCAACACATTATTATGCTCCTTTTCCGGGGCAGGTGTCCGCAAGTGATTTCCTGAAATTTTATAATGATCCATACACGCTTTTTGAAAATGATCTCAAAAAAATATACGAACAATGAAAAAAATATTATTGATTATCCTTTTAAGTGCATTTTGTTTTGCCGGTAAATCACAGCCGGTGAAAACACATGGCCAGCTTAAAGTAAAAGGAACACAGTTGGTTAATGTTGATGGCAATCCTGTAGCCTTGCATGGAATGAGTTTTGGCTGGCATAATTTATGGCCACGGTTTTATAATAAAGGAGCTGTGCATACATTGGTTACTGATTGGCACAGTACTGTTATCCGTGCTTCAATGGGTATAGAACTCAATGATAGTGGCTATTTAAAAAGCCCTGCACGTTCAACAGAGCTAATGCAAAATGTTGTTGAAGCGTGTATCAAAGAAGAGGTGTATGTCATCATCGACTGGCACGATCATAATATGCATCTCAAAGAAGCCCAAGAATTTTTTGCGATGATGTCAAAAAAATATGGCGGCAATCCTCATGTCATCTATGAATTGTTTAATGAACCCGATTATGAAACATGGGCCGAAGTAAAAGCCTATTCTGAAGAGTTGATTAAAGTGATCCGTGCAAATGATCCTGATAATGTTATACTGGTTGGTTCACCACGCTGGGATCAGGATGTACACTTGCCTGCTGCCGACCCAATCAAAGGTTTTGATAACCTGATGTACACCATGCATTTTTATGCAGGCACACATAAGAAATGGTTGCGTGATCGTACAAATGAGGCCATGCAAAAAGGGTTAGCCATTTTTGTTTCTGAATGTGCAGGTATGGAAGCATCTGGTGATGGGCCAATTGATCATGCAGAATGGAAGGCATTTGTTGATTGGATGGGTCAGCGAAAGTTAAGCTGGGTGGCCTGGTCTGTTTCTGATAAAAAAGAAACCTGCTCTATCTTAAACCCATCAGCTTCATCAAATGGCGGATGGAAACCGGAAGATGTAAAAGAATGGGGACGGGTTACACAACAGTTTTTGAAGAACTATCAGCAATAAGCCAATCGGAAATTTATAGAATGCAAAAGGCAATTCACTTTGAATTGCCTTTTTGTTTGTGCCCGGGGCTTAATAAAGTACAAACTGTTTTATTGAAAATTCTAAACTTGTTCTATCGTTACGAAATGAAGTATCCATCTGATTATGATTATTTAAATCGGGAATTCAATTTCTAGTTTGAAGATTTGCAGGTTTCAACCTTAAGCAAACATCATTTTAGATTATCAACCATCCCATATGGTAAGATATTCCATCATTTCAGTAAAACCTTCCATTGAATGCCCCGCCTTCCTGTACTACTTTCAACTTCTGAAAATCTGGGTATTGTCATCAGCATGAAAATAGTCAGGCATAACGATTGTGATAAGGCTGCTATGATTGGTTAAAGCTTCCGAATCTGCTTGCACCTCAAACCTTCTCCCAACTGTTTAAACTGAATCTTCAGGCATAACCGACTGTATCAGCCAGATATAAATTGCAAAACTGATTGAGCGCCATGTTTATAAAAAAATACTTTGAAGAATTTCAACTGAACGATCTCCGTACAACAAAGGGCAGAACCATTACAGAAACAGATATCGTTATCCATGCCGGACAATCAGGCGACTTTTTCCCTCATCATATGGATGAAGAATGGTGCAAAACCCAGCCCTTCAAACAAAGGATTGCACATGGTACACTCATCTTTACCGTTGCCATTGGTTTAACCGCCGATTTTGTGAACGAAGTGTCCATGACTTACGGTTACGAACGTCTGCGTTTTACAAAACCTGTTTTCATCAATGACACAATTAAGGTGGTCATCACTATAAAAGACAAAAAAGATCATAAGAAACCGGAGTATGGATTAGTAACAGAACTCGTGGAATGTTTCAACCAGCACAAAGAACTGGTCATGATCTGCGAACATATATTAATGGTTAAAAAAAGCAAAGTTTAAAATGGCAGCAATCGTTTTGAACGGCATCACGTGGGGGCACAGCAGGGGCATTACGCCCTTGCTGGCCGTTTCCCGGCGCTACACTGAAATGCATCCCAATGTTGAGATAAAGTGGAAGAAACGCTCTTTACAGGAGTTTGCTGATTTTCCTATTGAAAAATTAACGGAAGAGTATGATCTGCTCATCATTGATCATCCATGGGTGGGCTGTGCGGCAGCAACGAAATGTGTTATGCCGTTGAATAAGTATCTGCCGGCAGGATATTTAAATGATCAGCTGGCCAATTCTATTGGTCTTTCGCATAGCAGTTATAATTACATTCATCAGCAATGGGCATTGGCAATTGATGCAGCAACACAAGCTGCCAGTTACAGGAAAGACTTGCTGAAAGAAGTTCCACAAACCTGGAATGATGTACTTGATCTGGCAAGGCAGGGTAAAGTAGCTGTGCCAGCCATTCCGATTGATTTGCTGATGAACTTTTATACGTTTTGTATTGCTCACGGACATGAACCGTTTCAAACGGAAGAAGAAGTGATTGACAGGGAAACAGGAATTCTTGCCATTAACACCATGAAACAATTGTACAGTCTGGTCGATCGTAAAATGTTTACCTGCAATCCCATTGCTGTGGCTGAACTGATGAGTTCAACCAATGATTACTGGTATTGCCCCTTTGCTTATTGTTACAGCAATTATTCAAGAACGGGTTATGCAGACTATTTACTGCATTATGCAGATGTTGTTTCGTTTAATATAACAAAACTGAGAACAACCATTGGAGGAACAGGTTTATCCGTATCTGCATTCAGTAAGCATAAAGAAATAGCAATTGATTTTGCAGCCATGGCTGTATCGGGTGAATGCCAGCGAACACTCTATGTACAAAACGACGGACAACCGGGGCACCGTTCTGCATGGCTTGATGAGAAAGCGAACCTCTTAACAAATGATTTTTTTAAACAGATATTGCCCATAATGGATAATGGGTATATGCGGCCACGTTACAATGGCTATCTGCACTTTCAGGATCATGCAGGCAATCCTTTGCAGCAATGTTTAATGGAAGATGGTGATGCTGCAACTGCATTGAATGAAATGAATGCAATTTATCAGCAGAGTTTGAACAAACAATTAACAGGCAGCTTATGATGAATTTACCGTTAAGTGGATTAGTGGTGCTTGAGTTCAGTCAGTATTTATCCGGCCCTTCAGCAGGATTACGCCTCGCCGATCTTGGTGCAAGAGTGATTAAGATAGAACGCCCAAAAGGTGGTGATGCAGGAAGAAAATTAGCAATCAAAGATTTATGGGTAGATGATAATTCATTACTGTTTCATACCATCAACCGAAATAAAGAAAGTTTTACTGCTGATCTGAAAAATAAAGATGACCTCGCTACTATTAAAAAACTCATTGCAAAAGCCGATGTGCTCATTCATAATTTTCGTCCTGAAGTAATGGGGAAGAATGGGCTTGATTTTAAAACTGTACAGGAAATCAATCCACGGTTGGTTTATGCAGAAATATCAGGTTATGGAAAAAAAGGCCCATGGAAAAATAAACCCGGCCAGGATTTATTGGTACAATCATTAGCAGGACTTGCATTTACGACGGGTAATGGAACAAACGGACCTGTGCCATTTGGTATTTCTGTTGCCGATATTTTATGTGGTGCTCAATTGGTACAGGGAATTCTTGGTGCATTGATCCGCAGGCAAAAAACAAAAACAGGAGCTTTGATTGAAGTAAGCCTGATGGAATCATTACTCGATTTTCAGTTTGAATTACTCACTACGTATTATGCAACACATCAGCAGCCGAAACGAAGTAAAGTGGCGAATGGTCAGCCATTGCTGAGTGCACCTTATGGAATTTATGCAACAGCCGATGGCTTTATAGCATTGGCGATGATGGATATTTATTTGCTGGCAGATGCCATTCATTGCGAAGAGTTAAAACAGTTTTCAAAAGAGCAGGCTTTTTCAGCAAGAGATGAAATTAAAACAGTATTAGCTGATCATCTTATCAAACAAAATACCAATACATGGTTAGCCGATTTACAACTGGAAGGTCTTTGGGCAATGGAAGTATTTGATTGGGAAATGATGACCAATCATGAAGCATACCAGAGCCTGGATATGGAACAGATGATAAAAGTTGCTGATAAAGAAATTATCACCACAAGATGCCCCATCAGAATCAATGGACAAAAATTGGTATCTGCTAAACCAGCACCGCAATTAGGGGAGCACAATGAACAGCTGCAGCATGATTTTATAAATTAGAAACAGTACTATGAATTTATTACAGGATATAGTTGTTATTGATTTCAGCCAGTTTTTATCTGGCCCATCAGCAGCATTACGTTTGGCAGATATGGGTGCACAGGTGATAAAAGTGGAGAGGCCCGGAACAGGTGATATCTGTCGCCAGTTATATGTATCGGATGTGATGATAGAAGGCGAATCAACTATTTTTCATACCATTAACCGCAACAAACAAAGCTATGCGGCTGATTTGAAATGCCCCGATGATCTGGCAAAAGTAAAACAGCTTTTAGCGAAAGCTGATGTGATGATGCATAATTTCAGACCCGGTGTAATGGAACGTATTGGATTAGATTATGAAACGGTAAAGCAAATAAATCCCGGAATCATCTATGCAGAAGTAAGCGGATACGGAACCGAAGGCCCATGGAAAGATTTGCCGGGACAGGATCTTTTGCTGCAATCCGCATCGGGCCTAACCTGGTTGAGTAATAATAATGATGAAGATCCAACGCCAATGGGTGTTGCTGTTGTTGATATTATGGCAGGAACACATGCTGCACAGGGAATACTGGCAGCATTGTATAAAAAAGGTGTCAGCGGAGAAGGTGCATTGATACAGGTGAGTATGTTTGAAAGTATTCTTGATTTTCAGTTTGAAGTGCTCACCAGTTATTATAACGATGGAAGGCAGTTGCCTGTAAGGGGAGCTGTAAACAGTGCCCATGCTTATATTGCCGCACCTTATGGTATCTATAAAACAAATGATAGTTACATTGCATTGGCAATGACCAATATTCCCGCCATGGCAGAATTGCTGCAATGTGAACCATTGAAACAGTTTACCGATTGGAACGATTGGTTCAGTAAGCGGGATCAGATAAAAAAAGTACTGGCTGATTTTTTGGTAACAAGATCAACCCTAAGCTGGCTGGAAATTTTAGAGAAAGCAGATATCTGGTGTGCAGCAGTATTGGATTATGATAGCCTGTCAAAAGAAGAAGCATACAGGGTATTGAATATGGAGCTGACAGTAAAAACAAGTAATGGTTTATCTGTTACCACAACCAGGTGCCCGTTAAGAGTGGATGGTGAATTATTGTTATCAGGTAAAGGAGCTCCTTTGCTTGGGGAACATAATAAAGAAATAGAACAGCAGTTTGGATTAATCAAACAATTGGAAGGAAGTAATTAATTAATTTGCTTTCTTAAGATTCATACGATGATTGCGGATACACATATTCATATCTGGGATTTTAACCGTGCTGACTATGCATGGCTGAAAGATAATACAACAATCCTCAACCGCACATACAGTATTGAAGAACTTGAAACTGAAAGAAAGGAAATGGGTATCAGCAGTGGAATATTAGTGCAGGCTGCCAATACTTTTGAAGATACCGACTGGATGCTGTATGTAGCTGAGAATACTGATTGGATTGCAGGCATTGTTGGTTGGTTGCCATTGACAGATCCTGATGCAGTGTTGAAAGCATTGCAGAGAAAATATGGGAAAGAAAAATACTTTAAAGGAGTACGGCATCTCATCCATGACGAAACAGACCCAAAGTGGTTGCTGCAACCGGCAGTGATTGACAGCCTGCAGATATTGGCTGAACATGAGATTCCTTATGATGTAGTGGGTGTATTACCAGCGCATATTAAAACAGCTATTGAAGTGGCAGAAAAAGTGCCAGGTTTGCGGATGGTGTTTGATCATTTGAATCAACCACCCATTGCAGCAACAGAAAAATTCGGAGTTTGGGGCGAATTGATGAAGGAAGCAGCTAAGCATAAAAATTTATATGCAAAGATTTCAGGATTAGGTACTGCATCAGGCAACTTTGAAAACTGGAAAGCAGATGACATCAAACCTTATATTGAATTTATCATTGATCAGTTTGGAACAGATCGTTGTTTTTTAGGTGGCGATTGGCCGGTGTCTTTACTGGCCGGTACTTATATCAAGACGTGGACAGCTTATAAAGACATTGTTAACGAACTTGCAAACGAAAACGACAGGGACAAAATATTTTATACCAACGCAAAGAATTTTTATTCTTTTTAAAGCAACAGCAACATAAATGGAAGTTATCAATGGAGTTTTGTTTCATGCAGTTGGCGCTTCCAGTGCTTCGCTTTGTTATACACCACAGAAAAAAGTAAGAGGCTGGAGCTGGCAAACTTATTGGTTAGCACAAGCCTCTGTTTGCTGGCTGATTCTTCCTTTGATCGTTGCTTATTTCACCATTCCTCAATTACTTACTGTTTTAAAAGAAGCACCTGCTGCTGCCATGCAGAAATCTTTTTTGCTGGGCATGGCTTATGGAGTAGGGGGAACTGCTTTTGGAATTGCCATCCGTTATGTGGGCTTTTCATTAACCTATGCTATTGCAGTTGGTATCAGTTGTGTATTAGGCACAATACTGCCGCCCATTGTTGATGGTACAATAGCTGCTATTTTAGTAAGCAATGGAGTTACTTATCTCGCAAGTGGAATATTGATGGGTGTGTTTGGAATTTCTGTTTGCGGAATGGCCGGCAGAAGTAAAGAAAAAGATATTGAAAGAAGAGAAAATAATATAACAACCTTTTCCTTACGTAAAGGGTTGCCAATTTGTTTACTGGCTGGTGTGCTGTCTGCATTTTATGGTTTTTCATTGAGCCAGGGACAGCCCATTGCAGATGTGGCGGCAAAATATGGCGCAGGAAATTACCAGGGAAATGTAATTTATATTTTCTCCAACGCCGGCGCGTTTGTGATTGCCTTGCTGTACACCTTGTATTTACATCAAAAAGAAAAAACATTTCAGCAGTTTACTGCTGCTGAAGGAGGTGTTTTGGGAATGAATTATTTGATGTCCATATTAACTGGCTTTCTTTGGTACGGTCAATTCTTTTTTTATGGATTAGGTCATGTGCGGATGGGGAAATATCAATTCACCAGTTGGGCAATTCATATGATTATGCTGGTGCTGTTAAGTGCAGTTGCAGGATTGGTGATGAAAGAATGGAAAAACAGCAGTAACAAAACAATACGGCTATTGGTAATTGCCATTGTATTGCTCATTACAGCTGTACTGTTATTAACATACGGAAATAAGTTAGGCAGTTCAGTATAAATGATTTTATAAAATATGTCAGGTTCAACATCTTCTTCACAAACTTCTTTACCGGTGTATATTATCGGGGCAGGAGGTATTGTAAACACAGCTCATTTACCTGCCTATCAAATGGCAGGGTTCAATGTGCAGGGAATTGTTGATCTTGATCATGCAAAAGCAGTTGAAACAGCAAAGATTTTTCATATTCCAATTGTATTCGCAAGTTTAGATGAAATGCTGACGCAGTTACCTGAACAGGTAGTGTTTGATGTTGCGGTACCGGGGAAAGCCTTGATGAATATCCTTGAACAATTACCGGATGGCTCTGCAGTATTGATGCAGAAACCGATGGGAGAAGATATTGAAACAGCAAAAAAAATACTGGAACTGACACGGAAAAAGAAAATGACTGCAGCTGTTAATTTTCAATTACGCTATGCACCATTTGTCCTTGAAGTAAAAAAGATGATCGCTGATGGATCACTTGGTGCAATCAATGACATTGAAATAAATGTAAATGTTTTTACGCCCTGGCATCTCTGGGATTTTTTATTTACTTCACCAAGAGTTGAAATTCTTTATCACAGTATTCATTATCTCGATCTTGTCAGAAACCTGCTGGGTAATCCATTTGCGGTATATGCTAAAACAACAAAGCATGAATCAATGCCGGAACTTTCTTCTGTTCGCAGCAATATCATCCTCGATTATGGTGAAATGATCAGGGCAAACATTCTCACCAATCATTGTCATAATTACGGAATACCCAAACAAAAATCTTACATTAAAATTGAAGGAAGCAAAGGAGCAGTGATCATCAACTTCGGGGCTCTCATCAATTACCCAAGAGGTGCTGCTGATAGTTTTGAATATGTATTGATAGAAGAAGGTAAGGAACCTGTATGGAAAGAAAAGAAAATTGAAGGCAGCTGGTTTCCGCATGCATTTATCGGAAGCATGGAACAATTGATGCTGGCTGCCGAAGGGAAAATTTCACGGCCTGATAATTCGGTTGAAGATTGTATTGATACAATGGCCTGCGTGGAAGCAGCGTACCTAAGCAGCGAAAAAGGTGGTGTGAAGTTGAGTGATATTAAATAATGGAGCGAATGAGTAAAATGATTTCTAATGAACACAAACAAATATTTTTTTAATAGTATAAAGAAATTAATGCTGATGCTGTTATTTTCTGTTTCAGTACAGAAAATATCTTCTCAGCAAATTGCATTCCCGGGTGCTGAAGGATTTGGTAAATATGCAACTGGTGGAAGAGGTGGGAAAGTAGTTGCCGTTACAAATCTTAATGATAGTGGCGAAGGAAGTTTTCGCTGGGCATTGGAACAATATCCCGGCGAAGCATTGACAGTAATCTTTCGGGTATCAGGTATCATCGAACTGCAATCAAAGATTCAGATCAAACGATCCAACTTAACGATAGCAGGACAAACAGCACCCGGTGATGGTATCTGTTTAAAAAATCAGTCGCTCATTTTAAATGGTGCTTCTTCAAAAGGCAATCATGGTAATATCATTATCCGTTTCATCCGTTCACGTCCCGGTGGCATATTAAAAACAGGATTGTATGGATTTGATATGGAGAACTGTCATGATGTTATTGTTGATCATTGCAGTTTCAGTTGGGCAAATGAAGAATGTGCGGCCATGTATGATACAAAAAACACAACAGTACAATGGTGTATTGTAAGTGAGGGGTTGTATGAAGCAGGTCATATGAAAGGGCATCGTTCGTACGGCGGTGTGTGGGGTGGACAGTATGCCAGCTATCATCATAACTTAATTGCACATCTCAATAACCGGGCTATTCGTTTCAATGGAGCAAGAGCACATGATACGATTGCGTTGATCGATTACCGAAACAATGTAATATATAACTGGGGCAATGCCAACGCCGCTTATGGTGGTGAAGTAAATATTGCCGGCGGCGTTTCGCAGGTGAACATCGTCAACAATTATTACAAGCCCGGTACGGCTGCACCTGCTGAATTAAAATTTGTACATGCATCTTATCAAAAAGAAAATAGCAAAGGCACGGGACAATGGTTTCTGGATGGTAATATCATGGAAGGCGATAAAGCATTAACCAAAAGAAATAAACAAGGCATTGATCTGAAAGAAGCAGGTTATCCTTCAGGTGCTGTTTCAGATAAAGCATTTCCTGTTTCTGTTGCATTGCCACTTGAAACAGCAAAAGAAGCTTACGAAAAAGTATTACTCTATGCTGGTGCCATCTTCCCCAAACGTGATGCAACAGATGAACGTGTAGTAAATGAAACAAGAACAGGAACTGCCATTGGTAAAGGCGTGTTTGGCAAACCGGGAATTATTGATAATGTATACGCTGTTGGTGGTTGGCCCGAATATAAATCAATTGCAGCACCTGTTGATACAGATAATGATGGTATGCCTGATGCATGGGAAATAAAAAAAGGGTTGAATCCGAATGATGCAGGGGATGGTAACAAAAAAGATGCAGGCGGTTATACCATGCTGGAATTATATTTAAATGAATTAGTGGAAGTGAAATAATATGAAGCAGTTTTTAATAATATTCCTTTTAGCATGCTGTACAACATTGTCTGCACAGGTGGGTTGGGGCGATAAAATAAAATCTCCCCGTGAAAAATTTGCTTTGCTTAAAATAGTTGATGCAGAAAAGTCATTGAACTTAAAACGGGAAAATCATTTTATTTCTTTTGGATATAGACAAGGTCCGAAGGAAGGCTTTACTATTATTACAAAAAATAATCAAACACGGATTGTAGGAAGTGATGAGACAGGCTTGCTGTATGGTTGTTTGGAATTCGTTTCGCAATTAAGGAAATTAAAAAAATATCCTAAAGAATTAAATATTACAGATGCACCCGAAATGGTTTTACGTGGTGCATGTATTGGTGTACAGAAACCTTACTATCTCCCCGGCAGAACAGTGTATGAATATCCTTACACACCCGAAACCTTTCCCTGGTTCTATGATAAAAAATTATGGATACAGTATTTAGATTCGATGGTAACAAATCGGATGAATTCATTGTATCTCTGGAACGGTCACCCGTTTGCATCCCTGGTGAAGTTGAAAGATTATCCCTATGCAGTAGAGGTAGATGATGCAACGTTTAAAAAAAATGAAGAAATCTATCGTTTCTTAACAACCGAAGCAGATAAACGTGGTATCTGGGTGATCCAAATGTTTTACAATATCATCGTCTCCAAACCATTTGCAGAATATCATAAGATCAAAACACAGGAACGTGAACGGCCAATCATTCCAGTGATTGCTGATTACACAAGAAAATCCATTGCCGCATTTGTTGAAAAATATCCCAACGTTGGTTTGATGGTTTGCCTTGGTGAAGCAATGGAAGGGGTAGGTAAAGATGATATTGAATGGTTCACACAAACAATTATACCCGGTGTGAAAGATGGATTGAAAGCGTTGAATAAAACAGAAGAGCC
>JANOIQ010000199.1:0-3310 GCA_031407835.1 Chitinophagaceae bacterium
GTTGTTCCTGTTTCACGCTGAATTTCCTGAATCACTTTACCACCCGGTCCGATAATACCACCAATAAATTCTTTATCGATGATGATCTTCTCCATGCGTGGTGCATGTGGTTTCACTTCAGAACGTGGTTCAGCAACACACTCATACATGGCATCCAGAATATGTAAGCGACCGACTTTTGCCTGGTTCAATGCTTCACGCATTACATCCATGCTCAAACCATCTACTTTAATATCCATCTGCACACCGCAAATTCCTTCACGTGTACCGGTTACTTTAAAATCCATATCGCCGAGATGATCTTCATCACCAAGGATATCAGTCAAAATTGCATACTTACCATCAGCACGGGTAATCAATCCCATTGCCACACCACTTACGTGTTTCTGAACAGGAACACCTGCATCCATTAATGCTAATGAACCGGCACAAACAGTTGCCATAGATGATGACCCATTTGATTCAAGAATATCACTTACTACACGAACTGTGTATGGATACTCGCCACCCGGTAACATTTGTTTTAATGAACGTTGTGCAAGCATACCATGACCAATTTCACGACGTCCTGCTCCACGCATCATTTTCACTTCACCTGTAGAGAAGGGAGGAAAATTATAATGCAGGAAGAATTTTGAATAAACACTGCTGGCAGCGCTTTCAACCAATAACTCATCAAGCTTTGTTCCTAATGTTACAGTTGTTAATGATTGTGTTTCACCACGTGTAAATAATGCCGAACCATGCGGTGTTGGTAATGGTTCAATTTCCATTGCCAACGGACGAACCTCGTCGAGTTTACGTCCATCCAAACGAATACGATCTTCGAGCATCATATCACGAACCACTTCCCATTTGAGATCTTCGTAATATTTTTTTGTCAATTTCTTTTCGAGATCAGTTGGCGTTTCACCAAGGCTTACGATCAATTCCTCTTTCAGTTTGCTGAAAGCTTCGCTGCGCTCGTTTTTGCTGCTGCCTGCTTTAGCAATAGCGTAAACCTTATCTTTTGCAAAGGCAATCACTTTCTGATTAACCTCTTCATTTAATTCAGGCTTCTTATAATCTCTTTTTGCTGTAACTCCTTTTGCATCTCTCAACTCTTTCTGCGCATTGATCTGTACACGGATAGCATCATGAGCAAGCTGCAACGCTTTTACTAAATCTTCTTCACTGCATTCTTTTGCTTCACCTTCCACCATCATCAGGTTCTTTTCAGTAGCGGCAATGAGGAATTCAGAAGTTGCCATTGACAATTGTGAACGGGTAGGATTAACAATCATTACACCATCTACTGTTGCAATTCGCACTTCAGAAATAATTTCTTTAATAGGAATATCTGAAATAGCTAATGCAGCTGAAGCAGCCAGGCAAGCCAATGCATCGGGCATAACCTCTGCATCAGATGAAACAAGGCTGATTAATACCTGCACATCGCATAAATAATCTTCGGGGAATAAAGGACGTAAGGCACGGTCAATTAAACGGCTGGTAAGAATTTCATAATCGTTTAATCTTGCTTCACGCTTAAAAAATGAACCGGGGATACGGCCTGCTGAAGCAAATTTTTCCTGGTAGTCAACTGAAAGCGGGAAGAAATCCTGTCCTTCTCTTGGTTCTTTATTGGCTACAACGGTAGCGAGTAAAATACAATTACCCTGTTGAACGGTTACAGCACCATCTGCCTGGCGGGCAAGTTTACCTGTTGAAATGGTAACAATACGACCATCGCCCAGATCGAATGATTTGCTGATAGGTTGTGATAACATAACAATGTTGTTTTTGAATTGTCGTGCAGGAATGTGAGGGAGGGAAAATTACCGTGCAAGCAATTCTGTGAATAAATGAATGAAGGGAGAAACCAGTAAGAAAAACAAAATTCCCAACCGCATAAATAACAAGTTGGGAATAATGATTTATTACATATCCGTAATTATTTACGAAGTCCGAGTTTCTCAATTAATGAACGGTAACCCTGCAGATTGGTTTTGCTGAGATAACTCAGTAAACGTTTACGTTTACTAACCAAACGCATTAAACCACGACTTGTTGAGAAGTCTTTTTTGTTCAATTTCTGGTGTTCAGAAATGTGGATGATACGCTCTGTAAGAAGGGCAACCTGCCCTTCAATGGATCCGGTGTTCTTTTCAGTACCACCGTAGTTTCCGAAAATGCTTGCTTTTTTTTCTTTTGTAATTGCTGACATCTGAATTTTTTTTAATTACATCTTTGTTTTTACATCTATAAAAGTGGCGGCAAAGGTAGGGGAAAACTCTGGAAAATCTGGAGGCTTTAGCATTAAATATTCTTATAAAGAAACCGATTCAGCCCTTCCCTGGCGGTTTTCTGTACTTTTTTGCGGAAAAATGGAAGCCCGCCCAGCAATTTGCCCTTTAGTCCAAAGGCTTGTCCGGCCCATTTATGCAAATCAAACTGGTCAGTATGTTTAATGATCTTTCCATCCCTGAATTCAAACTCGGCATGGATGCGGTTGATCACATTACGGCCTGTTGCTGAAAACAGGTACCTGGCCACCCATTCGGCACTGCCTGTTTTTTCATCGGCCACCACATTTGTAAAACTGATGCTGATATTTCCTTTGCTCCGCTCAATTAACATCCGCCACATGGCAGATACTTCTTTTCCCTTTAATCCAACAAAAACCGGATCATTGAATTCCGCTTCTTCATGATAGCAGTTGGCCATTGTTTGCCAATCGCCTTTGGCAAAGGCTGTATAAAAAGTATTGATAAGTTGCTGCATGATTGATGATTTGTATCAGTCCTAAAAAAAAACTAAAACTATTATTTTTAACCTTAAATCTCTAATTTAAGAATAAACTATCCTTTATGAAATACATTTTCACATTATTACTGCTATTTATTCTTTTTCATTCAAACTCTCAGGATAAAAAATTTACGCAAAATGTATTTACAGCAACCTTACTTGAGCCCGGGGTTTCATATGAGGGTTCATTATCCAACAGACTCACCGCAAAAATGAGAGTTGCTTTTTCCGGCAGGACAGTAGACACATATGCTGATAATGGTATAAGAAAAACGTTCATTCCAATTCTCTTTACTTCAGGTTCAGTAAGACATTACTATAATTTTCAAAAAAGAATAAAAGATGGAAAAAATACTAACAGGAACTCTGCAAATTATATTGGCTTTTTAGGCGTCTACGGTGTTGGCAGCAGAACGGATAATATTGCATCAAGTAAAACTACGATTAAACTATATAATGCAGGTTTTGTATGGGGCTTACAACGCAATTATAAAAATCGTTTGAGCCTTGACTTTAATATTGG
>JANOIQ010000210.1:0-3513 GCA_031407835.1 Chitinophagaceae bacterium
CCAATATGGATTTTCCGGTTGATCATCAAAGAAAGTACTGTCCTTGATCACCTTGCTATAAACAGGATATTCAAATGTATATGGATAGCCCGGCTGATCAAACAATACATATTTTTTCTCCGGAAAATCAATCTGGAAATAACCCTTCGGCCTCGGCCTTGGATCAGAGTTGCAGGACATAATAAAAACAAACAGAAGTAAGAAGTAAGAAATACGAAGCTGGCATTGTTTCATCTTATTCAATCACGGGTTTAATAGTCACTTTTACTTTTTCAATACGGTTGCGGCTTACCTCCTGTATCATAAACTGAAAGTCACCTGTTTCAATAACGTCAGCAACTCTTGGCAAACGTTCGGCCAGTTCAAGTATCAATCCTGCAAGAGATTCACTCTCACCTCTTACACCGTCAAATGTATCTGATGGAAGATTCATTGAACGGCATACATCATTGATCATTGTCTTTCCTTCAAAGATGTAATTGTGGTCATCAATTTTTTTATTGATGATCTCTTCATCATCAAACTCATCTTTTATTTCACCAATAATTTCTTCCAGTACATCTTCCATTGTAACAATGCCGCTTGTTCCGCCAAATTCATCTACCACTACAGCAAAGTGAATCCGCTTTTGCTGAAATTCTTTCAGCAGATCGTCGATCAGTTTTTGCTCGGGTACAAAGAAGGGTGTACGCATCAGTTGTTGCCAGTGAAATCCATCTGCATCTTTGATATGTTGTAACAAATCTTTTGTTTGCAGAATACCAACCACTTCATCCATGTTGTTTTTATATACAGGTATGCGGCTGTAGTGCAATTCCTGTATACGGTTTACCACATCAATAAAAGAGGAGTTATATTCAATACCGCTTACATCCAAGCGTGAACGCATGATCTGTTTAACAGTGATGCTGCTGAAATTCTGTATGCCTTTAAGGATCTGTTTTTCTTCATCTGTTGCCTCTTCTTCACTCATCAAATCAATGGCATAATCCAGTTCATCATTTTTAAATGATGCCGTTTGATATTTTGTTAAACGTTTTTCAATACTGTCGCTATACCCTGCCAGCCAGCTTCCGGTTGACTTGAAGATGGGGTACACAATTGTTTCCACCCACCAGCTGGCGAAGTATGCAAAGAATACATTGTTTTGCGATGCCCATATTTTAGGAAGTATTTCACAAAACAAAATGATTAAAGAAGTGATGGCAGCGGCTTTTAACAAAAGCTCCACCCAGAATAATTTATGCTGGAGTGCAAGTGCTTCATCAATTAAAAAATTGGTAAGAAAAATAATACAGAGATTGAAAATAATATTAGCAGCCAGTAAACTTGCCAGTAATACTTTTGGTTCTTCCAGCAGGTTAACAATCCGTTTGGCTGATGGTTCCTGTCTTGTTTTGATCATGTTGAGGTCTTTATACCTCAAAGAAAAAAAAGCAACTTCAGCACCACTTACAACAAAAGAAAGAAACAGGAAAACAAGAAACAAAATTACCATTAAGGTAAGACCCTGGCTGTTAATAGCCAGTAAAACAGGTTTCAGGAAAAGTAAATTTAAACTGTTGATCGGTTGGTAATCCAAAACATGGGGATTTAATGAACAATTGCTGACTACTCCCGCAAAAATAGGGATAGCAGGGGGATTTCTTAAAAAGGTAACTCTTCGCTTGGTTCACCAATTGGCGGAAGCTCTTCACCATGATAGCCGCCGAGTTGTTCATGACCCTCCTGCCGATTGGTTCCATCGGTCCTTTTGTCAAGCATAATCAGGTTGTCGCCCACCACTTCGGTTGCATATTTTTTTACGCCTTCTTTATCTTCCCAACTCCTGGTTTTCAGACGGCCTTCAATGTATACAAGACTTCCTTTATGCAGATATTTCTGTGCAAGTTCGGCCAATCCCCGCCACAGCACAACTGTATGCCATTCCGTTTGACTCACTAATTTCCCGGTACGGTCTTTAAATGTTTCAGTGGTTGCAAGGGGGAATTTTGCTACTGCAATATTTCCTTCCAGCACCTGTACATCAGGATCTTTTCCAAGATTTCCTATAAGCATTACACGGTTAACTCCTCGCATACAAATAAATTTAATTTCTGAATGAGTTTAAGAACACAAACTCTAAGCCATCTTCACTTCTAAATTACGTTTTTTGCTTAACTGTTGCATCATTCTATCCAAATAATTCAAGAACCTTTGCCTTCAAAAAATCATTCAGAATTTTAGAAAATGGCAAATGTTCAAGCTCCTGTTTAGTCTTCCATTCCCATTTGTTGTTTCTTTTTGCTTTCAGGGGTAACTGTATTAAAACAGCATTTGCATAAATAGTTTGATGACTTAACTGCTGTTTTACGGGTTTTGTATTCGAAAGGATTTTATATGATTGATGGATCCCCTCCGCAATAATCCAGCCTGCAATATCTTTTTTAACGGCCAGCTTCCACAGTTTTTCAGTTTGATATTCAACGTTAGGAAATTCGTACAAGTTGGCCCACACGTCTTTTCCGGTCCTTTTCTGCACGGCAAATTTTCCATTCTGTGCAAGAATAAAAAACAAAAACCATCTGTTACGTTGTTTTACCTGCTTCTCTTTTACCGGAAAACCAGCAACGCTGTTTGTTTGAAAAGCAACACATTTATTTTTCATTACGCAGATACCACAGGCAGGTAAATCGGGTTTACACACAGTTGCACCAAAATCCATAATAGCCTGGTTGTATGCAGCTGGTTCTTTTTTACTTAAACATTCCTGTGCCAGTTGCTGAAACATCTTTTTACCGCTCGTTGAGTCAATTGGCTGATCAATTCCGAAAAACCGGCTGAGTACCCTGAATACATTCCCATCAACTACTGCATAAGATAACCCAAAGCCAAAAGAAGAAATAGCTGCAGCGGTATAGGGGCCTACACCTTTCAGCTCAAGAATAGATTCATACGTATCGGGGAACTTTCCATTCAGCTCAAAAGCAATTTTTTGAGCGCTTGCATGCAGGTTTCTGCAACGGTTGTAATACCCAAGGCCTTCCCATAATTTATACACTTCATCCAGCGGAGCATTAGCAAGCTTTTGAATAGTAGGATACTTTTTTACAAACCGCTCATAATACTTCAATCCCTGTCCCGCCCTAGTTTGCTGCAGAATGATTTCACTGAGCCAGATATAGTACACATCCTTTTCCTCTTTCCAGGGGAGTTCACGGCGATTCGCCGTTTTGTGCCAGTCAAGTAAATGCTGCTGAAAGTATTTTTTGGGATCCATAAATCAGTCAGCAAAAAAACAGGATTTAAGCTGGGCTGCCAATTAAATGATTGGTTCAGGTGGGCAGAATCCTTGTTTATTCATTATCAACCAGTTATTTCAATAATTTTAATCAAAAATTTTCGGATTTTAAAAATATTTCATGATCTTAGTTGCACAATAGTCAGAACCATAAAATTTTTCAGAATGAGAAAAGCAGATCTGGTGAATCAAATTTCAGAAAAAACGGGTATTCCAAAGGTTGATGTACTTGT
>JANOIQ010000245.1:0-2978 GCA_031407835.1 Chitinophagaceae bacterium
AAGAATATTCTGTAACGCCATCAACCAACATCCTCGGTATAACAGTTCATAGTGGTGATCTGCTGGTTTCCCGAGGTGGAGCAGAGGTATCAGCTTTTATCTCAAGAGGAAATGATTATCCCGGCAATTTTTCACATGTGGCGTTGGTTTATATTGATGCAGCAACGAATACACCTTATCTCATTGAAGCGCATATTGAAAAAGGAGTGGCCGTATCATCTGTTGCAGATTATGTGAAAGATAAAAAACTCCGGTTTATGGTATTGCGTCCACGGTTTGATTTGCCACAGTTGAAAGCCGATTCAATGCTCCCTCAAAAAGTGGCCGGTTATGCTCTTGATGAAGCAGCTAAGCGGCATATCCCTTATGATTTTAAAATGAATTATGATGATTCATCGGCGATGTTCTGTTCAGAAGTCGGGTCTTATGCATACCGAAAAAACGGATTGCAGTTATGGAAAGCAGTTTCAACTATTTCATCGCCTGGTGTGGAGAACTGGCTGCATTCATTTGGTGTAGAATATTTCGTTACGCAAATGCCTTCCGATCTTGAATATGATCCGCAGCTTACAGTTGTTGCAGAATGGAAGGATGGAGAAACACTGTTTAAAGATCATTTGGATAATGCTGTAATGGATGCGTTGCTGGCAGAAGCGGACAAAGGAGCACAGATTGGATACAATATCTGGAAATTACCTGTTGCAAGAGTATTGAAAGCTTATTGTGTTGTATTGAACCTGTTTGGCAAAGTGGGAAAAATTCCTGAAGGAATGTCGGCAGTGCAGGCAATGAAGAACCTTGAATTTGTGAACATCTTTCAGCAGGTAAAAAAACCTGTTGTTTTACAGGCTGATCAATTTGCAATTGAAAAGAAATACAGGCCACCTTACTGGCAATTGGTAAAAATGGCAAATGCAGAGGCCGAGAAGTATTTTGTGAAACAGTAAAATAATCGGGCAGTTTAGTAATACTTTCTATTGAATCTCTGATGAAACAGTTCTATTTTTACGCTTCTAAGGTAAGGTATAACAGCAGGGGAAAGCAGGAGTCTGCAGTATTGATGCAGGTAACAGCAGGATGCCTGATTTTTAGGAAATTCTATATTTACAACTATTGTTAAACCAGATAGCTTCCCTTGAAAATGCCATTAATTGATTAACGATTGAACATCCAGTGAATGAAATGATTCCCCTTTTTTTAATCATGAGTAAGTTTGATTCTTCATCATATTCAAGCTGGAATTATTCAGCAAATACAAAAGCACCGGTAAAAAAAACTTCTGTTCCTGTGCAAATATCTTTTCATCCAGTTAACGAAATTATATGAAAGCATTAGTGTGCCTGCAACCAGGTTCATTTGAATATATCAAAAAAGATCCACCAGAAATTCAGGAGGGCAGAGCAATTTTAAAAGTAAAACGTATCGGTATTTGCGGAACCGATCTGCATGCATTTGAAGGTACACAGCCATATTTTGTTTATCCACGCATACTCGGACATGAATTAGGTTGTGAAATTGTACAGATTAATTCTTCTGCGGGTTTTGAAGTGAGTGAAAAAGTAACACTCATACCTTATTTCCATTGTGGTGAATGTATTGCCTGCCGTAACGGTCTTCCTAATTGCTGCGCAGCTATCAATGTGTTTGGTGTGCATGTGGATGGTGGTATGATGGAATTTATTTCTGTTCCTGTGTCAGCATTGCTGCATGGCGGCGACATGAGCTTTGATGAACTGGCGTTGGTAGAACCATTGGCAATTGGAGCACATGGCATCAGAAGAGCAGGAGTAATGCCTGGTGAATTTGTTTTGGTAGTTGGTGCAGGACCAATTGGTTTGGGTGTGATGGAATTTGCACGCATTGCAGGAGGTCGTGTTATCGCAATGGATGTAAATAATACACGTCTCGAATTTTGCAAGGAAAAACTGAAAGTGGAACATACGATTAACCCTGTTGAAGATGATGTATTGCAGAAACTGAAGGAAATTACTAATAACGATATGCCCACTGTAATTGTTGATGCTTCCGGAAATCAGAAAGCAATCAATAGTGCCTTTCTGTACATGGCACATGGCGCAAGATATGTGCTGGTTGGTTTACAGAAAGGCGAGTTAATTGTAAGCCATCCTGAATTTCATAAACGGGAAGCAACATTAATGAGCAGCCGTAATGCAACAACAGCCGATTTTGATTTTGTGATGAGTTGTATGAGAAATAAACTGGTAGACCCTGCCACTTATATCACTCACCGGGTAAAATTTGATGAAGTGAAGGCCAATTTCGAAAGCTGGCTTAATCCGGCAAATGGAGTAATTAAAGCAATGGTGGAAGTTTAAACATAGTTCCAATAGGAGATTCTTATCTTATTGTTGCCGATGAATTATCTTAGATGATACAGAGTATAGATTGATGAATTTATAAGCGTATTGGTCATTAATTTTTAGAACGGATTGTTTATTTATCAAAAAATCGAGTGAAGCATGTTTCAGTTACATCAAAAAACAGCAATTATAACAGGGGGCGGAAGCGGTATTGGCCGTGCAATTGCTAAACTATTTGCCAAACAGGGAGCAACGGTTTATATTTTTGATATTGATGAAAAAGGATCACAGCAAACAGCAGATGAAATTGCTGCAGCAAATGGTTCTGCAAAAAATATTCTTTTAAATATTTCAGATCAGCAACAGGTGAAAGATGCAGTGCAGCGGGTTACAAAGGAAGAGGGAACAGTTGATGTGTTAGTGAATAATGCAGGTGTGGCGCATGTTGGTACAGCCGACAGTACAACGGAAGAAGATTTTATCCGCCTTTTTAATATCAATGTAAAAGGAGTGTACAATTGTTTACATGAAGTGATACCTGTGATGAAAGAAAAACAGAAGGGTGTTATCCTCAACATGTGTTCTATTGCAGCATCAGTTGGTATTCCTGATCGTTTTGCTTACAGCATGAGCAAAGGTGCAGTGTTGGGAATGACG
>JANOIQ010000298.1:0-12073 GCA_031407835.1 Chitinophagaceae bacterium
TCAATATAGCTTTCGTATTTGTCTCTTACTTTAAAGAAACCATCAAAGAAGGGAATGGTTTTTCCTTCACCAACAATATGATAGGCAGGTTTGCCATTATAGCGTTCCAGGTTTACATTAAAATTTGCTTCCCCTCCAAATACATAAATACCGGCCAATGTATAATACACATGATAATTGATCGACTCACCGCTATGCCAGGCAGTATTACGTATGGTGCAGAATTCATCACCTGTTTGTGTAGGAACAGCGCTCACTGATAGCAGGGTAAAAAGCAGGATTGTAAAAAACTTCATCGTTCTTTAAAAATTTTAATCGTCAGTAACAACAAACTCCCAAGCAAAGCAGGAAGAACAAGGTTCAGTAACCAGATACCCACTGTTCCTGTCAGTAAGGCAATCGTGTTCGAACTGAATAATCCTGCAATACTGATAGCCACTTTTCCCCTGATGCCAACATCAGCAATGGCAAAACTTGGAACAATTGCCATCACCAGAAAGATCAACGCCACGCTCCAAAAACCCTGCCACCAGGATATATCCACCTGCAGGGCCTGCCATATCAGCACATATTGTAAAGCAAAAACAATAAAACGTAAAAAAGAGTAAAATAATATCTGAAGGTAAGCCCGGTTCGATAAGGTTTCTAATACTTCTGTAAATGATAACTTTTCTTTTAGCCAGGGAATCCATTTCAGCATCCTTGCCAGCAATTGCATGCGGAAGAAAAACACCCCTGTGATAACGATAAAAAACAATACCGAATACTGAAATACCTGCAACAGGATTACTGAAAAATGAGTGCCGCTTAACTGCACACGGTACAATTCCGGTTTCAGAATCGATAAGCCAACCCAGCCAAAAATGAGGGTTATCAGCAACTGCCCAACACTGCTTACAATAGCAAGTGCAACGCCTTTCATACGAAAAGCCGGAGCCAGGTAAACCACCCGGCCTCCATACTCGCCAATGCGGTTGGGTGTATTCATTGCTAACGATAAGCCGCTGAGTACAGATTCAAATGCTTTACTGAAAGATAATTTCTGAAACTTATTCACCAGCACATACCATTTAAAGGTTTCTAATCCCCAGTTAACAGGCATTAAAAAAACAGCCAGCCATAATTTCCAGCTCTGCTCTCCTGTTACTGCCTGCTTCATTTGCTTCCATGCAAGTGATAAGTCGGGTTGATGAACTACCTGGTTGTATAAAGAAATACTGATCCACACAAACAGGATCGGCCCCAGGAAGTAATTAATAAAGATTTTGAAATTCCTGCTCAGTTTCAATTAATTTGGTCAAAATTAACCTGCGCTTTGCAAACTTCTTCTAAAATCATTTTGGGCATCGATCCGGGAACTGTAATCATGGGTTACGGTTTAATTGAAATAAAACAAAACAAGGTGCAATTAATTGATATGGATGTGCTGAAATTAACCAAATACAAGGATGTATATATCCGTTTGCAGTTGATTTATGAAAAAGTAAAGCAGGTAATTGAGCAGTACAAACCAACTGATTTTGCCATTGAAGCTCCTTTCTTTGGTAAGAATGTACAGAGTATGCTGAAGTTGGGAAGAGCACAGGGTGTGGCCATTGCTGTTGCTATGAGTGCCGGGTTAGATGTAACCGAGTATTCACCCAAAAAAGTAAAACAATCTGTAACGGGAAATGGAAATGCAGATAAAGAACAGGTGTTGAAAATGCTGCAGCATCATCTTCAATTTAAAGCCAAACCAAAATACTACGATGCTACAGATGCATTAGCTGTTGCACTCTGTCATCATTTTCAAACATCAAACTCCTTATTGAAAAGCGCAGGAAAAGTAAAAGGCTGGGAAGATTTTCTGAAACAGAATCCGGGGAGAATTAAAAAGTAACAACTGCCAATAACTCCCTGCAAAGCAGAAAGAGTTATAATATCA
The DNA here is from genome assembly GCA_031407835.1 of Chitinophagaceae bacterium. Lineage (GTDB taxonomy): Bacteria > Bacteroidota > Bacteroidia > Chitinophagales > Chitinophagaceae > Lacibacter. The sequence continues at coordinate 1,925 of JANOIQ010000298.1, forward strand.
CCGGGTGCTTTGGTGTAATTTTTTTTGCTTCTGTTTATCCATGTAGTTATGAATGATACTGTAGGAGAACGCCGTCTTTTCATCAATGACGATACACATGTTCCAGAATTTACTTGAAACATAAAGAGCATCATTTACTTTCTTCCATTTGTATATTTTTTTTGAAAGCGTTTCGCTTAAATATTTTTGAAAACATTCATCACAGTCTGTTGTTTTAGTTTCTTTATAACAACTTCCCTTTCTGTCAAAAAAACAGGTAATATCCATTTTCCTTTTCGTACTGTCTTGTACAGAAAGCCTCAGTGTTGAATCGGTTGCATATATAAATGCCCGTTCATTATTCCGGCTGCCGTATTTGCTTAAACGTTTTTCAACATTCGATTTTTTATGGAGAAGATAATCCTGTGCCGAAACAGACAAACAACTACCCAACGTAATTGAAAGAAGAAGAAAATGAAAGCCGCAAATGAAGTTTTTCATACGAAACGTTACATTAATCCGTATGCCTCATCTTTGGCATTGCCAGTAAAAAAATAACAGCAGGAATATAACCCAGCACAAAGATCCAGTTGAAATGCCCAAAGATGGAATCAACCAGTAATTTCAGTGTAACAACAATCACAAAACTGATGGGGCCCCATTTTTCCATCGTCCACACACCACTCAATCCTACAAAACTAAACACAATCATCAATGCATTTACAGCAGGATACAAGGTATCAACACCACCGTGTAAAACAATATTGCCGGTAAACGAATACACAATCTCCCATAAACCGTAAGCAAACAAAACAGCACAGAAAATAGTAATTAGCTGCGGACGTGGACTTTTTCTGCTTCCTTTTGTTTTATACCCGTAATTATCATGACGACCCTCGTGGATGTGACTCATAGATATTATTTTAGTTTTTCCAAAATTTTTTGTTGTGCTGCTTTCATCTGCTCAGCTGTTACTTTCAACTTTGGTCTTGTAAAATTTAAATCGTCGGCACTGTTGATAGGTACCAGGTGCAAATGTGCATGCGGCACTTCCAAACCGATTGTTGCAATCCCAACCCTGTTGCAATCAAAGGATGCTTCCATGGCTTTGGCAATTGGCTTTGCAAAGAGCAGCAGTTCTGTAAGATATTCATCGGCCACATCAAAAAACTTATCTGTTTCAACTTTTGGCACAACCAATACATGACCTTCAACAAGAGGAAAAATATCCAGAAAAGCAAAAAACTTATCATTCTCTGCTATTTTGTACGATGGTATTTCGCCTGCAATAATCTTTGAAAAAATACTCATGCTGCCAAACAATTTTGAACGAAGATAAAAGAAGAATCGTTGAAGTAATGCAAAGCTGTACGCTCCCCGCCTCCCGCCATTTACATCTTACCAATCATTAACCTTCCACACTAACACGCAAAGCTTGCAGCAAAAAGCTTTTTTATACCGTAATTTCTTCTACTTTAAATTTTACAACACCGGCAGGCACCTGCACTTCGGCAATTTCACCAACCACCTTACCCAGCAATCCTCTGCCAATTGGTGATGTAACAGAAATTTTGCCTGCTTTCAAATCAGCTTCTCTTTCACTTACGATTTGGTAAGTAATTTCCTTTTTTGTTCCCAGGTTGGTAACCCTCACCTTGGTTAAAATATTCACCCTATCTGTATCAATTGTATTTTCATCAACAATACGGGCAGTGGCAATAACACCTTCAAGTTGTTTGATCTTTGCTTCCAGCATACCCTGCGCTTCTTTGGCTGCGTCGTATTCTGCATTTTCTTTTAAATCGCCTTTTTCTCTGGCTTCGGCAATAGCTCTTGAAGCAGCCGGGCGCTGAACACCACGCATCTGCTGCAGTTCGGCCTGCATCTTATCCAGTGTTTCCTTTGTTACATAATTTACACTCATATTTCCTCCTTCTTTTCGGTTATACTTGTACTTGGCAGCTCCTGCAACAAACTCACTGAAATTAAAACCCGGAAAATTCAGGCTTTGCAAATCGGTTTATGCGTACTGAGCGAAGTAGTACAAAAAAATAACAACGCTCCAGGCCTGCTGAAGCGTTGCATGTTTATTGTGAATTGTAAAAGTAAACACTTTTTTTGAAAGAAGAAGCTTTTGGGCTGTAAGCTTTGGTGCTGATGGCATCGGCAGTTCCGGCTCGGACGATAAATGTCTGAGTCAGACCAAAGCGTCTGACTTTTCCCAGCCCGACTTCAATAAATTTTAATAAAGTGGTCAGGCTAATGTTTAAGCATACATTTTAAAAAAATGAAAATAGAAAGGCACAACTACACACTAAAGCAAAAAACGTATTTCTGCAAGCTCCCTGCCTATTTGCTGCACACCTTGCAAAATTCTTTTGGTTTGAAGTACAGACGGTTTTTTATTGCCTTTGATATATTGAGCCAAAAGGCTTTGGTTCATGCCTATTCTTTCAGAAAGTGCTTTTGCATTAATAACCCTATAAAATTCAAAAAACTGGGGCAAATCCAAAGTGATTTTCAAATCCTGTTCCTTTATGGTTCTGCCATCTTTCTCAAAGTAAAGGTTAATGGCTTCAAGCATATTGGCTTTAAGTTCATCCAAAGAACTGCCAACGGTATAAACAGGGTATTTTTCAGCATAAGCCGAAAAGCCTGTTTTTGTTCTTTCAACAATCATTTCAATTTTCATAACCCACAATTTTTATTTAATACCTGCATCTTTTTTAATTTTCTTTTCCAGCCCTTTACCAACCTCATGGCTGCCATGATAAGGGCAAATAACCTGCCCACTTTTTACAGGGTGTTCCATTATCATGTGGCTACCTGTTTGCCTTATTGCAAACCAACCGTCTTTTTTAAGCAGCCTTACCAGTTCGCTGGATTTCATATTTCAAAGGTAATAAATTTATTACCATACCCAAACACTAAAATTTTATAAACTGAAAATAGAAAAACAAATTACCGACTTTATCCAGCCAAGGATTGAGGGCAAAAGTTTTGATGAAATGGCAAAAGAAATGGCTATTGCCAAAAGCACATTGATAGACTGGAATAAAAAGGCAGATGTAAAGGAACCCATTAATGAAGGCAAGGCATTTGCCATTAACAGCGTGGTCTTATACGGCTATAGCTTTACCTTTCCCTGCCCGACTTCAATAAATTTTAATAATGTGGTTCGTTACGCTTTGCTTCACTGCAGGTTTATAACTCCAACCGAAGCGTTTGAGCTTTCCGCTTCAATCCGGCAGCTTTTGGACATAGAATAAAGATCAACCAGCAGCCGGAAGTCAATATAATGTTTCGGTTTATGTAATGTGGTATAACCTCAACTTCATGAACTTCCTTACTGCACAACCGTGAGCTTGTTATAAGTAAACACCTGTTACTGAAAGGAATATTTTTTTAAGTCAGCGATTTCTTTAGCGATCTGTATTATATTGAGAGAGTTTGTTAACTGAAATTAATTGCTATGAATAAGACACCTGACTCTTCATAAATTTTAGCTTACTCTACAAAACTGTAAAGCAATAAAAAAGCGACTTGCGCCGCTTTAATAAAATTCACTACGGAATAATCCTTATTGTGATTTGCTTTCAAAATTAAAAGTAATGATAAAATATTAAACATACCAAAATGGCCAAAAATATTTTAGGACTTGACTTAGGAACAAATAGTATTGGATGGGCTTTGGTTGATATGGAAAATCAAAAAATTTTAGGACTGGGGAGTCGGATAATTCCAATGGGTACGGACAAGCAAGATTATGAAAAAGGTATAGGAATAACTAAAAATGCCGATAGAAGAACAAAGCGAACAATCCGAAAAATGAATAAGCGTTATAAACTTCGCCGGAACAAATTGCTTTATATTCTTCACGAATTGGGAATGCTGCCCGATCAGTTTCAATTCAAAAGCGGAATTCCCGAACCTACACAACTGCAAGAATTGGAACTTCTTCCGATAGAGAATAAAAGGGAGTACGATGAAACGGGGAAAAGAAAGGATAGGCTTTATAATAATATGAAACGAGTTAAACAAGAGCCTAATGCTATACTTAACTATTCATTGCGAGCCAAAGCATTGAATGAAGTTATTGAATTGAAGGATTTCGGAAAGATCCTATATCAATTAAATCAACTGAGAGGCTATGCGGGAGGAAACAATGATGAGGATACAAAAAAGAAAAAAAACGACGATGTTGAAGATAATGCAACAGTAAAAAAATATGAGGTGCTTACTCAAAAGGTGATGATTTCGGAAGTGGAAAAATCAGATGTGACTTATAAAGTTCGTGGTGGAGCAAATAAAGGGCAGGAACTATTCAAATACAATGCAACAATTAAGTTTAATGAAGAGGAATTAGAAGGCGAAACAGAATTACAAAATTTAGAGGAGAAGATTGGAAAAGAAGAAGAATTAGAAATAAGAATTAAGCGAAATAGTAAAGGAGAAACAACGTCTGTAATTTTTGCCTTGCCGCAAAAAACGAATTGGCGCAAACAAATGGAATCTACAGAAGAAGTGCTAAAAAATGAAAAGCTATTTGTAAGCCAGCTTTTTCTTAAAGATTTAAAACAAAACAAATGGACTAAAATAAGAAACCGTGTTATTCTTCGGAATCGTTATCAGGATGAATTTGATAAAATATGGGAAACACAAAGCAGGAAATATTCCTTTTTAAACGAATGCCCAAGAGAAGTATTGGAAAAGATTGCTGCTTATATATTCCCGGGTAAAAGCGAATCTCAAGAAAACTTAAGAACAGAAGCACTTAAAGGTGGATTGAAGCATATTATCAGAAATCAGGTAATCTATTACCAACGCCCGTTAAAACCGCAAACTGAACTTATAAGTAAATGTCAATTTGAAAAAGAGGAAACAGTTTTGGCGAATTCTCACCCGCTTTTCCAAGAATTCAGATGTTGGGATCAAATCAATAGAATGTATATTACTTCCAAGCAAGAAGTTTGGAATGACAAAAAGAAAAAAAATACTTTTCAATATACCGACAGATTTTTAGCTAATGAAGAAAAACTGGAAATTTACAACAGACTACAAACTCAAAAGCATTTAGGTTTTTCAGAAGTCGCCAAGATTGTTAAACTCAAAAATGACAAAACCGAATTCCTGAACGGCTTAAATGTAAAAGGCAGGTTGAAAGGCTGCGATACTTCGATAGCAGTCAAAAAAATACTGGGCGAACAATTTGAAATGCTTTACTCGCAAGACAGCGATATTGTAACAAAAATATGGAAAGCCATTTTTGATAATGCAGACAACGGAAGCGAGTACGACCCGAAAAGCCTGAAAGTATCATCTGTTTCAGAAGTGCTTAAACTACTAAGGGATGATGAGCTTGCCATTGAATTAGCTTTAAAACTTGTTCAAAGCATTAGGTTTCCTAGAAAATACGGAAGCCTTTCCGAAAAGGCTATCTGGCATATCCTGCCTCTAATGCAGTTAAATCCAACGAATGTTCCGGATAAAGTAAATGATAACTATGCCAAGATTCAACATCTAATTGAAACCGGCGAAATTTTAGACGAGAACTTGTTGGAAGATTATGTAATCAGTTTTGTAAAAGACAATCCAAATGCTATTAAAACTGGCGGCTTAATGTATGCCTTTGCGAGTTCGTTGGTTTATGGAAAACATACGAAGGAAAATATAAAACCACAGTTGACAAGCTATCATGAAATTCAGTACACTGAGCGAAATCTCAGAAATCCAGTAGTTTCACAACTATCTAACGAAACAATGCAGATTGTAAAAGCTCTTTGGAAACAATACAATTTCAATCCAGAGGAATTAGAGATAAGAATAGAACTTGCAAGAGATTTGAAAAACAGTGCGATAGAAAGAGATAAAATCTATAAAGGACAAATTAAAAATCAAAGAGTAAATGATGAAATAAAAAAGAGATTACACGAAGAAGGAATTGCAATTACTGAAAGAAATATTTTAATGTACAAGCTATATGAACAACAAAAATTCATGTCGCCTTATACTAAAAACAAAATAATTCCTTTTAGTGCTTTGTTTGATGACAGACTTTATGACATTGACCATATTATTCCGAAATCAAGATATTTTGATGATTCACTTTCAAACAAAGTTGTTTGCGAAACAAACATTAACGAAGAAAAAAGCAATCGAACTGCTTGGGAATACATCTCACAACAAAACTCAGCATTAGGAATTAGTTCAGAGGCTGATTACCTCAAACACGTAAATGACATCTTTTACGGCAAAAAGAAAAAGAATCTGCTGATGGAAAAAATTCCAACTAATCAAGTAGAACGACAAATAAAAGACACACAATATATCTCCGTAGCAGTTAAAAATGAATTGGCAAAAATCGTTGGAACTGACAACGTAAAAACAAGTACAGGAGAAGTAACCAGTTTTTTAAGAAGCCGTTGGGGATTAAAAAAACTGTTTATGGAACTTACTGAAGATCGCTTTAAACAAATGGAACAGTGGGACATTAATTTGGAAACAGGGAAACCAAATACAGAGTGGATACAGAAGTATTTTGATAAAGAAAAGCAAAAGCATATTTACGAAATTAAGAACTGGAGCAAGCGATATGACAATCGGCATCATGCTATAGATGCTTTGGTAGTTGCACTAACTAAACAGAGTCATATTCAAAGATTAAATAATCTCAACAAGTATCTTCAAGATGAACTCACAAAACGAAAAGACGAATTTAAAATAAAAGTGAAAGAAGATGAAAATATTTTAGAGGTATTCTTCAATCTTGAAGCAACCCGTAGAGAAGAAATTCAAAAACAAATAGAAAGCTCAAGGCATTTTGAAAAACCTTTTGAAGATTTGGTAAAACAAGCTAAAGCCCATTTAGAAGCCATGACTGTTTCTATCAAACCAAAGGACAAACTTGGAATTAAAAAAGATGATAAAGGTAACGTTCAATTAAAAATAAGAGGAGCCTTACATCAAGAAACAAACTATGGCAAAGCAAAAGACCAGAAAACTGGTTTATTGCGTGATACGAAAACAATTGAGCTATCCAAATTGACAGCCAAAGACGTTTCTCAAATCGTGGATAAAGTACTTCGGGAAATTGAAATACCAGATCATAAAAAGAAATACGAATCACTAAAGGAAGCCTTTACAGGCGAAGGACTAAAAACGTTTAATGAGAACAGGTTTCAAAGAAAGAAACCAGATGAATTGAAACCACCTGTTTATAAAGTAAAAGTTTGGTATAGTGCCAAAGAAGATGAGGAAAGCACACTACAAAGGCTCTATGATAGCAATGAAAAGCTAAGCGTTGTTACAGGAGATAATTATCTTTTCCTGGTGATGGTAAAGAATGGCAATAGAATTTTTGACATAGCTTCATTGTACGATTCTGCGGACATAGCAAAACGGGCGTTACGGGAAAAAGACGAAAACTTTAAGCATAAAATTTGTGAAGATTATAGAGTAAAGCATAAAAACCATCCTGACAAAATTTTGTTTACGTTACAGCAAGGCGATTTAGTTTATTTCCCGGAAAGTAAAGACGACCAAATCCTGACATTCAACAATACTGAACTTCGAGAATGGCTTTCAAATCTTGATCATAAAAAGAAATTCAGCCAAAGAATTTATAAGGTCGCAAAATTTACAGGAAAAGATTGCTATTTTATTCCACACAACTATGCCAATGCGATAAGCGTTCCAAAAGATTTAACCGAAGAGCAGAAAGTAATATTAAAAGAAAAATATAAAGACAAAAAAATCCCTAAAAGGGAATTGAATTTTGTGGAATATGGCTCTTACAGAGATTGCTCACCCTATGAATCAGGAGAAGCTTTTGTGAAAAGTGTTACAGAAACAAATAAGCAAAAAAAGAAAGAACAGAAACTGATAAAAATTCAGGAAACATGTATTAAAATTCAAATTGATTGGCTGGGTAATATCTTTCCTGTGAAATAAATAATAAATTATAGCCTCGTCCGTTTTATCCTAGCAAACCCAAATCCTATGATCAAGCGCACCCTTTATTTTGGCAACCCCGCCTATCTGAAAACCAATAATGAGCAGTTGGTGATTGAGCTGCCTGAAACCGGGGAAACGAAGAACACTCCTATTGAGGATATAGGCATTCTTATTTTAGACCACCAGCAGATTACTATTACACAGGCATTGATGGCGAAACTATTGGCCAATAACATTGCTCTTATTACCTGCAATGATACCCACCACCCAACCGGTTTGATGCTCAACCTTGATGGCAACAGCCTGCAAAGCCAGAAACACCAGGCACAGCTTGAAGCAACTGTACCTTTGAAAAAACAATTGTGGCAACAAACAGTGAGTGCCAAAATTGATAACCAGGCTGCACTTCTTAAACAGGAAAGAGAAGATAATAAATACCTGTTGAACGTTTCAAAAGATGTAAAAAGTGGTGATGCAGATAATTGTGAAGCTGTTGCAGCCGCCTATTACTGGAAACGGATTTTCCCACCCTTCTTAGAATTCAGACGTGAACGGTATGGTCCAGCACCCAACAATTTGCTGAACTATGGTTATTCTATTCTTCGTGCGTTAGTGGCCCGAAGTTTAGTAGCCAGTGGCTTGCTGCCCACATTTGGCATCCATCACCGGAACCAATATAACAGTTACTGCTTAGCCGATGATATCATGGAACCTTACCGGCCGTATGTAGATAAGGTAGTATGTGATATTGTGCGTATGAACGGGAAGTTTCTGGAGATGACGCCCAGCATGAAACAGGCTTTACTTGCAATACCTGCTATGGATGTGCAGATTGACGGGCAGAAGAGCCCTTTGATGAATGCGGTGCAACGTACCACGGCGAGTTTAGCTAAGTGTTTTGAGGGGAAAACGAGGAAGCTGCTGTATCCAAGCCTCACCCCCGCCTGAACAATTGAGTCGGGCAGGCTCTGATCCCTCTCCAAAAGAGAGGGACGGTACTACTGTATTTCAAGCTTCAGTTAATTGTATAATCGTCTTTACCAATTCTATTAAAGACAGCACCTATAAAATCAACTAATACCCAATGTATGAACGCTTTAACGCCTATCGAATAATGTGGGTACTTGTATTTTTTGACTTACCTACCGAAACCAAGAAGGAACGGAAAATCTATGCCCGGTTCAGAAAAGATATCCTGGCCGATGGGTTTTCAATGTTCCAGTTCAGTATTTACCTGCGGCACTGCCCCAGCAGGGAGAATGCGGATGTACATATTAAACGTGTGAAAGGGATATTGCCAGCCAAAGGACATGTAGGCATTATGTGTATTACCGATAAACAGTTCGGAATGATGGAGATTTTCAGGGGGCATGAAATGGTTGAGAGCCCTGAAACGGTACAACAGCTTGAACTATTTTAAATAAACAGGATGAAAAAAATGACCAAAGAGACCATTTTTTTCATCCTGAAAAGCAGCTTAAACCCTTACCTGTATTGGCTTTCAGCAAAAACTGTTGTTAAAGAACTAAGCTACTTAATAATTTGAAAGCAAATCACAACATATGCAGTAAAACAATCACTCAATTCACAGTTGTTAAAGAACTAAGCTACTTAATAATTTGAAAGCAAATCACAACAAGCATTTCCGCATGGTTCATTACTTTCAGTTGTTAAAGAACTAAGCTACTTAATAATTTGAAAGCAAATCACAACCAGGCGTATATGCAGCCCCAACACCGGGTAGTTGTTAAAGAACTAAGCTACTTAATAATTTGAAAGCAAATCACAACTGGTAGGCACATCTACTTCAATTTGCTTTTGTTGTTAAAGAACTAAGCTACTTAATAATTTGAAAGCAAATCACAACGGCGGTTGATGCATATCTTTTTTCATTCAGTTGTTAAAGAACTAAGCTACTTAATAATTTGAAAGCAAATCACAACATAGTTGGTATTTTATGTTTTTTCACATCGGTTGTTAAAGAACTAAGCTACTTAATAATTTGAAAGCAAATCACAACAAGAACTTTCTGAACGCCAGGCATCGACACGTTGTTAAAGAACTAAGCTACTTAATAATTTGAAAGCAAATCACAACACTCCGGTAATACGGTTAAAGCTACAGTTCGTTGTTAAAGAACTAAGCTACTTAATAATTTGAAAGCAAATCACAACTACCGTTGGGTAATGAACTCAACAGGTGCGGTTGTTAAAGAAC
>JANOIQ010000325.1:0-9957 GCA_031407835.1 Chitinophagaceae bacterium
ACCGGTACTCGGGCACCAGGCAAGCTGTGTTCCTTCGAGTGATTTTACACGGGGAGTAACCATATCAATATGTGTAACACCTCTTTGCCACCCACGCCATTCGCCCCATTTTTCATTGCGGCTTTCAATGCCCCAGCTCATGTATTTAGCAACGGCCCAATCATGTGCCTGCTGCATTTGCGGACTGCCCACTAACCGTGCACCAATACCATCCATTAATTCATGTCCCAGTTTTTGCAGTTGAGAATTTTCAGTGGCTTCTTTTACAATACGGCTCACCATTACAGAATCTTTCTGTTGCGAATAACAGGGGTTGCTGCTGAGCAGCAATACAAATAAGAGTGATAATACAAATCTCATGTTACAGTAGTTGAAGGTTGAAATGATTTTGCCGAATGTAAGAAATGATCAGGCAGTAAGAGCAGAAAAATGATGAGTGAAACGGGATAGCTTTAAAGGAAGGGATCAGCAGTTCAGGTAATAACTGATTGTGATCATTGAATATTCTTACAACAGGTACAAATGAGTATAAAGAAAAGTACCCGCTGCTGCGGGTACTCTATGAGGTATTTAATTTCTTCTTTTTTCGTTTTGCTTTTTTTCAGCCTGTCTGTTATTGCTGGGTGAGGGCCTGTTAGAAGGCGAGGGTCTTGTTGAAGGCCTTGTTACAGCCGGTCTTCTGTTGCCATCTTGTGTTGGCCTTGTTGTTACCGGTGGTTTTGGTTTGGGTGAAACTGTGTTGCCGGGTCTTGTTGAAGGCCTGTTGGGTCTTGTTGTTTCAGGTCTGGTACCTGGTCGGCCTCCGGGGTTTGTAACAGATGGATTATTTCCATTGGGTCTCTTGGGTCTAACAACCGGAACTCTGTCATTTGCAGAAGGTGCACCTGGATACCTGTTTCTGAATGCTTCCGAACCGATTCTTGTTTGATCAGGTCTTGAATAAGTAGTTCTGTAATCGCCTCTTTGCACCCTGTTAAATACATAAGGTGATCTTACTCTGCGGGTACTGTAATAGGAAGTTCGCCATGCCGGGTAACGGTAGTAATTGCTTCTTCTGTAATAACCATTGTAATAATAATTCCAGTGATAATGATACCCGTAATAGTTATGCCAGTATACAGGCCGCCATGGGCGCCAGTAAGATGGGTAATAACCATAATGCCATGGTGAATGCCAGGCTGAATAAGATGGCAGGAACATATACCTCACTACCGGCCATTGCGCCACTTCATAGGTTGTTGTATTATGAATAATGACGTTTGTATTACCGGTATAGCCGGGATTTGGAGTTGACGTTGAAGTTTCGGCTATTTTTTCATCATCCGTATAGTTGGGCTCAATGATATAATCTTTACCGTACAGATCTTCATCACCAATTACCTGTATCTGTACTTTACCGTTTTTGTCTTTCTGTACAACAAAGGAGGCTACATCCTGTGTTTCATTTTTATTGATCTCAACCTGCAGTACAATGGTGTGGATGCCATCATCTGTATTGTCTACCACTTTGATATAATCAATATTATTGTCGCCATCCAGGTCAAGGTTATTGATCTTTGAATCTTCTTCATTTAATTTTTTCTCAAAGATTTCAAGCGTTGCTGATTCCTGGAATATTTTTAATACGGCATACAGGTTCAGATTGTCGCCCGGTAAACCCAGTTGTTCCTGATCTTTATTTTCCTGTGCTGTTGCCCGGAAAGTGAAAAGAAAAAATATTGCAAGCAGAATAAGAAGGGAGTGCTTTTTCATAAAAATTGTTATTAATCGATCTGTTACTTTTTAAATAAAAAACTTTGACCTCATAAAACCTCTTTGGTTTAAAATGGCTGAAACTAAAACAGGATTTGCTCCGTTTGTAATGCATCACAAGTAAGCAAAAAAAATCCCGCCAGTAAATGACGGGATGAAAATACTTGTTGTAAGAATGTTATTTTTTGGGCATAGGAAATTTCCTGGTCTTTTCATCCAGTACTGCAATTTTTCCATTTTCAATTTTTACATCATTCACAACTGACATAGAATCCACTTTCCCTTTTTTATCAGTTACAATCTGTTTGTACCATAAAGTAACCCACTCGTCTTTTTTGTCTTTGGAAATTACAGATTCGTAATCGCTCATCACAATCTTTACACTTGCTGTATTTTTCCAGCCTTCTGTAAACATGGCCCGTAAACTGTCTTTCGAAAGTTTCTGATCAAAATAATCACTGCTCCACCATACACTGTCGGCAAAAGCGGCTAATGCTTCTTCTATATTACCTGTTTCATAACCTTTCAGTGATTTGAGAACAATTGCAATGTTTTTCTGATCGCCCATTTCCCAGTTGTCTGGAGCGTGACCGGTGGGCATGTAAGCATAATCAATTTTTTCAGTTGAAGCTGGTTCTGTTGCTGCTTCTTTTGTTTCCTTTGAATCTGTGCTGCTATTGCATGCGGCAAAAAGTGATGCGCATACAATGATGAACATTTTTTTCATGTTACGATTGGTTTGTGTGATGAATAAATCAGCAGCCTGTTGAATTAACAGGGAGCTGAATGACATTCCTTAGAGGACGGACGATTCATAAGGAAATACGGGGGTGGAATTAAACGTGTGCGGTAAGATATACTAATTTCTGAAAGGAAGGAAATTAATAGTATGTGTTTTATGAACAAATCAGATTGTATCAGAACAGGGAAAGCTGCTGCTGGTTTACGTTCTTTTTTTGTTTCGCAGGTTTGTGCTGTGGAGGAGCCTGACTGTTATTTTCTATTTTGAAAACGGGAGATTCTTCAAAGCGGGAAGCAACAATAATTTCAGCTCCTCCAGCATGTTGTGTAAACAGTTCATACACCAGTTCGGGCTTATTATTGTTTTTTGATAAATGCGACAGGATGAGATGGCTCATGAAAGCGGGCCTGTGCGTGTTGAATAATTCCAGTGCCTGTATATTCGACAGGTGACCGTTGCCATTGGTAATTCGTTTCTTCAAGATAAATGGATAGTTCCCATTTTCCAGCATGTCCACATCATAATTAGCTTCCAGAAAAGCCGCATGGCATTGCTGAAAATGATGAGTGAGATTGTTGCAGGCAATACCCAGATCAGTAAAGATGCCCACTGTTACTGTTGAAGAAGAAACTGTAAAACTATGCGGATCATGTGCATCATGAAATTTCTGAAAAGGCGTAACAGTCAACTCTCCAATCTGCACCGGTTTATCTGCTTTAAACCTGTTGATAAGATGTTTTTCCAATTTTATTCTTGCCTTCTTATGTGTAGCCTCTGTTATGTAAACCGGAATCTGGTGTTTTTTTGATAAAACGATCACTCCATTAATATGATCGTTGTGTTCATGCGAAATAAAAACGGCTTTGATTTTTTCCATGGCCAAACCAAGGCGCTTCATCCGGATCTCTGTTTCCCTGCAACTGATGCCTGCATCAATGAGCACAGCTTCCTGATCGTTGCCGATATAATAGCAGTTGCCGTTACTGCCCGAATTTAAGGATGTGATGTATAATGACATTTTTTGCAGCGGTAATTTAATGAATCAGCTCCGGCTCACAAATAAAATAGCAGGTACTTTCGATAATTTTTTTGAAGCGCAGAAAAAATGATTTTGTATTTGTTTATTCAGGTTTGAGTTCTTTTGCTTCTCTTCTGGTGCCGGTATACAATTCATATTCAAATAAACGGCAATCAATGGTACTGTTGTAAAACTCAATGCGCCGTTTGGCTTTCAACCCTATTTTTTTTGCCAGTTCAAGATTGCCGGTGAACACATACCCAAAATAGCCCCCGCACTTCTGTTTCATGAAATCGCCGATACGGCTGTAAGTTTCTTCCAGTTCGGTGATATCGCCCAGTCGTTCGCCATACTCAGGATTCACCATCATTACACCGGGAACATTTGGAGGAACTTCTGTTAAAGCAAAATCACATACAGCAAACTCTATCAACTTATGTACACCCGCTGCTATTGCATTTTTCTTTGAGTTTTCAATGGCTTTTAAATCATAATCTGTTGCAATAATGCGGAGGCCGGGAACATCAATGATCTGTTCTTCAAGCAATGCATCTTCTTTTCTATAAATGGTTTCATCATATCCCTGCAAATGCATAAATGCATAGTTGGTTCTGTACAAACCAGGTCTTCTGTTGGTGGCAATCAAAGCAGCTTCAATTGCTATCGTTCCTGATCCGCACATGGGATTGATAAACGGTGAAATACGATCCCAGCAGGTAGCATAAATAGTTGCTGATGCCAATCCTTCCAGCATGGGAGCAAGACCGGGAATTTTGCGATAGCCATGTCTTGCAAGTGAATCGCCTGATGTATCAATAAAAATTTCTGCGTTTTCATTCTTCCAGAATAAATGTATTACCGTTCCGGTTAAATCAGATCCTGTTGACGGACGAGTACCTCTTTTATCACGGAGCCTGTCAACAATGGCATCTTTTACCCGCAGGTTGGCAAACATGCTGTTGTTGATGGTTGGATTGTTAACATTACTGGTAACTGAAAAATATCCGGGATCTGGTAAAATATTTTCCCATTGATAACTATGCAGGTTGTTATAAATATCATCAGCATTTTCTGCTTCAAATTGTTTGAGGCTGTACAATACCTGGCTTGCACAACGCAGATTGAGATTGAGTTTGATGCAATCATTAATAGTGCCTGTTAATTTTACACCCGTGATAAAAGTTTCATCAACAGTAAAACCCAATTCCTGTACTTCTTTTTCAAGATAGATTGCAATACGTTTATGACAGGTGATTGTTATGCCAGAACTGGTTGTATATAAATTCATATTTTTTTATATTGAGTTATGTTGGTCAGGCGACCAACAAAGGCGAAACGCTGATCAGGTGAAAAGCATTTAAGCGGTCTGTCTTTTTTTTATTGATTGAATAATTTGCTGTGCATGTTCTCTTGAATTTTCAATGAATAAACGGTGGGTATTCATTCCTCCGCAAATAACACCTGCCAGGTAAATATTCTCCACATTGGTTTCATGTGTCTGTTCATCATACATTGGCTTTCTTACTTCATCTTCTGACAGCAGAATGCCGATCTGTTGTAAAAAATCAAGATTCGGTTGATAACCTGTTGCAGCAATTACCCAATCATTCGGCAATGTAATCACACCGTCGGGTGTTTGAATGTCCACCTGCTGTTCCCTTATTTCAAGAATGGTTGATTCAAAATAAGCTTTGACGGAGCCTTCACTGATGCGGTTAACAATGTCGGGCCTTGCCCAGTATTTTACACGCTCTCCAATTTCTTTTTCACGGATCACCATTGTTACATGAGCAGCTTTGCGCCATGTTTCCAGTGCTGCATCAACTGCTGAATTATTGGCACCAACCACCAGTACTTTTTGAAAAGCATAAAAATGAGGGTCTTTGTAATAGTGTGTTACTTTGGGCAAATTCTCACCGGGTACATGTAACAGGTAAGGAATATCATAGAAGCCCGAAGCAATAATGATGTGCTGTGCTGTGTACTGATTCTTTGCTGTGCTGATGCTAAAACCCTGTGTTGTTTTTTCTGTTTGTATTACTTCTTCAAACAAATGAATATTGAGTTTGTATGTATCAGTTACTCTTCTGTAATATTCCAATGCTTCGGCTCTGGTTGGTTTCGGGTTGTTACTCACAAAGGGCACATCACCAATCTCCAACCGCTCAGAGGTAGAAAAAAAAGTCATGTTAGATGGGTAGTGATACAGAGAATTCACCAGGCAGCCTTTTTCAAGAATAAGATAGGATATGCCTGCTTTTTTCGCTTCAATACCACAGGCAAGCCCAATAGGACCGCCGCCAATAATGATGATGGGATAATGCGTTGTTTCCATTGAATGTAAAGATACTTTAGGACTGAACTCTGTGATTGTTTTGTGCTGAAACAAGCTGTTATTTCGCAACGGCAATCTTCACTTTCTTATTCTTAATCTTTTGTTCTTTAATTTTTTGCAGTGTATTGCTTGCCTTAATTTTCTTGATGGCCACAAAAGAGAAAAAATCTTTTACTTCAATTAAACCAATATCTTCTTTTTTTAATTCTCCTTTGTTGGTAAGGAAGCCAACAATATCAATCTTGTTTACTTTATCTTTTTTGCCTGCTGCTATAAACAGTGTACTCCATTTTGGCTTCTCCGGTATAATAGCTGTTTCAGGTAATTCAATCTGCTCAGCATCTTTTGGAATATAAGCAGGCATTTTTTCATCAGGTCCCAATATCAGAATCGCTGTACCGCTTGCATCCATCCTGGCTGTTCTGCCATTGCGGTGTGTAAACATATCTTCTGTATGCGGTAAATGATAGTGTATAATGTAACGGATATGTGCAATATCCAAACCTCTTGCTGCCAGGTCAGTTGTTACTAAAACATTCGAAGTTCCGTTTCTGAATTTACACAAGGCTGCATCACGTTCCTGCTGTTCCATAGCGCCATGATAATACACATTCAGGATATCTTTTTCTTTTAATAATACACTTGTGCGTTCAACAGATTCACGATGATTGCAGAATACGATTGTTGAACGGTTGCCGAGCATACAGATGAGCTGGAACAACGTATCGAGCTTATCTTTTTCAGGGCTGAGTAATGTTTTAATCGCCAAGCCGGTATCAGCATCTTCATTGCCGGTTAAGAAATCAAGTTTCACCGGTTCATTCAACCCAACAAAATCAGGAATTTCTTCCATCTCTGTTGCAGAAGTCAACACTCTTTTATTGATAGCAGGTAATGACCCAATGATAAATGACATTTCTTCCTGGAAGCCAAGCTCTAATGATTTGTCAAATTCATCCAGTACCAATGTTTCAATGGTAGTTGTTGAAATATTTCCCCTGCGGATATGATCGGCTAAACGTCCGGGTGTGCCGATTAGCAGGGCAGGAGACTGCTTTAAATTATTTTCTTCAACCTCTCTTTTATGGCCACCGTAGCAGCAGGAAACTTTCAAATTCAATCCCATACTTTTAAATACATGTTCAATCTGCATGGCCAGCTCACGGGAAGGAACAATGATGATGGCCTTTGTTTTTGTGGGATCGGCCTGTAACATAGAAACAAGCGGTATCAAAAAAGCAAGGGTCTTACCCGAGCCTGTAGCTGATAATAAAATGATGTCGTTTTTTGCGGAATGTGCTTCCAGTGAGGCCAGCTGCATCTCGTTGAGGGCCTTGATCTTAACGTTGGCTAATACATCTTCCAGCCATTCTGTGTTCTGTTGCATAGCGGCGAAGGTAAACAAGTTTCGCCCGACAGCAGGTTTTCACCCCCGAACGCCTTGCTACACCGGTTTTTAATCAATATCTTGACCATCAAACATTGTTCAACTCACCAAAATCAATTGTTATGACTGCTGCTGCCAAATCTGTTTATTATTTCGGTTTCTACCTGTATGTGGTAGGAATTACTTTGATTGCTGTACCCAATTTTTTATTAACTACTCTGCAATTACCTGAAACAAATGAGGTATGGATCAGGGTTGTGGGTGTACTCGCTTTTGCTATCGGCTATTATTATCATCGGGCCGGAGCTGAGAATGTGCATGCATTTTTTAAGCATACCATCCCAACAAGAGCATTTGTCTTTCTTGCATTTTTTTCTTTTGCCTTACTGGATTATGTGTCTCCCATGCTGATTTTATTTGGCGCTGTTGATCTTACAGGAGCTGCATGGACATGGGTGGCATTAAAGAATCATAAATAAACAGTTCTGAAAAAATTAACCCGGATCTATTTTAGAAATAAAAGAAGCCCCGATCCTGAAAAGGATCGGAGGCATCACTCTTGGTTATTGAAACATGATTTTTTTAATTGTAGTTGTATTGCTGTGCAAATCTGTTATACTCAGTAAATACATTCCCGGATGAAGAGCAGCCGGTCGAAGCAGTTGGAAATTTTGTTGCGGCAGTACAGACATTCTCTTTTCCTGAATCAATTTTCCATTAATATCGGACAGTCTCCATACGATTTCTTTCAGGCTTGTATTATTTAACTGAATAGTAAGCACATCCTTTACAGGATTGGGATAGGTGTTGAAACCGTTTTCAGCTGCATCATTTCTGATAGTAATGAAATTTGTATAAGCGATACTGCCATTTTGTTTTACCACACGAATACGGTAATAGGTTTTATAATACCCTGGTTTTGTATCAGTAAATGTGTAAAGCCCATTGCTGCCTTTTACTTTTTCGTGGTGAATAGCTGTATACTCATTTTCATCGCTGCGTTTCCGTTCAAGAACATATTCTTTCAGATCTGATTCGCTGTTTACTTTCCAGTTGATTAATACATCATTTCCCGATTTTCTTCCATGCAGTTTAATATTCCTGTCATCCAAAACCTGATCACAGTAACCGGTTATTCTGTAATAGGCTAACCTGGTTATACATCCGCTCTGCAATTCAACTTTACAAACATACATGGCCGTATCAGCAAGGGTAATGTAAGGAATATAATAATTGGAAGCAGTACCTACAAGTGTACTGTCAACTGCTGATGTTTTTTTGTACCAGCTGTAAGCAGCACCCGGTACAGGATCCACTTTCAGATTTGCACTGTCGAAAATACATCCTCCCTGTACATTGATTAGTATGTTTACAAGCGGTACGGTACTGATATCGTTAATGGATGCATTGCCGCATGCATCAAGCACTCTTAACCGCACCAGTGAATAGGCTGTTCCATTATTGATATTGAAAACCGGGCTGCTTTGCGGTGCTGCAATAATGGATGGAGAAGATGGTATACTTCCAATAATCTCATACATGGCAGGAGTAATTCCTCCGGTTGTAACAGCTGTTATATTAAAGCTGTTATCATCACACCGGTAAAGCGTTGAATTCTGCAGTGATGGATATTGATAAGCTGTTACTGTAATTGTATCGTACAAACTCAGATTGCATGAATTATTAACACGGCTCCTGATTATATAAACCGCCGGCTCCAGGTCTTTAAATGTAAATACAGTTTGTGAAGAATTGGAGAATGAATACGATATATTCACTGTTGCTCCATCTTTTTTTATAATGAATGGAAATACTTTCGCAAGATTTGAATTCAGCGTCAATTCAATGTCAGATGACCCTTGTGTAAATGATCCACCCGGGCAGTTTCTTGTAATGACAGAACTCTTCGTAAAGTAAGACGCCACCGGTGCAACCGTTGTTGTTGCAAGATTACCGCAACCATCACTTACTGTAACTGTGTATTGCTCACCAGTCGGAAGATTTGATAAACTGTCAATAACAATCTGTGTATTATTTGTATTAATTGTGGTAATGAGGGTGCCCGACTGATCAAAGATCTTAACCTCAAATGGCCCTGTACCTGTATCAACAGTAACTGTAATTTTAGTCTGATCAATACTGCAGGAAGCTCTTGCGTTCACCGTAATATCAATTACATCGGCCAGTACTTCAAAACATTTTTCAATGGTTGTATCCGCACAGGAATCAGTTACTCTTATACAGTAGTTACCAAAAGCAAGACTGTCAAAAACTCCTGTTGTATTGCAATTGATTAATACATTATTTTGATATAAACAGAAGTTTGGATTAAGCATGTTCTGTGTACCGGGTATGGTTGCTTTGAATAGGCT
This sequence comes from Chitinophagaceae bacterium, assembly GCA_031407835.1. Lineage (GTDB taxonomy): Bacteria > Bacteroidota > Bacteroidia > Chitinophagales > Chitinophagaceae > Lacibacter. Next base: position 9,607 of record JANOIQ010000325.1, read on the forward strand.
GCATGTTTTTTCTGTAACTACATTGTCAACAGAAGGAGCAGGTTTAGTTACTGTAAAGCATCTTGTAAAGGTTGTATCGGCACATGCACCGGTAAGAACTGATGTTTCAATGGTCATACAGTAAGAGCCGAATGCAAGGCTGTCAAATACACCTGTGTAATTACAGCCAATCAGTACATTGAGGTTATCGTATAAACAATAATGTGCATTACCAAGTCCGGTAGTACCGGTAATTGTACCGGTGAATGAATTACAGGTGAAGTTCGAGAAATCAACAGCAACTCCGGGCCCCAGCTCAACAGGAGCAATGGTGAAGCAACGCTGAATTGTTGTATCGTTACAGATTGAACC
>JANOIQ010000336.1:0-5466 GCA_031407835.1 Chitinophagaceae bacterium
ACTGAAAGCTGGGAAGATGTACTGAATCATCTCACCGATTTTGCAAAAGGGTTACATGCAAAACCAGGCGAATGGATTATTGGAAGAGGATGGGATCAGAATGATTGGGAAGTAAAAGAATATCCAGCCAAAGAAAAATTAGATCAGCTTTTCCCAAATAATCCCGTCATCTTAACAAGAGTTGATGGTCATGCAGCAATTGTGAATCAGCTGGCGCTGGATAAAAGTGGAATAACTGCTTCAACAAAATTAATTGGTGGTGATGTAATTTTGAAAGAAGGCAAACCAACAGGAGTACTAATTGATAATGCAGTTGATTTGGTTTCTGCAACTATTCCTGCTGCAACTGATCAGCAGATCAAAGAAGGGTTACTCGCTGCGCAGCAAAATTGCTTTGCTGTTGGGTTAACAACGATTGATGATTGCGGGGTGAGTTATGAAAACGTATTGCAGATTGAAAAGGCCAATCAAAGCGGAGAGTTGAAAATGCGTTTGTATGTGATGCTCAGTGATGCAAAAAATAATTATGAGGCCATTTTCAAAAGAGGAAAAATTAAAACGGATCGGTTGAATGTGCGCAGCTTTAAAGTATATGCTGACGGTGCATTGGGTTCAAGAGGCGCCTGCTTACTTAAACCTTATGAAGATAAACCCGGACATCTTGGATTTTTATTGAGCAATCCTGAGCATTTTGATTCTGTTGCTGCCGTTATTTACAACAAAGAATTCCAGATGTGTACGCATGCTATTGGCGACAGCGGCAACAGAACTATCTTAAATATATATGGTAAGTATTTAAAGAGAAAGAATGATCTGCGCTGGCGTATTGAACATGCACAGGTAGTAAATGAAAATGATTTCAACATGTTTGGCATGTACAGTATTGTGCCGAGTGTACAACCGACTCATGCAACAAGTGATATGTACTGGGCTGATAAAAGGCTGGGAACTCAGCGTGTAAAAGGAGCCTATGCTTATAATGATCTGCTGAAACAAAATGGTTGGCTCCCGCTGGGAACAGATTTTCCTGTTGAAGATATTGATCCGCTGAAAACATTTTATGCAGCTGTATTCCGGAAAGATGTAAAGGGCTGGCCGGCTGGTGGTTTTCAAACAGAAAACGCATTAACCCGTGAAGCAACGTTAAAAGGAATGACCATCTGGGCAGCCAGGTCAAACTTTGAAGAAAAAGAAAAAGGAAGTATTGAAACGGGAAAGTTTGCTGACTTTGTATTGCTTGATACAGATATTATGACGGCATCGTTTGAGCAGATACTGAAAGCAAAAGTGGTGAAAACAATTTGTAACGGAGAAACTGTTTATAAAAAATAATCAGTTGGCCTCACTTCTGAATGCTCTTGGTGTACTGTTTTTCTTTCTTGTAAACACACGGTTAAAATAAGTGATCGATTCAAACCCTGCACTGCGGGCAATGGTTGAAATCTGTTTATCTGTTTCAATCAGCTGATAGCAGGCATAACCAATCCGGATTTCATTGAGGTAATCAGAAAATGTTTTACCGGTTGCCCGTTTAAAAAATTTACAAAAAGCACTGGGTGAAATATTTACAATTGCTGCAGCATCACTAATGCTGATGGGTTTGGAATAGTGCTGTTCCAGGTAAGTGCAAACCTTGTTGATTCTGTACTCTTTATTTTTTGCCTGCGAAATATCGTATTCAGAAGAAGCCAGCCTTCTGCCTTTTTGTTTGGCCAGTTGTTCCAGTAATAAAAGGAAATCAGTAATTTTTTGAACTCCGGTTTTATTTGGGAGTGAAAGAATCATTTCTTTAAAAGGCGCACTGTTTTTAAAGGCTAAACCATGTTTGCAGTTTTGCAGCAGGCGTTTGATGCTTTCAAAATCACTTAAGCCAGACAGGCTGTTAAATAAGGAACCGGAAAACTGGATGACGACGAAGTCGCAGTTCATATTTTTTATTTTCCTGTCAGTTACCCAGGTGTGCGGCATATCAGGCCCTATCAGTACAAGATCTCCCGTTTCAAATTGTTCATAGCTGTCTCCAACTATTCGTTTGCCGGCAACATTTATTTTATACGTAAGCTCATATTCCGGGTGATGGTGCCAGTAAAACTCCAGGTAAGGGAGATTCATCCGGTATGCTACCAGTATCGGTTTATCCTCCCCGGGAACAATCTTTTCGAGTTCGGCTTTCATCATAATTCACTGAAAATTGGTACAGCTAAGGTAAACAATCATGGCAATATAGTGCTATAAAATGGAATTATTGTTCAAATAGTAACCTCAACTGTGGTATAGCTTTGCACAGTGAAAACGTTTGCACTAAACAATTTTTGCAGGGGTTTGTAATATTTTGTTGATGAATGTATGGGTTTTAAAAAATCCCGATTCATTTAACATATTACCGCAGGGAGCTGATGTTAACGGATTGCATTATGAAAAGATTAATACTCTTACTGTTTGCTGTGCTGATCATTTTCAGCTTACAAGCTCAGCTACTGAGTTTTACAACGGACTTTCCGTTGGATAACAGCAACCTTTCCATTACGATGGACGCCAATAAAGGGAGCAAGGGCCTCTTAAATCATCCTGCTACGGATGTTTATGTTCACACAGGCGTTATTACCAATCTCAGTACAAGCAGTTCAAACTGGCGTTATGTAAAATTCAATCAGAATTTTAATCTGCCCAATGCCCTGTTACAGGCAACTTCTCTTGGCGGCAATAAATGGCAATTTAATATCACCGATATCAGAGCTTATTATGGAGTACCTGCAGGGGAAACCATTTTAAAAGTGGCTATTCTTTTCCGCAGTGGTGATGGAACAAAGAAACAGGCAAATACAGATGGAAGTGATATGTACATTCCGGTTTATGCAGCTGGTGAATTTGCTGTTAGGTTTACCTCTCCTTTTATGCAGCCAACCTATAACATGGTTCCGGAGCCAATTAATGTTTCTATTCCTGCCGCAATTCCTGTTACGGCAGTATCATCTAAAAATGCAGCACTCACTATTCGTTATGATGGAAATCAGATAGGAACTGTCGCTGCTGCTCAAACAGTAAGCGGCACAACAAATGTTACTACAGAATGCCAGCATATTATAACGGTTGAAGCTGATGATAACGGCACCTTCAAAAGAGATACTGTTAACTTCAGCATTACACCTGCATCTTATCCAACAGGAGCAAGACCAGCCGGATTAAAAGATGGCATTACATATGAAAATAATAATACAGAAGCTGTTCTCATCTTATATGCACCATTGAAAAATAAAATTTCAGTAGTTGGAGATTTCAATAACTGGCTGCAAACCTGCAATGGATTATTAAAGAAAGACGGCGATTACTTCTGGACAAGAATTACAGGACTTACAGCAGGAACAAACTACCGCTATCAATACATTGTTGATGATACCATCCGTGTTGCTGATCCTTACAGCGAACTTGTACTTGATCCGAACAATGATCAATTTATTTCAGCGGCAACATTTCCAAATATGCCTGTTTACCCTATAGGAAAAACAACAGGTGGTTTTGTGGGTGTACTTACCCCTGGTGAAGCAGCGTATAACTGGACAAGTAACAGCTATGTACGTCCAGATAAAAAAGATCTGATGATCTATGAATTGCTGGTGAGAGATTTTACTGCTGCTCAAAACTGGCAAACATTAAAAGATACATTGAACTATATTAAAAATCTCGGGTTTAATGCAATCGAGATTATGCCGTTTAATGAATTCAGCGGTAATAACAGCTGGGGATATAATCCACTTTATTACATGGCGCCTGATAAAGCTTACGGAACAAAAAATGCACTGAAAGCATTTATTGATGCAGCACACAGTATGGGTATTGCAGTAATACAGGATGTGGCATTTAATCAGGCCGATCAGCCATCACCGTTAGTTTGGATGTGGTGGAATGCAGCCTTAAACCGTCCTGCAGCCAACAGCCCTTATTTCTACGAAACAGATCAGCATCCATTTGGTGTGTTTTACGATTTTAATCACAACACAACTGCAACGAAATATCATGTATCAAGGTTTATCCGTCATTGGTTAACCGAGTATAAAATAGATGGATTCCGTTGGGATTTGAGTAAAGGATTTACCAATCAAAATTGTGCAGGTAATCAAGGTTGCTGGGATGCATTTAACCAGGATCGCATTAATATTTTGCAACGGTATTACGACAGTATGCAGGTTGTATCCAACGGTTCTTATTGTATTCTTGAACATTTTGCCGCTTCAACAGAAGATGCTGAACTGGCGAGAAGAGGTATGTTGCTCTGGGGAAATATGACATTTAATTTTACAGGTAATGTAAAAGGAGTTTCAACCGAATCAGATATCAACAATGCCTTTTGGCGTAATCGTTCTTCCTGGAATGCCGGCGATTTGACAGATAAACCCGCTTTAATAACATATGCTGAAAGTCATGATGAAGAAAGAGTCATCTACAGTACACAAAATAATTTCAATACAAATACGTCCAATTCCGGTGTACATAACCCAAGAGATTTGAATACTGCTTTACGCAGAACAGAGGCGATGGCCGCAATCTTAATGGCAATTCCGGGTCCTAAAATGATTTGGCAGTTTGGTGAATTGGGGTATGATTATTCCATTAATTCCAATGGTGGGCGTACTAATCCAAAGCCGGTTCGCTGGGATTATTTTCAGGATCTGAATCGTCGCCGCATCTATGAAACCTATGCTGCACTCGCTAAACTGCGCAAGCAAAAGCCAATCGCATTCCGTTCACCAATACTTGCAGCCGGAACTAATCTGGGGGGCACCTTGATAAAAACAATTGTAGTAGATCATTCCGATCTGAAATATGTTGTTGTTGCCAATTTTGATGTAGTTGAACAAAGCCCGGGTGTGGCATTTCCTGCAAACGGTACTTGGTATGATTATACAAATGGGGGAACAATCAGTGTAGCTGGAAACAGTCAGAACATTACACTGGCTCCCGGTCAGTTCAAAGTTTTTCTTGATCAGAATATTACAGGAGGCGTTATAACAACCAGCATTAGAGATGTAATAGCTAACAGTAATGAATTTAAGTTGAGTGTTTATCCAAACCCGGTGCAGCAAACTTCAACGGTACGGTATGAGTTACCAAAGAGCGGTAAAGTAAGCATACAGCTGATGAATATTCAGGGACAGGTTGTGGCTTCGAAAAATATGGGTTTTCAGTTAAAAGGCCTGCAGTTATTTGAAATAAACAGAACCAATTTTGCAGGTGTGCGTTTAACAGCAGGGCAATATCTGTTGCAGGTAAGGGTAGATAATATAGTGCGGTATGAAAAAGTATTGGTGCAGCAATAGAAACTAATAGATTGTCTTGAAACAGGATTTTTATAATTGATAAAGTACAAAGTCAGTGTTAGAACTGCTCACGATCAGCAGTAAAATTTAGGCTTTGTCTTTTGATCACTATAATTTGTGAATTCTTAAAATTAAACTATTGATTATGATC
>JANOIQ010000360.1:0-2497 GCA_031407835.1 Chitinophagaceae bacterium
GATCTGTTGATTCAACTGATACCAGTTCAATTCTTTTTTACTGATCACCACTGCAATTACATCTCTTGTTCCAATGCTGTCAGGCGTCATGCTTTTATCTTTCGGAAACATACGGTAACCAGTGATGCCGCAGAATGGTGAATATTTTGTTTTGGTTGGATCATCTGTTCTCGGATAAGGAAACAAGGTATAACTCGTTCCATCTGCTTCTTTACCAAAAACATACACATAACACTCTGTTGTATTTTTAATTTCCATTTTAAATTTTGTACCGGGACGAACGGGTGCTGTTGTTTCAAAACGATTACCACTTGCTGCTTTTACCGGTATATAATCCCTGGCTACTGTTTTCTTTCCATCATATTCCACTCTTACCAAACCAACTTCACAGGAAAACTGCTGAACATCTTTATTACTTTGATGCATTGGATTTACACCATATGCTTCACGTACATACGTTTGAAAATCGCCATAGCGTACCCAACCGAATCCATTGGTGCCCCATTCTTTCCCCCAACTATTCATTAATAAAAAAGATCCGCCATATTTTGTATCATCATAACCAACCACACACATAGCATGACCGCCAAAGCCCATCATGCTTCTATCGCCCTGTTCAGGAACCCACACATCCTGACCCATCATGGGTTGCATAAAACTTTGCCCCACCATCATACCAATAACTACCGGTGCACCTTGTGCTAAATTTTCTTTGATGGCACGCAGATCAACGGCATCATTACGATCACCCAGACTTAACCGGTTGAAACCACGCATACGAAACTGCGCAGCTTCCTGTTGTAACTGCCCACCTGGTTGACTTTGGCAATCCTGATCGTTATACGGAAACTCGGCATAAGGAACTCCACCCTGCTTGGTCATAAATTCCATTGCACGGATGATGTAAGAACCCTGGCAACCTTCCAAACCAATTTGATTATACATAAACGAAGGTGAGAAGGCAACATCATTTGCCTGCTTACCGGTTTTACTTGCTTCCAGAATTGTATGTGCTGCAAATGCACTGCTCCATGCAACACATGAACCTTGTGACCCCTGGTTTTGTGGTGTTGGACAAAACTTTTGCAGGTTGGCTGATTCTGGCAATGGGTTTTTTGTATTATCATCAGCCAGTGGTTCATAGATCTCAGCTTTTTCAAATTGCTTGGGATCCAAAAAACCACCTGTTGCCAAACCGGCTATATCTGAAATATTACAACCGCTGCGGCTTAAAAAGAAATAAGCACCGGCAACAATCACCAATAAAATAATAATTCCTTTTCCGCCACCTCCTTTGCCACGACCAAACAAACCTAATAATAAGGGTAATAAACTGAGCAGGCCGCCTCCGCCGCCAGTTGGAAATTTTCCACCTCCGCCACCTGAGTTGTCATTGTTGTATTGCTCCTGTTGATCCTGTGGATCATCTGTCATTCGGATAGGCATAATAGACAAGTGTTTTTTGTGCTAAATAAATGTAAGGCAATTTTTGGTTTGATGGAAAGAAGTCATTCAGAATATAAAAGTTGCATGCATTTTTGAAAAACAACAACCACTACATAAGGATTTATGCCTGACAGAAATATATTCGACTTCCAATGATAGGAAAAAGAATTGCAGTTAGCTTTCGATATCTAAAGATGTAATTTCAGATTCATTTAAGCTTTCCTCTTTCTGAATAAAATTAATCAATACCAATAAAAAAATGGCTATCAAATTAAATACAATGCTTATTTCATCGCTCACTTTATCGAACCCATTCTCAAATTTGTAAGTAAATATATTTGTAGAAAAAACAAATTTCAAATCTGGAGTATCAGTAAATCCTATTCCAAAATATGGTCCAAAAGAATTTTTAAATACGATCCCTAATAGCATTACCTGAATCGCCTGAAGCCAAAGGCTTATTCTAACAAATAAATAACCTATTTTACCATACATTCTAAAACTGAAAACAAAACCTGATACAATAAAAAATATTAATATTAAAGAAGTTATAACTGCCGGAAAGAAACTATTTAAAAAACCCAAAAAACCAAATTCATTAAGAAGTAAATAAAGGAAGTAACCGCCTCCTAAAACGAGGTAAGTACCAATAATGTATCTTAAAATATTAGTTTGACCTTTCATTAAATTCTTTCTTACGATTCATTCCATCATACTTTCACCTCATAGATATCTATACTAAACAATACTCACGCCTCAACACTACTCCCCAACCAAGCCATCATTGCAATACCATTTTCGAGTGCATTTTCATCAATATTAAAAGTAGGTGTGTGTACACCACTTGTAATCCCTTTTTCTTTATTCATCACACCTAAACGATAGAAACAGCCGGGGATCTGCTGGGTATAATAACCAAAATCTTCAGCGCCCATTCTTAATTCTGTTTCTTCTACATGCTCTTCACCGAATAATTCAGCCGCTTTTGTTTTTGTTTTTTCATTCAATACTTCATTGTTGTACACAGTTGGATAACCCACATCAATATGCA
>JANOIQ010000364.1:0-7438 GCA_031407835.1 Chitinophagaceae bacterium
ATCAGTTGGCTTTGCATTGCGTTTCAACAATGCAGCAGCACTCATAATCTGACCAGCCTGGCAATAACCACATTGAGAAACATCGAGTTCTTCCCATGCCTGCTGCAACGGATGATCACCTTTTTCGCTTAACCCTTCAATAGTAACAACAGCATTATTTTTTACAGCCGAAACCGGTAATGAACAGGAACGTACGGCGTTACCGTTTAAGTGGACGGTGCATGCACCGCACTGTGCCATGCCGCAACCAAACTTTGTACCCACAAGATTTAAATGATCTCTCAGCACCCATAGTAAAGGTGTTGCAGGATCTACATCAACCGATAGCGTTTTACCATTTACGTTCAAACTTATTACTGCCATGATGGAATACTTTTACGAAAGTTAGTTATTCTTCAAAACATAAAACACAAAATAAAATACAATTACAGGAGTGGTTTCCTACTTGTAAAGTGATGGCTTTTGCACTTTACCTTATTTCCGTCAGACGAGGGCGTCAGACGGGGTACTTCTAACTTCGTAACTCGTACTTTCATCTATCCGCCGATTCCGATCATACTCCGGTTATGAATTGTCTCAGCATTCAGGTGTTCAAAGTCGGCAGTGAATTGCCCGCCGAGCTCTTTTGCTTTTGCTGCAATATTTTGTTGAATAAGTGCTGTTACATCTTCTCCCCTACGCAAAGCAGTTAACAGATCCATTTCCTTTTCGGCAAACAAACAGTTTTTCATTTTACCATCTGCTGTTAAACGCATGCGGTTGCAACTGCTGCAAAAGGGAGCACTCATGGTACTGATCACAGCAAATGTTCCTGCATGACCGGGAACGATATAGCCCTTCGCTGTATCATGTTCTTCATTCTTCAAGGGAAGAAATGAATATTGTTGCTCTACTACCTGTAAGATCTGTTGCCAGGTAAATACCTGGTTGCTTGTCCATCGGTTACCACTGAAGGGCATAAACTCAATAAAGCGTACATGTACAGGTGTATGTTTTGTCCATGCAATAAAATCGTTGATCTCACCGTCGTTCAAACCGTTCATCACTACCACATTTACTTTTACATGAACGTTGCGGCTGATGAGCAACTGAATATTATTATACACTATTTGAAACTGATCTCTTCTTGTTAGGTGCTGAAAAGTGGCAGCCTGTAATGTATCGAGACTTACATTGAGTGAACGTACACCTGCTTCTTCCAGTACATCAATAAACTCATGCAGCCTTGTGCCATTGGTAGTGAGCGTAAGTTTAACGGGCAGCTTTGACAGGCGAAGAATAATATCAGCAGCATCCTTACGCACTAATGGTTCGCCACCGGTTAAGCGGATTTTGTTTACACCCAGCTGAACAAATGTTTTAGCCAATGATTCAATTTCATCGGCCTGCATGAGTTTTGATGAAGTGGTAAATTCATACTCTTCTTCCGGCATGCAATAAAAACAACGCAGGTTGCAGTTATCCGTAAGGGATATCCTTAAATAATTATGTATACGATTATATTGATCAACCAGCATGCTGTTTTTTTTAACGAGATGATTATGTATTCAATTGCAAAGCAGCTTTTGTTTGCACAATCTTCAATTCATCTCCCACTTTAATTATTCCTTCTTTTTTATATAAAATATTCTGACCGAAATATACTTTGTTATTTGCTGCCCTGTATGTTGATAATGTTTTCAGTGGTTCTTTTGCAGCAATTCCTGTTTCCTGGTCGGTTGTTGTAATCACACATCTTGCACAGGGCTTCACTGCATAAAAATCAGTTCCATTGATTTGAAAATGTTTCATCGTATCTTCTTCAAACGCACTGCCTCCCGTGAAAACAATATTAGGACGAAAGCGATTCATCGGTATTGGTTTTTCCAGCTTACTGTTCAAATCATCCAATGATGCCTGCCCTATCATCAATAGAGGAAATGCATCTGAGAAACCGTTTATATCACCCTGCAAAGCATAATCAACATCTACTCTTCTTTTCGTTGCAGCAGGCATAAACACCAGCTTACAATTTTGATTCAACTTTTGAGAAAACCAATGATCTGCATCTTCACTGATCAGCAACGCTTCACATACGTCATCCCATACCTGCACATTTACAACTTCTCCATTCATTGGGTGTAACCCCAGGCTGATTTTTTCAAGTTCGTTTCTTTTTTCAAAAACCTGCAGTTCATTATCACTTATCAATGTCTGGAGCAATGCCATCTGTGGATAAACCCGTTGTGTCATAAACAGGTTTTCTTTATCAATCAACATCCAGCGACGATCGTGTTCAAAACCCCTGTCTGTTAAAAGGGCACTTGTTAGTTCAATTCCGCCTAAGGACTTGACCGGGTAAACATATAAATGACTGATTGAACGCATCCATGAAATTACAGTTTTTGCAAACGCAGTCGTCCTGCAATTTCTCACAAAGAATAATTTTTATCCGAACAAAATAACAGTAATTTTATATAGCTCTTAACCCTTTAACAATCAACCTGCACAATATGAAACCCGTTATTACCATTGAATATTGCCCCAAATGCAACTGGCTTTTAAGATCTGCATATATGGCGCAGGAATTACTCACCACATTTGAAAATGAACTGAAAGGCGTTACACTGCAACCAAGTGAAGTAAGCGGTGACTTCCATATTTCAATAGATGGTAAGGAAATCTTTAACCGAAAAACCTATGGGGGTTTCCCGGAAATCAAAGAACTGAAACAACTCGTAAGAGATCAGGTGAGTCCTGGAAAAAGTTTAGGGCATGCTGATACCAAACCTCATCATCAAAGCTCCCTATAACTGCTATGACCGGAATTGTTTTATGTGGCGGACAAAGCTCCCGCATGGGCAGCGATAAAGGCCTGCTGAAACTGGAAGCGAAAACATGGGCCCAAACAGCAGTTGACAAATTCAGCACTTTAAATATTCCTGTAAAATTATCCGTTAACCGGCAACAGTATAATGATTACGCAGAAGTATTTGCTGCCAATGATTTGGTTGTTGATGCAGCTTCACTTCAACTGCACGGGCCGTTGCTGGGTGTATTAAGCAGTCACTTGCAATGTACCAGTGAAGACTTATTTGTATTTGCCTGCGACATGCCGCTGATAGAACCAACCTTACTCAAAGAACTTTATACGCACTGCGAACAAAACCCCGCTCATGAAGCATTTGTATTTATGAACGATCATGAACCCGAACCTTTGTGTGCGATTTATACAGCCAAAGGACTAACAACTATTTTTGGGATGTTACAAAATGGCACATTAACCAGACACAGCATGAAGTTTATGCTCGATCATCTTTCTGTATTTACCGTTGCATTAAAAGAGGAACAGAAAAAACAGTTCCGCAATTTTAATGCGCATGCCGAATTAAACGGGCTGTAACCCTAATTTTGATTTTTCAATTTTCACAAAGGCATCCTTCTCCGCTTCACACAGAGAACAACAATAATCGTCAGGCAATAATTCAAACTTTACGCCTGCTGCAATATTATTTTCAGGTTCGCCAATCGTCTCATCATAAACTGACAGGCAGCGCCTGCATTGATGTACGTAACAAGCGTCGGTTTTTTTTTCTGTTTCCTTTTTAACCGGAATAACTTTTTGAGCAGCTTTAGTTTTGCCGGCACGGTTCTGCTGAAAAGCAAGGATGGAACGGTGTAATTGTTCTGCTAATAAAAATTTTGGGTTGTTACTACTGAAAACAAAACCCGTTCGTTCGTTGGGATTAAAATCTTCTGCACAAAGAATATCATATACATGAAAGAACCCCCATCCGAATAGCTTCACCAGTGGTTTTCTTTTCACCAGTATACTGCTGAACACTTCGCTCTTTACTCTTGTTTTGATACCAATACAGATACCAAAGGTTCTGGTATCTTCATCATTAAACTGTTTAACAAGATAATTCTTCAGCTGCAACCCTTCTCTGCAATTATCTTCTACCTGGAAATTCAATTCATTCGCTGCATGTCTCATATTCAACTGATATTTTTCCAGTAAACGGCTCCATTTTGCTTTATCATTTTCATCAATTCCTTTTACAATAATACTTTTCCACGGAGTAGAGCATAATTGACCAATCTTGGTTTCAAGACAAAGAAGACTTAGCTCTTTCAGGAAATCGACATTAAACAATTCGTCTCTGCGATAAACACCCAGCCAGTATTTATTATTGTTATACCGGTTTAATCCTTCGTAATAAGGCAGATTGAAAAAAGGCAGCTGCACCTGTTTTTCAGATGGCTTTGTAATGTAACGGCCGGCATTCACAAGTTTCATCAACTCTTCTCCTTTTGCATCTTTGTTATCATAAAACATTCTGCGATTTTCCAGAATAATCTGTTCAATTTCTTTTGAAACCTTTGCCACATCATTGGTGTACACCATTTCAGACCATTCATAAATGGTATTGGTTTTGGGGAAACGTATAAAGAGATGCCAGAAATGCAATGAATCATTGGATGCAACCCAGTTGATATTGCCTGTAAGTATGGGTGTAAAACTCTGATTATTGTCTGATACGTTGATCTTGAGCTGCGGTTGGTAATCAATACCATCGAAAATATCTTTGTACACACCTTCACTCAGCCAGGTATTGTTGATAAAGATCTCTTCAGCCGGGTACGAACTTACAATATTCGGAAACTGTTCATAACCTGCTTCATATTTAATACCAATTGCATCAAGTTCAGTTAATAACACAGGCCTGCTTTCGTCGCTTACAGTAATGATCAATTGCTGACGTAATCCAAAACTGACATAACGAATACCAGCCCTGCCTGAGGCTACCAATATATTGTACAGATCACCGGGCGATATAATACCGCCACGAAAATTGATCGTTATAGTTGGGCTGCTTTTCATTTTTCTACCAATACTTTTTCTGTTACGTTTTTTATTAGAAAGTTTTCAAGAATCGTTTTTACTTCAGGTCTGCAACTGCCACATCCCATACCGGCACCAGTTAATTGGCACAACTGTAAATGATCCTTGCAGCCTTCTTTAATTTTGTTTGTAAGATTCCCTTCTCCTACATTATTGCAACTGCATATGATTTTTCCAGTAACAGGTTCTATAGCTTTACCACTGCGTAATAGCTGCAACCTCTTTTCACTCAGCTCCATTTTATTTTCAATCAGGTTACGGAATTCAAGGAACTCACTTTTGTCACCAATTAAAATAGCTCCAACCAGTTTATCGTTGTGAACAATGCATTTCTTGTAATAGCGCTTTGCTTTATCAATAAAAATGATTTCTTCATAGGAAGGATCATTACCCGGCACTTCTGCCAAACCAAGTGAACACAGTTCGGTGCCATGCATTTTCAAAATATTCATCAACAGAGAACCGTTGTAGTATTTTGAAATATCTCCGCATAAATATTTTGCAACAATTTCTGCCTGCTGTTCAGCAGCTGCAGTAATGCCATATAAAAATCCTTTGAACTCCGCTATTTCACCAATGGCAAAAATATGTTCATCACTGGTACGCAGATACTCATCAACCACCACACCACGTTTACATTCAACACCTGCAGTTCTTGCTATTTCAATATTAGGTACAGTGCCAATTGCAATAACCACTGCCTGGCAATTGATCATTAAACCACTCTTTAACCGTACACCGGTAATTTCTTTTTCGCCAAGAAATCGGTCAATTTCATCATTATAAAATATATCAATGCCTTTGTTCACCAGTTCTTCGTGCAGCAGTTGACTCCCCAATGGATCCAGTTGTCTGTCCATTAAACGGGAAATACGCTGAATTATGGTTACATCTATATTCACTTCACGCAATGAAGCGGCCAACTCAATTCCAAGCAAGCCCCCACCTACAATTACTACTTTTCCATTGGCGGGGTGAACATGATTTTTAAAATTATCCGCATCGTTGCGACTTCGCATAGTAAAGATTCCTTTTATTGAAGGAACATCCTTCAGCATGAAAGCACGGCTTCCTGTTGCCATCAATAACACATCATATTTGTGTGAAATACCATTGCTATCCGTAACTGTTTTATTTTCCCTGTCAATATGTTCAATACTTACACCTCTGTGTAACTTTATTCGAAAGTCTGTCTCTTCATCATCCGTCATTTTAACCAGGTTATGCCAGGGTAATACACCACTGATATAATCGGGCAATAACACCCTGTTATAAAAAGGGAAATTCTCTTTGCTGAAAATCTCAATCTCATCTTCACTGTTTAATACCCGGTAGCTTTTTACAAAACCACATGCACCTGCACCTGCACCAACAACAATTATTTTCTGCCTTGGTTTTTTATATAAAATAACTTCAACAGCACTGAATTTAAAATCTGGCTCTTTGCTTTTCGGATCAACAAGATTGTTGGTAAGATTATTAGCACGGTTTAAATCGCTGTTTAAAATTTTCCCCCAATGCATGGGCATAAATACTACACCCTGTTTAATATCTTCTGTAAGCTTTGCTTTTACCCTTACATTTCCTCTTGTATTAAACACTTCCACAACATCCCCTTCTTTGATCCTTCGTATAAATGCATCTGCAGGATGTAATTCAAGGAATGATTCACTCATATGTTGATTGAGCTTGTTTACCTTTCCTGTTTTGCTGCGTGTATGCCATTGATCCCGGATTCGCCCGGTTGTAAGTATCAGGGGATATATGCTGGTAAGGGCTTCGCTTTGATTGTTATCATCAAAAGAATGAATATTAGCTTTTTTAGATGGCGTATGAAATTTTTTATCAGTAAATAACCTGGGTGTACCATAATTTTTAGCAGCATTCCTGCCGTAATCATTTTTATACGGCCATTGAACCGATCTCTTTTCTTTCAGAATTTCATAATTCAGATCACTGATATCGATTGTACTTCCTTTTGTTAACGCAGCATGTTCTGCATAAATCGCAGCAGCGTTTTTAAAATCAAATCCATAATAGCCCATCTTTTTTGCAAAGCGGCAAATGATCTCTGCATCGGCCAGTGCTTCGCCAGGTGCCTCATTAATTTTAGAAAGATGAGAAATGTAACGTCCGGCATTGGTCATGGTGCCCTCTTTCTCTGCCCATGCAGCAGCTGGTAAAACCACATCAGCATATGGCAGAGTTTCCAGTTTATTCGTTACATCCTGCACAACTACAAATTTCGCTTTCTTCAACCCCTCTTCTGCTTTACGCACATCGGGCAAACTGATCAACGGATTGGTGCACAAAATCCAGATAGCTTTTAGTTTGCCATCATTCAATGCATCAAACATTTCAGTTGCAGTTAAACCCGGTTTGGGTTGAATCGTTCCCAATGGAATTTGCCAGAATTTTTCCACTTCATTTCTATCAGCTTCATTTAATAAATCCCTATGCGCAGGTAATAAATTTGATAAACCGCCTACTTCCCTTCCACCCATTGCATTTGGCTGACCTGTTAATGAAAAAGGACCGGAACCTGGCTTACCG
>JANOIQ010000378.1:0-2464 GCA_031407835.1 Chitinophagaceae bacterium
TCTTTTTTTGCGCATTTTTATTTCTGGGACAAACTGTTTCTGCACAGGATTCATCAAAGAATTCTAAAAAATCAGGCAGCAGTAAGGCAAAAATTCAATATGGAATTGCCAGTTTTTATTCCAATAAATTTAATGGACGAAAAACTTCAAACGGTGAAATTTTCAATCAGCAGAAACTTACCGGTGCTCATAATTCTCTGTCAATAGGTACTTATGTAAGGGTTACAAATCTCAAGAATGGCAAATCAGTAGTAGTAAAAATAAATGACCGTCTGCATCATCGAAATAAACGCATTATTGATTTAACAAGGGCAGCTGCGCAAAAGCTTGGGTTTGTTAAAAGCGGACTTACGAGGGTAAAACTGGAAGTATTGGGGAAAAAGCCTCCTGTAAAAAAATAAACGAAGAACAATGGAGTAATGTGTATAATTAATTTCATGTTTACGGCACCTACCTTTATTTTTGCACTTTCCAAAACAATTCTTATATGAAACAATTGTTCCTTTTGTTACTTGCTGTTAACTGCCTTTTTGCAGTAAACGGACAAAATAACCAGTTCAAGAAAATGCCTTCACTCGGGTTCCAGTTTAGTTTTATTGATTTTCAAACAGCGAGTGAGGTAAGAAGTAACGGCCTCAGTAATGTTTTAATTCAAAAAAAATGGTACAAAACGGAACGAATGAAACCTGCGCTCACCTTAAATTATATGCAGGGTATTAATAATAATCTTGATTTTATGGGTAGGGTTACATCTTCCTTTGTAACCTATCCTCTCAGGAATTCAACAAGTATGAGCAGTGCAGAAACGTTTTACATCGAAGCTGATGCCAATATTAATGTCAAATTACTACCTGATAATTATTGGGTAGTTCCTTATTTACAGGCGGGAATTGGCGTCGCAAAAGAAAGTTCAACCTGGCTTGCTTATATGCCACTAGGGTTGGGCTTGCAGGTAAATTTATTTGATGAGGTATTTATACATCTGAATTCAAATTATCGTTTACCTGTAACATCACAGGCAAACTACAGTTTTTTACATTCATTTGGACTTAGTGTCCCTTTGTCTAAAAGAAAAGAAGTTGCACCACCACCTCCTCCACCGCCTGCTCCTGAACCACCAAAAGACAGAGATGGTGATGGCGTATTGGATGAAAATGATGCATGTCCCGATGCAGCAGGTTTAGCAGCTTTGAAAGGTTGCCCTGATGGAGATAAAGATGGTATTGCAGATAAAGATGACAAATGTCCTGATGTATTTGGATTAGCCCGTTATGTTGGTTGTCCGGTTCCGGATAGTGATAAAGATGGTATCAATGATGAAGAAGATAAATGTCCTACTGTAGCAGGTGTTGCCCGCTATGCAGGTTGCCCTATTCCCGATGCTGATGGTGATGGTGTAAACGATGAAGAAGATAAATGTCCGGCTGTTCCTGGAGTTGCATCAAATGCAGGTTGCCCTGAAATTAAAGCTGAAGTAATTACTAAAGTTGAATTTGCTGCCAAGAATGTATTCTTCAATACAGGAAGCTATCAATTACAGAAAAAATCTTATGCTCCTTTAAATGAAGTGGCTAAAATTTTAAAAGATAACCCAACTCTTCAATTAGATGTGGAAGGACATACTGATAATACAGGCGATGCAGCTAAAAACCAAATCTTGTCTGATAACCGTGCTGCAGCAGTAAAAGCTTATTTGGTAGCACAGGGTATTGAAGGTTCACGCTTAACTTCAGCTGGTTTTGGTTCCGACCGTCCGCTTGCAGATAATAAAACTGCTGCAGGTAAATCAAAAAACCGCAGAGTTGAATTGAAATTGAGAAGTTATTAATCATTTTATTTATTCGATAAAAAAATCCCCTTGCTTGCAAGGGGATTTTTTTATATTAATACATTTCTTATCGGGAATAAAAATGCAGGGTTTCTGCATACAAAACTCTCATTATCTTCGCCGCCTTACCGGTTAGGATGAAAAGAAAAAAGTTATGAGTACACAGAGAGAAATTGTAATGAGTGGTATTCGCCCCACGGGTTACTTACACCTGGGAAACTACTTTGGTGCCATGCAGAATTATGTAAAGATGCAGGAGCAGTACGAATGTTATTTCATGGTAGCCGATTGGCATTCATTAACCACTCATCCTGATACCAAAGAGCTGAGGGAAAATGTAAAAAGAGTCTTTGCAGAAAATATTGCCTGTGGATTGGATCCTGATAAAGTAGCTCTTTACTGTCAGAGCCATATTGTTGAAACAGCTGAATTGTATTTGTATCTGAATATGCTTGCTTATAAAGGAGAGTTGGAAAAAACAACCACTTTTAAAGACAAGGTTCGCATGCAGCCTGATAATGTGAATGCCGGATTATTAACCTACCCGGTGTTGCAGGCAGCGGATATTATTTTACACCGGGCTAAATATGTTCCTGTTGGAAAAGACCAGGAACAGCACCTGGAAATGGCCCGCAC
>JANOIQ010000383.1:0-1963 GCA_031407835.1 Chitinophagaceae bacterium
GGCATTTATTCCTTACAAAGAAGTGCAGGATATTTATGACTATGGTTTTGAAGTACCGAAAGATGTAACATTGGTTTGGTGTGATGATAACTATGGGTACATCAAACATTTTCCAAATGAAAAAGAACGTGCCCGAAAAGGCGGTAACGGTGTGTACTATCATGTTTCCTATTGGGGACGGCCGCATGACTATCTCTGGCTGGCCAGTACTCATCCTGCACAGATTTATACACAAATGCGGATGGCTTATGAAAAAGGAGCAAAAGAAATGTGGGTGGTGAATGTGGGTGATATTAAACCCGGCGAATATTTAACGGAATTGTTTTTAGATATGGCATGGAGTATCGATTCCATTGCGAACAATCAAAAAGGAGTAGAACAACATTTGCATAACTGGCTTGCAAGAGAGTTTGGAATAGCGAATGCAAAAGAAATTGCTACTGTAATGAATGAATACTATCGGTTAGCTTATATCCGTAAACCTGAATTCATGGGCGCCACCCGAACAGAAGAAAGCGATCCGAAATACAAAATAGTAACAGACCTGTCCTTGAGTGAAGAAGAAATAAATCAGCGTTTGAAAGACTATGCGGTGATAGATGCAAAAGTAGTGCAACTGGCAAAACGCATTTCTTCAGCAAAACAGGATAGCTGGTTTCAGTTGATTGAATACCCGGTAAGAGGCTCAGCAGCGATTAATCAGAAATTATTGTATGCACAACTGGCACGGCATGGTAAAGCAGAATGGAAATGGAGTGATGCTGCATACGATACTATCGTTACACTTACAAACAGGTATAACAGTCTTGCTAATGGAAAGTGGAAGTACATGATGGATTTTAAACCAAGGCAACTGGCTGTGTATGATAAGGCAATTCAACAAACAACTGATAAACCATTGGTACTGACAGTTAAGCCATTGTTTGTTTTCAATGGAACAGATTATAAAACATATACAGGTGAAAAACCATTGGCACATGGCTTGGGTTACCAGCGTGGATCAGTAAGCTTGTTTAAAGGAACTGCTGTTTCTTTTCCGTTTACCAGCAATAATGATTCAGTGCGTATTATATTAGCATTAGCGCCCAATCATCCTGTTGAAGGAACAAAGATCCGTTACACAATACAGGTGGACGATGGCTCTGTGCAAACAATTAATTATGCTACAAAGGGAAGGAGCGAAGAATGGAAACAGCATGTATTAAGCAACCAGGCCATTCGTACAACAAGACATGCTGTTGTGGGTAAGCCGGGAAAGCATGTGATAAAAATTACAGCAGTTGATGATGGAGTGATTATAGACCAGGTAAAACTGTTTTCGAAATAAGTGGATCAAAAATAAAAGAGAATTAAATATTTTGTCCCGGAGGGACATTTGATCGGTAGAGATTGGAAATTCAGCGTTCGTTCCATAGGAACGTTTGATGCTGAATTGAATGAAAAGATGATGAAGTGAGTGATACAAAAGTTTATATAAGTATGAAAGCTGGTCACATAAATACAATTCAAATGAAAAAAATTATTCTTTCGCTGCTTTGTTTTGCAACTGTTGCAACAAAAGCACAACAAAAGCAAATTCAATATCTCTCCGGCACTGATGCAAAACGAACCGTGCAATGGGATTTCTTTTGCACCGCAGGCCGTAACAGCGGCGAATGGAAAAAAATAGAGGTGCCAAGTTGTTGGGAACAGCAAGGCTTTGGTAATTATAACTACGGTCGTGATTACAAAACCAATGGCAAGAACGCAAGGTTTTATGATGAACAGGGAATGTATAAATATCAGTTCAATATTCCTGCAGCATGGAAAGGGAAAAATATCCATATCGTTTTTGATGGCAGCATGACGGATACGGAAGTAAAGATCAATGGCAAGAGTGCAGGCGAAACTCACCGTGGTGCTTTCTATCGGTTTAAATATGATATTACTTCTTTACTGAATTATAATAAACCGAATACACTGG
>JANOIQ010000464.1:0-12220 GCA_031407835.1 Chitinophagaceae bacterium
AGAGTAAACCTGGAGTTTGATATTATTGGTAAATATGTGCTGCGCAACAATCTGCTTCATACAGTAAAGTAAAATTACTGAGCATGAAAATTGGTTAAAAATCACAAACTTTAGTAATGCTTCTTACGTTAATATTGCATAAAGAAACCGAGAAAATGCCAATATGATCATTTCTGCGGCAAAGCCATAACCCAAAACAACTACGAATGCCGAGAATTTCCATTCTTATACCGGTATTGAATGAAGCCGAAAATATTCTGCCGCTTTTTTATGAAGTTAAAAAGTTTATACCGGAAGATTTTGAGGCTATCTTCATTGATGATGGAAGCAATGATTCCACTTTTCTTGAAATACATCAATTATCAGAAAGAGATGAAAGGGTAAAATGTATTTCCTTTTCAAGAAATTTTGGCCACCAAAATGCATTGATGGCGGGCATGGACTATGCTTCCGGCGAATATATTATTACAATGGATGGTGATTTACAACACCCCCCCTCCTGTCTTCCAACCATACTTACACATCTTCAAAATGGATATGACATTGTTTCTACACACCGCAGAAAAACCAACGATGTTGGATGGCTTAAGAAAATTTTTACCAGGATCTTTTACAAACTGATTAATTTTTTATCTGATATCCCAATTGAAGAAAACGTTTCTGATTTCAGAGGATTTAACCGGAAGGTTTTATATACAATTCACAAGTTTGAAGAAAGAGATCTTTTTTTAAGAGGTATTTTCAGTTGGATTGGTTTTAAAAAAATTACAATTCCATTTGATGCGCCATCCCGTATGTATGGCAGTAGTAAATACAGCTTCAGAAAAATGATTAAACTTGGACTGAGAGGTACAACATCTTTCAGCTTTAAGCCTCTGCGTATATCGCTTTTTATAGGAACACTGGTTTCTCTTTTATCATTTCTGCTCCTGATAATGTCTGTTCTTGCATATTACCAGGGCAAAACAGTTCCCGGCTGGGCTTCTTTGATGACTGTTGTAACTTTTATGGGAGGAATACAGCTTCTTGTAATTGGATTGATGGGAGAATATATTGCCAGTCTTTTTCGTGAAAGTAAAAAACGTCCGCTTTATATTATTAATGAGAAAATTAATGTTGATTAGTCTTTAACAGCCCTGAAATAATATTGCCCTCCAAACGGAATACTTCTTAAATACTTTTCCATTTGTATCAATAAATTAAAAAAACGTTTACGGGGGAAGAAAATAGTGTAGATCGGGTTTTTAATTCTGAATCCGCTGTTACTTAAGAGTTTTTTACATTCTTTACTGTACAGCAATTTAACACCTTCATCAAATTCGCAGGTATTAACAAGATATCTGGTTAACGGGTTGAGAGGGTTATGTTCAAACAAATAAAGACGACCACCTGGTTTCAAAACTCTGAATATTTCGTTAACTACTTTCTGATGATCCTTTTCATTAATATGGTGCAGCACACCAGCAACAAAAACAATCGCAACGCTTTCACTTTCGTATGGTATAATATGTCCGTCATATAGCTGAAAGGAAGTATTATTCAACTGTTTTTTTTTAGCTTCCTCTATGCTTTTTGCTGAAACATCTATGCCCTTAATCTCAAAAAGAGGGAAATACTTTTCAAAAAAAATCTCTGTTACACCATCTCCACAGCCCAAATCAAGAAGAGCCAAATTCTTATTTACCTCAAACTCTTGCAGCACCTTTACTTTATATTCTGCAAAGTAATAGCTGTCGGCACCAGCAACTCTATTAATACTGCGGGTATGTGTGCCTCGGTAGTCGTGGGCAAACTGATCAAAATCCTGCTCCATATATGATAGTCACTTTCCTTTTTTACAGATTCGGTTTTTTTCTACTATTAATTCAGGTTGGGAAAGTAAAGTTTACATCGAAAGTAGTTATTTTGCCATTGTTATAAAATTACAAGTTGGTCAGTTCATTTCAGATTAAAACAAACTCAGCTTGAAAGAAACAAAAACATCAGAGCTCTATTACCTGGTCGCTGTTATTATTGTTTTTATTATTGCCTACTTGCCATTAAACAGTTTTCTATTTGCTTTAAAGAACGACATGTTTACCGGCTATCTGCCACCTCGTTTTTTAATGGGCGAAGTTTTAGAGACAAATTCTATGCCTGTATGGAATCCCTACATTGCCTTTGGCATTCCATTTTATGGAGACATGAGTGGTACTTACTGGAACCCAATAACCTGGCTCATTGCGGGAACAACCGGTTATAATGCATATATGCTTACCCTGGAAGTTGTTTTTTATATCGTATCAGGTGCAATTGGCATGTACTTACTTAGTAGTCAGTTTAGCCAAACTAAATACATCAGATACCTTGCAGCTATTGCGTATTTGTGCAATGGTTACACTGTAGGACATTTGCAGCATCTCAACTGGCTTAGTGGTGCTGCAATTTTACCATGGTGCCTTTGGTCCATACACCGGATGTTTCAGAAAAGCTCTTTGAGCAGAATAATACAAAGTGTTTTAATTTTCTACTTATTTCTTTCTGCAACACATCCGGGAATTATTATTGGTGCATTCTATTTCTTTATCCCATATCTACTTTTTTTATTTTTTAAGCCGCCGGCTGAATTACACCTGCTTCAAAGAGCACAATTGATAAAACCGGGCATCCTTTTCCTGTTGCTTTTTTTATTACTCTCAGCTGGCCTAATATATAGCTATGCTGAAATCATCAGTGTATTTGCAAGAAGAGAAAAATTACAACTTGGCTTACTGCTGAATGAAAATACCACAATAAAAAGCTGGCTCAGTTTTTTACTACCTTTCAGCACAGTGAAAAACAAACTTTTCTTTGAAAACGATATTGCATTTCGGAACTGTTACATCGGCTTGCTTTTTCTTGCTATGCTTTTCTGGGGGATAAGAAAAAAAATGACAGGATTGCAATGGTTGCTTATCAGCCTTGCCGCTTTCTTTTTATTGCTTTCCATTGGCGAGCAGTTTAAAGTAATTGCAAATAAATGTCTTCCTCTCATTGGATACGTTCGTGTTAATGCCGAATTCAGAATTTTTGCATTGATTTGCCTTATTTTATTTGCTGTTCAGCAACTCCAGAAACTTACTCACTATAAAGAAGATGACTGGAAACGTCTTCTGGTAATTCTAAAATCATTCCTGCTTGTTTTTGTAATATTCATATTCATAGGCATATTGTTGAAATGGAATAATTATGAGCAGACTACAAATGCTCTTCCCAATATATATCCTCCTTCTATCCGATCACAGTTAAAAGTATTTATTGATCACCTTTATTTTGCTGATACAATTATTTTTCAAAGTATTTTACAAATACTTCTTACAGCAGGCTTACTAATAGCAGCCAAACAAAAAAGAATCAAGGCCATCCTGTTTATTTCAAGCATTGACCTTGTATTAGCCACGCTGCTGAGCCTGCCTTTTACTGGCGTTGGGAAAGACTCAGTAAACACAGTGCAGCAAATACTAAACAAATCACCTCAAGGTATCCCAAAGCCTGCTATGAATGTAATTAACCAACCATCCGAATTAACTAAAGCACAGGAAAACTTAATTGGCAACTGGGATTTTTACAGTAAACAACCTGGAAACAGACGCAATATTTATTACCCTATAAAGTTAAATAGTGTTGCCAATTATTATATACTTGCAAATGAAGATAATAAATACAGAGTTGAGAACTATCCCTTCCTCTTTATAACAGATAGCATAATTACTTACCCCCTTCAACTAACAAAAACCGTAGGAACTGAAAATATCATCACTTACAAAACAGACAAAATTCATATACGAATAAATACAGACAGACCCGGCAATCTAATCATCTTACAGAATTATTATAAATACTGGCACATTACAATAAATAACAAAACCATTCTCCCCGGAAAACTTGAAACAGGATTCATGTATTCGCCGGTTAGTGCAGGACCCAATGACATTATAATCAGCTTTGAACACCCTTATATAAAATGGTTTGTTCCTGGCACTGCTCTTTTAATGCTAAGTTACTTTTTATTTATCTTTTTTTCATTCAAAAAAAACTTGTAAAAAAATTGAAAAAGATAACAGATGTTTTCTTTTCGGATTGGATGAGATGGCTTACCCTGCTTTGCTATTTCCTTTTTTTATACATGCTTTGGCAACGAGCGGGAATTATAGAAATCAACGAAGCAGAAAAATACCTTTCGGCGAGTAAGCAAATGAAGCAGGGATATTTGGTTCAGCCCTTATCAAAACATTTTTTTTACAGCAGTTACATACTGTTCCTTTTTTTTCTTTCAATATTTAACAGTAATAACTTGATCATTCTTCTGCAAATAGGCTTAAGTACGTATGCCGCTTACAGTATTGAAAAAACTACAATATTGCTTACCGGCAAAAAAGAATATGGACTTCTTTCGTTTGCTCTTTTTTTGTTCTGCATTCCCATTCAGGTGTGGACACTGACCTTTTTCAGTGACTCTTTTTTTGTAAGCACCATTTGTATCTTGTTATACTTCACAGTGAAAGAAGAAAAATCAAAAACGGATTTTGCTCTGTGGTTTTTAGCTGCTGCTTTAGTAACTTTTGCTCGACCACCCGGTGTTTTTTTCATTTTATGCTTTGGTGCTTATCTGTTCTCACTCCATAAAATCGTTAAGCAAAATTTAATAAAGATAGGACTTTTTATTTCGCTGTTAATTGTGATCTTTTTCCTTTTCACTATAAAGGTAGAAACCAAAGGCTACATCAAACCAGTTGTTGCAGGTGCCGTTATTGTTGATCAACCTGATTATGACATACCTGCATTTAATAACAAACAAAGATCAAGTTTAACTGAGGCGTATACATATTTGCTGAAAGAAAAGGGAGCTAGGCATATAGCTTACTTATATGAGAAAAAAATTGTCTCATTTTTTACACTTACCAGGGACTATTATTCAACTTTTCATAACCTGTCAGCTTCTTTATTTTATCTAACTTATCCACTTGCCTTGCTTGGTGCATACCTGCTTTGGCGAAGAAAAAAAATAACCCTCTTATTATTACTATTCCTTCCAGTGCTGCTTACAGCAAACCTCACCGGTTTGACTTTTAACGAATGGCATTATCGGTTTACTGCTCCTGTTTTGCCATTTTTGCTCATTCTAAGTATAATTGGTCTAAAAGAGTCGGGATTATTTAAAACAAATCATTGATATATGTGTAAATATTTATTAAAGCCTTGGTTTTCGATTCTCACTTTTACATTATTTTATCTTCTGAATGTGCACAATAATTTTTTCCCTCTTGTACAGATCAGTGATTTACTCATAGCGCTCTGTTTTTTTTATAGCGTTGGCTTATTAATTTACCTGACATTCTGTCCTATGTTTAGAAATAAAGCTTCTGCCTTATTGTTGGCATTAACAACACAGTTATTCATTTTGTTTTATGGAGCTATTTACGACCAGGTCAGCATTTACTTCCCATTAATTGCACGCCATTCAATTCTTTGCATTGCATTCGTTTTACTGTTTATTTTTTTCGCAATCATACTTTCCAAATCAATCGTTGAAGCCAGGGAAAAACTCATTATAAGAAGCACAATCATTTTTATTGTTCTTATGATGTTTGAGGCAGGAAGATCAGCTATGCTGGTTATTAAGCAGCCGAAGGAAGATGTAATCACAACTTCAACATCTATCCCACTTACGAAGCCCGATATCTATTTATTAGTTATGGATGAGTATAGCAGCACAGAAGCATTAGAACGCTATTTTAATACTGACAACAGATACATGGATTCTTTTCTTCTGCAATGCGGGTTTTATATATTCTCGAAAAGCAAGAGCAATTACATGCGAACTACTTTTTCAGTTGCGTCTATACTGAATTTTGACTATGTAAACGGACTTCAACCAAGTAAGAATACAAATACTAGCGATATTATACTCAGTTTTAAAAAAATCAAATTTAACCAGCTTTATAAATTACTTGAACAAAGAGGATACCGTACTGTTAACTATTCAAATTTTGATATATATAAGAGCCCTTCAGCAACAAGGCAAACTTTTCGTTTATTCAATGACCGCCTGTTAACAGCAAATACACTCATGGGCAGGCTTACAACAGACCTTGGCTGGCATATAAGATGGCCTTTATTAAAAAACTTACTTGGTACAGGAGACTCCTGGCAAACATTCAGAGATATTAATGAACGCACAATCCAAAAGATACTGGCAGAACCTGTATTAAAAACAACACAACCTAAGTTTATTTATACGCACTTTTTTATGCCCCACCCACCCTTCTTATATGATTCACTTGGCAACCTAAATGATGAAAAATATTTCAGTATAGATAAACACTACTCCCCTTCTTATATCCCACTTTACCGAAGCTATCTTCATTATACAAATAAAAAGGTGATGAAAATTATTAAAACAATTCAATACAATACAAACAACAAAGCAGTTATCATTTTATTAGGGGATCATGGCTATAGGGTAAAAGATGAAAAACTTCCTGATGAACATTATTTTGCCAATATGCAGGCTGTTTTTTTTCCTAACCGGGATTATGAACAATGTTATCCTTCAGCCTCACCAATAAATACAATGCGCATTGTCGCCAATAAGTTCCTTGGCACAAATTACCCTTTACTCAGAGACAGTAGTATTAAGCTTGGTGAAACTTGGTAAGCCTCAACGTACTATTAATGAATCTTTTTGAAGCGCTATTTGTTGTTCAGAAAGCATAGAAAAAAGAGAACGAAACTGATTAATATTTGATATACCATCGTACTATTTCAAGCTATCCATTCCGGGATAATAAACTACATTGAATGAATTAAATTTATCTTTTCCATTCTCCCAAATGGATCCCTTGAATTCATTATCACTCATAATCATGATAACAGATTCGTTCTTTTGCAATTTTCAACAACGAATCAGTAAATGCAGTGATTTTATTATTAACGTAGATTAATTATTGCAGATAAGCTTGTTGCTACTCTTTGGATGTAGGTCTTCAGAAAGATAAATACTTTGTATTCATCTTTACTGTACTATCACATACATATGGCGCATGTGGAAGCATTAGATGCAAATAACAAAACAATGGGCTATCGGTGACTCTCCTTGCATCATGTATTACCTTATCCGCTAATTTTTGCTGACAAGAACTTTTCAGTCGGCTATAATTCCCAATTAAATTCTTAATCCCGCATTTTATATGTAAATAATCTGGCACTTGTTAATAAAAATCATTCAGCAAAGAAGGGTACAATAATTTAACCTGCTCTCGGGGGTAATCCGATTTTTGTAGGTAGCAGGATACTGATCAACAATAAAAAGGAGAATAGTTTTTGACAGACTATCCATTATCCTGAAACAGTCGAAACGATTGGTTGTGATACATGATGAGCAACAGGTTTCTATTCCCTTCTTGTCCATAAACAGATATAGATGGTTCTGTTTCACTAAAAGTACCATCAAACATTCAAGGGATGGATAACAGAGTATAACTTTAATTACTTGATGCAGATTTGATTATCTTAAATTTTCCATTTTTAAGGAAATTTAAAATGATTGATTCTCATATTTGAAATTTGATAGTAAGGTCTCGTTCCTTGCATATTCATCCAGAAGAACTAAGTAAACTGAGGGGCTTATTTTACCTAATTGCCTTTTAGAAAAAGGTGTTGCCCGAATTTCAGCTTGTCATTGATTTATTGAGTAAGTTAAATAACACCTAAATAATTGATATAAAAATCAGAAACACAAGAAGTGTATTTACATACTGGTTGAACTTGGGGCTGATATTTTTCTAAAGCAAAATAACAGCAGAACTAAAACAAATATAATAGCAATAACAATTACCTATTGCCCAGTTTAGGGAAAAACCTCCATCCAGTGATTACTCATCGATGAAGTTGTGAATAAAAGCAAAAACCCTGCAACTAGTGTGAGAAATGAGTGCCTTTCAGAGGTGCTTAGAAGAAGAAATGAAATCAACCCAGGCACACCGCCAGTGCAATTATAGCGCCAGCTTCTGCAACATCCGGTAGAGATAAGAACTCAGCATAATACTGCCAGCCATGCAAAATCAAATATTCCAGTAATAAAAGCCATTCAAAATGATGCGATACTATTTTTTTATCTATCAATTCTCTTTAATAAAACACCCAACAATAATGGCTATTGCTGGGTGAATGTTTTCTGTATTTAACTTATTACCTCATCAGATACATCTTACCATAACCCTTATTAAAAAATTGATCGGTATTATCGCCTTCAGCTTTATACTTTTCAAGATTCTTTCCGTTATGGTTGGTAATAACCCTATATAGGTAAATACCATTAGCCAGTTTATTACCAAACTGATCTGTACCATCCCACTTAAAGTCGGTAATATTTCTTCCTATACGCAAGGTGCCCAGTTCAGCTTTTGTAATCTCTCTTACTACTTTACCAGTAATTGTCAGAATCTGGATTCGGATGTTCTGTGGAACTTCTGAACCTGTTATTGTGAATACAAAAGCAGTGGAGGTTGTAAATGGATTTGGATAATTCAGCAGGTTCGAAATCATGGGTTTATTAATTACCTGGAACGCTACTTTATATTCAAGATCACCTGCCTTATTTCCACTTCTGTCTGTACCTGAAACAGTAAGTTCATATTCACCATCTTCGTTCAGTGTCGGGAACAGATCAATTGAAGCTGCATTTTCACTATTGTTTGCAATATTAGCTGGTGTAAAACGAACACTGTCTGAGTTTGGTTTGTAATCTATAATAGCTCCATTTGTTCCAGGATATCGGATTTGAATTTTCATTCCTGACGTATCGCTCAATGCAAGGAAGCGATTGTCATCTTTCAATTTAACAAGAATATGCGGTTTTGCTGAAACAATATCTCTGTTTAAAATATGTGTGCCGTCAAATGTTACATCAAGCCATGGTTTGTAGCTATCCGGTTTGACATAAAAAGCCTTGTAAATAAAATTGTTGAATAAAAACTGTTCAGTCTGATCATTATCCGGATTGACCATCAGATAAAGTGTATTCATACCCGACAAATCTTTTGTATCAACGACATAAGATACTACCAGAGAATCACCCGCTGCCAGAGGTTTTTTCCTTGGAAGATTGATTACATTTGCTACATTGTTTCGATCAGTAACAATCAGCTTTAGCTTCAGGCTATCAAATGTGGTTTCACTAATATTTCTGAATGCAATTGCAAAATCCAATGGCTCTCCCAATTCAAGAGTATCTTTAAATTTGAATGTTACATTTGGTGCGATAGCGCCTTCAGGAACATAACTACCTAAAACTTTCCAGGAAGTCAGTTGATGAGGTGTGATATTCACTGTATCCATGTTGTGCATCCTTAGTTTCAGATATGGGAAAGTAATCGGATTAACATAATCAAGTGTTGTATCCCGAAATTGCTTGACAGTAGCTAAAAGTATTTCAGCACCTGCGCTTGTTTTACCAATTATATCTATGCTTGTACCATCCGGCTGGCTTGGCTCAATATCTTTACCAGTCCAAATCATTTCACCCCAACTTTTTGCGGGGCCAAACCAAGGTGATTCAATAACTCCATTGGTAAAATAATCAGGGGCTTCAAATACCTGTGTCAACTGCTCATTAACCAATCCGGTTTGCATTTGAGGTGTAAATAGTGCATTCTTCCTGTAAATAAAGATCATTGGAAGATTACTTTTAAAGGAATCTACAAGAGTATATCCAAGATTTTTAAACCTATGATACAAAGTGTTCCCTGTACCAAAAAAAGCTTCATCCGACTTGAGAATAGCTGTATCTACTAAAGGAAGATGTGTACCTCCCAGATTTGTTACTGCTACATAGTCGCCATCCTTAATAATGTTATCCATAAAATTCATGGCATTTTTCCGTGATGTGCGATCATAATAGCTGTATTCAAAGAATAGACGTTCAGGTCTTCCGCAAGGTGTCAAACTGTTATATTTACCCAACCCATTTGGCTGCAAAGTGTTGATTAGGGAATTCAGAGTTTTACCATCAAATACATAGAATTGAAAAGACCCATACCGGCATCCATAACGTTCAACATTATCAAAGTTAATCGCCACATCTATACTCCCTTCAACATGATATGGATAAATACCCGTACGGATCTGCACCTTTGTTATTACTGAGTCATAGTCCATTAACCGGTTTGAAGAATCCAAGAAGATCCCTGAATATTTACTTTGTTTATGCTGAAAATAATGAGACTGACTAAACCCTGTTTGGCTGCCGGATAAGTATACAAAGCTGAAATTATTCCACAGAATGGGAGATAGTTCCTGAGGCTTCATGCCTACTCTCCAGTAATAAACCGTACTATCGGTAAAATTAATACCTGAAGGTTTAAATGTAATAACACCGCCAACAGTTGTTACTGAATCGACCTTTTTTAAAGCAGAATTAAAACTCTGGGTAGTATCAACTTCAAAATAATATTTCCTGGCAGACCCTAGTGGATTTGCAGTTGATGCATGGTAAGAAATATTCTGCTTATTAATAATGGAATAATTGTAAGGATATGTGGGGCGTATTTCATCTTCAAAAATGAAAAACTCTTTTGTTATGACATTATTGGTTTCACAGATTTCATCAACACTATTATCTGGATCAATCTCTACTTTCAGCTTATTGACACCTTTATCTGTAAATGGATTTATGGGCAGTATCAATTCGACAGAATCTGTGTTGCGAATACCCTTTATTTTCTGATCAAATACAATTGTCTTTGAGCCAGAGGGTATTTCTCTTGTAATTAAGAGTCTGATTGAATCACTTGCTGCTCTTCCAATATTTGAGACTTTCACATTAACCATGAACTTATCCTCAGCAATTGAAATAAATTCAGGCAACACTTTTACGATAGATGATTCAATAGCATAATCAGGTTTCTGAAAACTGTAAAACTTAATTGCAGGATCGCCATGAAGTGCAATTTGCTCGAGGTGCATCCGAACATAAAAATCATTAAAAGAATGTAGCCGGATCAGCGTATCATTAATATTGGTCATTATGCGACCGATAGATTCACCATAGGCATCGTTCGCCAGTTGGTGATAAAATTCATCTGTATAAAGATTCAGGTAATTAACAATTCCCAGGAAAGTACTTGCAATAAAGGCAATTGATCCCTGATTGGGTGCCAAAACCCAACGTTCACTGATAATCTTATTTCCTGTAAGCCTTGTGTCATCAGATAAAAACAGGTTCCCCGCCTGACAGCCATTTACCATAAATATTGGATACTTTCCTGTTACAGGAAAACTTGACGGGTCGGATAAATTGTACTCAAGAGTAGTTGGAGAAGAATGTCCAAAATAAGTCAGCAATGAAAAGCCCTCTTTAAATAAACGGTTAATATTTTCATTGGCAACTGTTTGCACTGCGGCAACACCTGTTTTTTGCAATGAAAAAACTCTGCCACCAAATAATGTATCCTGGGCTATATTTGAAAACTGGCTCAGGTAAAACATTATCTGCTCGCCCAGGAAATCATTTGCTCCCCCGACATGAATGATATTCTTTTTCCAGATTTCAGCTTCAATTATACAGGAATTGGTATTGTAATAAGCCTCATATTGCCTTACTTTATCCAGATAATCCTTTACTTCTTTTCCGTTTACAACATTCAACCTGCCAATGGGAACCCTCGGCACTACATTGCCTTCGTCGGATGCCATTAACATGTCAGAAGCAGGATATCCATAAACGGGAACAAGGTTTAACTGATTAATTGTTGAAGAAGACTCAGCATTTCGGTAATTCGTATACACTACCCCTTTCCCGATCAGCAAACAGTTTTCAGGTTTTACACTAAAATTGCTGTACGCAAATCTCAAAAAATTCTTAATTGCATATGCATTATTTTTTACCCCATAACCAAACTGATCAATAATATCCTGAGCATTAAAAATTTTAGCATTAAATCCCCCGCCTGTTGAAGTACTTCTGTATAACCGGTATTGTTCTACCTGGTTTACTCCATTTCCATCGTTATATAAAAGCGGATTTGAAATAATAATATAATTAGCCTGGTTAGCAGTAATGCCGTAATTGGTAAATGTTCTTGCAGTAAAAGGCCCTGCAACGCTCTTGATATTTGCCGGCTCCTGACTGATTAAAATTAATTTTCTTGTAATAGCAGAAGGCGGCAGTACTACTCTAACCTGTGTTGGCGAAAGCACAGCA
>JANOIQ010000495.1:0-23487 GCA_031407835.1 Chitinophagaceae bacterium
CAATACCTATCAATTCTTTGCGCTGTATGCAAACGTGGATGGCTTTGACTTTAAAGAAGCAGCTATTCCACTGAAGGAACGTCCGGAAATTGACCGCTGGATTTTATCATCACTTCATACACTCATTAAAAAAGTGAATGAAGCAATGGATGACTATGAGCCAACACAGGCTGGCCGTTTGATTGAAGAATTTGTAGATGCACATCTCAGCAACTGGTATGTGCGTTTATGCCGCCGCCGTTTCTGGAAAGGAGAATATGAGCAGGATAAGATCAGTGCCTATCAAACATTGTATGAATGTATTGAAACAGTTTTGCTGCTGATGGCACCTGTATCACCGTTTTTCAGTGACGCAATTTTCAGTGAGCTGAATAAAGTGAGCAATCGATTCAAGGCCGACTCTATTCATCATGTAAATTTCCCTGTTGCCAATGAGTCAATCATTGATGCAGCATTAGAAGAACGTATGCAGTTGGCACAGGATGCTTCGTCATTAGTGTTATCACTCCGCAAAAAGGTGAACATTAAGGTTCGTCAGCCATTGCAAAAAGTGATGATCCCTGTGTTAAGTACAACCATGAAAGAGCAGTTTGTAAAAGTGGAAGATATCATCAAGAGCGAAGTAAATGTGAAGGAAATAGAATACCTCACAGCTGATAATTCCTTTATTAAAAAGAAGATCAGGCCCAACTTTGTGGCGCTGGGTAAAAAGATGGGAGCGAAGATGAAAGCAGTGTCTGCCGCACTGGCTCAGTTCACCCAGGAACAGATCAGCCAATTTGAAAAAGAAACTGTTTATAACCTGTTGATAGAGAATGAAACTGTTCCACTATATTTGACAGATGTTGATATTGTGAGCGAAGATGTGCCGGGATGGATGGTAACCAATAAGGGAGCAGTTACCGTGGCACTGGATGTAACAGTTACGCCAGAGTTGCAGGATGAAGGAAATGCAAGGGAGCTGGTGAACCGGATTCAAAAGATCCGGAAAGAGAGTGGGTTTGATCTGACAGACCGTATTGCAGTGCAGGTTACAGACGAAGAAAAGCTGCGATCTTCCATCACTCAATTTAAATCCTATATTTGCGCCGAAATTTTGGCAGATAATCTCGACCTTGTGCCGCAATTAAAGGATGGCATTGAAGTTGAGATAAATGACATTCGTATAAAAGTACAAGTATCCAAAAAAGGAGGATAGAATGGCAATAAAAAAGAAAGCAGCAAAACCTGCTCCCAAGAAAGTAGCGAAACCTGTTGCTAAAAAAACAGTAAAGGCAGCGAAACCTGCTGCAAAACCTGCCCGCCCCTCTGGCGGGAAGCCAGCTCCTAAGAAAGCGGTTGCTAAGCCAGTAGCGAAACCTGTACTGCAAAAAGCGGTAAAGGCGGTTGTTAAGCCAGTAGTGAAACCTGCTGAAAAAAAGGTGGCTAAGCCGGTTGTAAAACCTGTGGCTAAAGTGCCTGAAGTAAAGAAATCTGCGCCCATTGTTGCCAAACCGGCAGCAGCAAGTGCTATTAAGCCAACTGTAAAACAAGCGATTAAAGATTTGAAAAAAGAAGCAAAGAAACCGGTGCCAGCAAAGGAAATCAAACCAATTAAAACCTCGGTTTCAACATCCGTACGTTACCAACCTGATTTTACTAAATCAGTATTGGACAAAGCAGTGGAAGAAAAACCACAGGGCCCCATGATCCGTTACAGCGATGCGGACCTGGTGGAGTTCAGGGAATTGATTCAGCGTAAACTGGAATCAGCCAAAAAAGAACTGGGTTATCTGCAGGGATTAATTACCCGTAAAGATGAAACAGGTGGCGATGGTGATGATGGCCGTTACATGACCATGGAAGATGGAAGCGTAAGTATGGAAAGAGAGCAGCTGAGCCAGATGGCCAGCCGCCAGATCACTTACATTGATCACCTGGAAAAAGCATTGATGCGTATTGAAAACAAAACCTACGGTATTTGCCGTGTAACCGGAAAGCTGATTGACAAAGCCCGTTTACGTGCAGTACCCCATGCTACTTTAAGTATGGAAGCCAAGATGGGAATTGTAAGAGGCCCGCAGATATCAGGAGAATAAATTACATTTTCTGTGAATAGAAAAATCCCGCTTTGATGGCGGGATTTTTTTGTTTTTGATAGATTAACTGGCTACAAAAATTTACCCTGTCATAGTAGAAATGGATGCTACACCTCCTGCAATAAACCCAACGACAAGAAAGAGCAGAACCAGGAAAACTGCAAAAGAAATGCCCAGTAAACCAGTGATACAGGCAATGGTCGCTGTTATCATATTGCGTTTAGTAAGAAAGCCGGGTTGTTTTTTACCCTTCTTAAATGCAACAATGCTTAAGATGAAACCTGTTATACAAAAAGCTAAGCCAATAAAACTGAATAATCCAATTGCAGAGATGGCAGCAATCAAAACTAATCCTGTCAATGAAAAGGCTAAACTGACTAAGACTAATCGATTTGCATTCTTTTGCGAATGATCAGAGAAACGTTGTATGTGATAAAGGACTCTAAGTTTCATTCTGTCTGCAGTTTTCAACTTATGCCCATGAATTGTTTCTACAGTCTTTAGAAAGCTTTTAAAGGATTTCTTTTTTTCAATTTTATTGTTTTGTGCTGTGGCGGTGTGATTATTATTTATGAATACTGCAACGTTTGAGCTTGCAGAAGCAGAAAGAAAGAGGAAACAAAATATCAGATAAAGGAATCTTATTTTTTTATAGTGCACGTGATATAAATTTATATTTATCATTTGAGAAAATGAATCAATTAGTTTAACCTGCCAATTAATAAGGTTACTTCAACACCATAATAATTTTCAATCTTGTTAAAGATTGTCCATGCTGATGTTTCAAATCCAATATTTTTTGAAAGCACGAATTTCAACTTTGGTTTAATCAATACCCCTATGCCACGTTTTTTCTCATAACTGAAATCGTAATTACTTGACCATTCTGAGAACCATCCTGTACCCCTGTCATGGGGGATATAATTTTTTGCAGTGGTGTTCTCCAAATAAGTAAGACCGGTTTCAATACCCGGAATAATTCTTTGGCACTTACGGTTGAAGTCTTTTGCTATACTTATTGAGTAAAAGGCATAAATATCATTTGGAATCCCATCGCCTCCAAAAAGTATTAACCCTGGTTCATAATCAACAGGAACTTCATCTGAATGAAAAACAGCCCACTTAATTCCAATCCCTGCACTCCAGTTATTTTTTAAAGCCATTGATGTGCCAATTCCATAAATAAAATGCTTGTTAGTGTAACTTGAATTTAAATTAAGATAAAATGATTTTTTATTTTTTTGTTTTACAGGCATGCTAGTATCCTGGGCCTTCCCGTTGGATAAGGCAAGCATCATAATTAATAAAGCTGATAGATAGTGTTTCATTTTTTCTTTTTTAAGAATAAAAGCCTGGGATCAATAACAACACCAAAATTGTTATGGGCTAATCTGTAATACACTAACTGTGTTGAAATTTGACTGGTATAGTATAATTGATATTGCAACATCAGCCAGGGCGCATCATTAAAACGAAAGTTGGTTGTTAGAAATGGTTCAATAAATTGAACACGGGATACGGTAATATCCTTGAGATAGTAATCAATCGTTTGCTCTTCTGTATAACTGGTACTGATTCCTGAATGCCCTGTATTGACATATTTAAAACCAAGACTCAGAAAAAAGTTTTTTCCCGGATGCAATGAGAGTGATGGTTGAATAAAAAACTTATTCGTACGGGCATTATAAAATCCAGATGAAATTGTATTCCCATTTTCAATATACCTGTCAGTGATGTTCAGTTTGCCAAAACCATAACCGGCAAAACATTCAAACATGATCGTCTTATTATTTGTAAGGGGGTAGAAAATTCCAGCACCTAATTCAACGTGGTTTCTTTTATAATTAACAATGTCAGTGTAAGAAGAAGAATTATCAGCGTATTGAAGCTGATCCCTTTCTTTCATTGTACCCGAATAAGATGCCAATACAGCAAAATGATTGGTGATGGCATAAGCTGATTGAAGATTTAAGTTAATTTCCGTGTTTTGATCAACAGTTGACCCAAGCCCTGAATAAGTTCCAATTGAAACTGTGGTTGCCAGCCTTGAGTCATTCTTTTCTTTAAAGCCGGGAGTATTGGGTGCAACAGGCGAATAAGCATAGCGAATCTCTGAGCAGGAAGTAAAAAGGAAAAGGACGCTGATAAGGCAAAGAGTAAAATTGTTCATAACAACGGGATTTAGATAATAGATATTCTTCTGCTAAAGTAGTCTACTATGCCATCCATTAATGATCAACTATTCGCCTTTAATGCGAATTCAGGGTGTCAAATTCGCCTTTAATGCGACTTTTAAGTAATTTTAGAATGGTTATCGCATTAAAAGCAATTGAATATGGAAGAGCTTCAAAATAATTTCTTTAAACATTTGTCACACAAATTAGCAGCAAACAGAAAGATGTCGGATGAATTGGTTGAATTGCTCGGCATCAGCAAAGGGGAGGCCTATAAAAAAATCAATACGAAAAGCCTGTTGACGATTCCTCAGATTAAACTGCTTTGTGATAAGTTTCAGGTCAGCTTCACCATTGAAGGAAAGGAAAACAGATCGAGTGCCAATGTCAACTTTACACCTTTTCATACAGGTAAAATCGAAGTAAAAGATTATATCAACAGCCTTGAAAAATTCCTAAGCAATATCGCCTCTGCAGATAAGGGGAAGTTAAGCTGTGCTACAGATGATATTCCCATTTTTCATTTGTTTCAGTATCCGGAGTTAACTGCTTTCAAACTGCACTTCTGGCAAATGCGGATCATTGACCAGGCTCCTTTTAAATTTAATGTGAATGATTGGAGTCCTTCTATTCTGCAACCGGCAGCAAGACTGCATCAGCTTTATCAAACAATTCCAAGTGTGGAAGTGTGGACAAAGACAAGTTTACTGAATACACTGGATCAGATTAAATATGCAGCAGAAGCAAAAATTATTACAGATAAAAAAGTAGGAAGGCTTATCTGTAATCAATTGCGTTCAGCATTGGCAGAAATAGAAATGTATGCCATTAATCGAAACAAAATATCAAAAGTCGATGCGTCTTTCGACTGGTATTTTTATGATATCATCGGCACCATTACTTACCTGGCTGAGATAGACGGGGATTTGGCAAGCTATATCCGTTTTAATACATTCAATACAATTCAGGAAGAAAATGGCCCTTTATGTAAAGAAGTAAAGCACTGGCTGGAAAACTTAATTAAAGATGCTACAGGATTCAGCGGACAGGGAAGTGTGCAACGAAATAAATACTTAGCGGCTGCTTATGATCAATGCGATGAAATGGCAGATTTGTTTTAGATAACCCAATAAAAAATCCTTCCACAACAAAAAGCTGTGGAAGGATTTCAGTATTATGACGATTTGATCCGATTAATAGTCTCTGTTGTAACCGCCGCCGCCGCCGTTGCCACCTTTGTAGCCACCACCGCCGCTGCCGCCGCCTTTGTAACCACCACCGCCGCCGCTGCCGCCACCTTTGTAGCCGCCGCCACCGCCACTGCCGCCGCGGAAGCCACCGCCTCCACCGCCGCCGCCGAAGCTGCGTTTTTTGAAGCCGCCGTCATCTTTCTTAGGTTGAGCTTCGTTAACTACAATCTTACGTCCCTGAACATCTGTATCGTTCAGTTGTGCAATTGCAGCCTGAGCTTCTTCTGCATTCTCCATTTCTACGAATGCAAAACCTTTGCTACGGCCAGAAAATTTGTCGGTTAAAATTTTGGCAGAACCAACAGTACCAAATTGTTCAAATAATGCAGCCAGGTCTTCGTTCGTCATGGACCAGGACAGATTTCCTACGTAAATGTTCACAAGAAAAAAATTAAAAACTAAAAATAATGAACCAGGTAAGCGACTGAAAACCGTAGGAAACTCATCAACAGAAAAGGACCTGAAGGCTCAGAATGCAAAAACCAATTCACATTAACGTAGTAAAGATAGGGATTTTGTTGAAAGACGGGTATTCCAAGCAATATTTCGAAAAATATTTTTAAAGGGGTATTATTTCACCTCCTGCATATCCACCAACCGCTTATAAAAGCCATTTTTAATAACCAATTCGTCGTGTGTGCCCCTTTCTACTATTAGTCCGTTTTGCAAAACCAGAATTTCATCGGCATGCCTTACAGTTGATAGTCTGTGTGCAATCACCAAACTGGTACGTTCCTGCATTAAATGATTGATGGCATCCTGCACCAGGCGTTCACTTTCTGTATCAAGCGATGAAGTGGCTTCATCAAGTATAAGAATGGGTGGATTTTTCAGTACGGCTCTTGCAATGGTTACACGCTGACGCTCACCACCGCTCAATTTACTTCCCCTGTCACCAATGTTTTCATCATAGCCATTATCTTTTTGAATGATGAAATGATGTGCGTTGGCAATTTTTGCTGCCGATTCAATTTCTTCTTTGGATGCTTCGGGTTTTCCCAATGCAATATTGCTGGCAATAGTATCATTGAACAGAATAGGTTCCTGTGTAACAATTCCCATTAATTGCCTGAGGCTGTTGATGGAATAATTTTTAATATTGATGCCATCCACTAGAATTTCTCCACTGCTTACATCATGAAATCTCGGAACAAGATCGGCCAATGTTGATTTGCCTGATCCGCTTGAACCAACCAATGCAACAGTTTTTCCTTTTTCAATTATAAGATTAATATTATTTAAAACAACTGTATCATTATAGGCAAACGAAACATTTTTAAATTCAATACATTTTTCAAACGAAGGAATGAAAACAGGGTTTGCTTTTTCTTCTACCACTACCGGTGCATTGATGATTTCTTCAATACGCTCAATAGCAGCACTTCCCCTCCTTGTATTATAGTAGGCTGAAGAAAGCGATTTTAATGGATTAATCGTTTGAGTAAAAAATAAAATGTAAGTAATAAAACCATCCGGCGACAGTCCACCTGCATTATTTCCCAATACCAATTTGCCACCAAACCAAAGCACTCCGCTCAATACCATTACACCCATAAATTCAGATAAAGGTGAAGCCATATCTTTTCTGAAATTAATGCGGTTGCGGAGTTCACCAAGATTGATATTCATTTCATGAAAACGCTGCCCTAAAACCTTTTCTGCAGTAAATGCTTTAATAACTCTGATGCCACTGAGTGTTTCATCAAGTATGGACAAAACCAAGCCGTTTTTTTCCTGTGCTTCAGTGGATTGTTTTTTTAACGACCGGCTTACTCTACCTATAATGAATGCCGTAAAGGGTATAAACACCAGCAGAAATAATGATAATTGCGGACTTATGAGCACCATCATCACCAGATAAAACAGTATTGTGAGGGGTTCTTTTATTAAGGCTTCCAACGCCATCATTACACTCCATTCCACTTCATTAGCATCATTGCTCATACGGGAAATCAGATCGCCTTTTCGTTGTTCCGTAAAAAATCCAACCGGTAATTTTAAAACTTTATCATAAAGGTCGCCACGTAACCTGGTCATTACGCCATTTCTTATAGGCGACAGAACACGGTAAGAGAGATAGAGAAAAATATTTTTAAATAAAATGGAAGTGACAATAATAATACAAATAAAAGCCAATGCAGTTTGCGTACCATTTTTATCTATCAGGTTACTGATGATGTACTTTAAATAGTCGGCAATTCCTTTTGCTGAGAAAATAAATTCAGGTTGCGTTAAAACAAGATTTGATTTATCAAAAAGTAATTGCAGAAATGGCGCCAGCATTGCCAGCGATACCATCGAAAAAACAATCGATAAAATAATAAAGAGGAAGTAAAGACCAATTTTTCCTTTATAACCCGCTAAATATTTAAAAATCCTTTTAAACTCTTTCATGATATAAACGCCGCAAAGTAACTACTTTTACAGCGTATAATTGTTGCAGATATGTTAGAAGGAAAACGTCAGAAACAGATAGCCGGGGTAATTCATGAAGAAATGACTTCCATTTTCAGAAAAATGGGGCTCAGTATGGTGGATGGTGGATTAGTGTCCATCTCGTCCGTAAAAGTAACTCCCGATTTATTGGAAGCAAGAATCTACATCAGTGTGTTTCAGGCAAAAGATAATGCGGCTGTTTTAAAAAAGGTAGAAGACAAAGCGCATGAAATTAAACGGGAACTGGCCTCTATACTAAAGCACCAACTGAGAAGAATCCCTGAAATAAAATATTTCCTCGATGATACTTTAGATCATGTGTTTAAGATGGAGGAGTTGCTAAGAAAGATTGAGGATGAGAAAAAATAATAGCAGGGAATTAAGCCGGTAGTTGGCAGCCGATAGTTTAAACTAATGCGTTCTTTAGTATCTCCCAACTATAAACCCCAAACCATAAATTTTGAACTTTCTCTTCGCCTGGCGATATTTCAAGTCAAAAAAATCAACTAATGCCATCAACATCATTGCATGGGTAACAGTAACGGCAATGGCTGTTGGCACGGCTGCTCTTGTTGTGGTATTAAGTATTTTCAATGGATTTGAAGGGTTGGTAAAAACATTGTATTCATCTTTTTATCCTGATATACGCATAACCTCTGCTCATCAAAAAGTGATGCTGCTCGATTCAGCCATGTTACAAAAAATAAAGCTGCTGAATAATATTGAAGCTGTAAGTATGGTGATGGAAGAAAATGTGCACTTGCAGAATGGAGAATACAAAACAAATGCAGTAATCAAAGGGGTAGATGATTTTTACAGTAAAGTAAGTGGTGTTTCTGAACGGGTGCTTAACGGAAAATTTGAAATCGGAACAGATGAACAGCCAAAGCTGGTATTGGGAAGTGGTATCGAAAATGCATTAAATCTGTTAAGCGACCGGGCCTTAACTCCTGTTACTGCATATCTCCCTAAAAAGGGAGTTGAATTTTCAGATAACCCAATGGATGCAATCAGTACGGTTAATCTGCAGCCGTCAGGTTCTTTTTCTATACAGCAGGATTTTGATAACAAGTATGTCATTACCAACCTTGCCATTTTAAAGCAAATGCTTGGATTGAAAGCAAATGAATTCAGCTCAGCCGAAATAAAACTAAAAGAAGCTGCAGCCGAAAAAGAAGTGATTGCTGCTGTTCAGCAACTGCTGGGAAATAATTACCTGGTGGAGAACCGTTATCAGCAAAACCGTTCTTTGTTTGCAGTAATGCAAATGGAAAAATGGGCCATCTATGGCATCTTATCACTTATTCTCATCATTGCTTCCTTTAATATGATTGGTGCATTATCCATGCTTGTACTGGAAAAAGAACAAGACATCCAGATATTGCAGGCAATGGGAGCAGGAAAACCGTTTATTCAAAAAATATTCTTAACGGAAGGAGTATTACTCGCATTTACAGGAAGCCTGTTAGGAATTGTGCTGGCTTTAATCTTCTGTTATTTACAGGTAACGTTTAAACTCATTCCTCTCCATGGATCTTTTGTTATTGATTATTACCCTGTGCAAATATTTATTACAGATCTGTTACTGGTAATAGCAACCGTATTCGTGATTGGATTGCTTGCTTCATGGGTGCCTTCAGTAAAAGCAGCCCGGCAAAAAGTTTCGCTAAGAGCACAATAAATTAATTAAAATATAAACGCTGATTGCACGGATTAGTACCGCAGATATAAAAAAGACGATACTGAAATCCAGGGAACTCCGTAATTATCTATAACATCCGGGTCTCTTATTATCAATAATCGCCCAAACTTGTTTCGCTTAGTTGAGCCAATGCTTTGGCTAATTGTTCATCGTTTGGAGCAATGCCATGCCATTCGTGGCTGCCAACCATGAAATCAATTCCATAACCCATTTCTGTCTTCATCAGATTAACAATGGGTTTTCCCTTACCAACAAATGTTTTTGCTTTTTCTAATCCTGTAACAACTTCGTCAATATCATTTCCTTGTTCAATCACAAGGGCTTCCCAGCCAAATGCTTCGAACTTGGCTTTGAGATCACCCAGATCCATTATTTTTTTAGTTGGTCCATCAATCTGCTGTCCATTCCAGTCAACAGTAGCAATTAAATGATCCATTTTATGATGAGCTGCAAACATGGCGGCTTCCCAAATCTGACCTTCTTCCAGTTCGCCATCACCATGCAAAGAATAGACAACCGTATTTTCTTTATTAAGTCTTTTGGTATAGGCAGCTCCAATAGCAACACTCAGGCCCTGGCCCAATGATCCGGATGCAATACGGATACCAGGCAAATGTTCATGTGTTGTAGGGTGACCCTGTAATCTTGTATTCAGCTTTCTGAAAGTTTTTAATTCTTCAACAGGGAAATAACCGCTGCGGGCCAAAGCAGAATAAAATACCGGCGAAATATGACCGTTTGAAAGAAAGAACGCATCCTCGCCTTTTGCATCCATATCAAAGTTCGGATTGTGCTTCATTACTTTGAAATACAGTGCGGTAAAGTATTCTGTACACCCTAAAGAGCCACCCGGATGGCCACTTTGACAACCATGCACCATTCGAACAATATCTCTTCTTATTTGTGTAGCTATTTCTTTCAGTTCTGCCATAAATTTTTAATTGCGGGCAAAGCTAACAGAAAAATATTTTCAGTATGAGTAAACTTTTTCACTGTTTAAGGGATCATAAACAAGATATTTGTAGTAGAAAGACAAAAAAACAAGTTATTCATGTTTAAAAACAATAACTATTTTGTCTTTCGGGCTATATGTTTAGCTTTGCATCATAATTGAAAAGAACAACTGCATGGATCACCTTCTTATCGGCTCAGTAATTGCTTTTTTGATTACTTTTTCTGCTATACCCATTATTATAAGGGTTGCAGAAATGAAGCATTTGTTTGATGTGCCCGATGATCGGAAAGTACACGCAAATCCGGTTTCACCTTTGGGCGGAATTGGGATCTTTGCGGGATTTATCATGGCCTTCCTTATTTCAGCTCCAATTGGTTACCCTGAGCTGCAATATTTTGCTGTTGCTTTTTTACTGATTTTTTTCCTTGGATTGAAGGATGATATTATTGTTTTAACTCCATTAAAAAAATTCCTGGGACAGCTGTTAGCTGCCTTTATTATTGTTTATAAAGGAGGAATACTCATTGATGGAATGTTCGGCTTTATGGGAATGGACAAAATGCCCTTACTGATCAGTTTAGTGTTTACTTATCTCACAATTGTAGTAATTACCAATTCTTTTAATCTTATTGATGGGGTAGATGGTTTAGCCGGATCATTAGGATTGTTTACCACATTGGCATTTGGAATTTATTTTTTATTGGCACAGCAGCCGCTTTATTCTGTGATGGCTTTTTGCATGGCGGGCAGTATGGGCGCATTTTTAATTTTCAATATTTCACCGGCAAAGATTTTTATGGGTGATACCGGTTCACTGTTATTGGGAATTGTAAACTCTATACTGGTAATAAAATTTATTCAGGTTGCAACAGTACCAACTGCAACCATTTATTTGCCCGCTGCGCCTGCAATTGGGTTTGCTATTTTATTTGTGCCCCTGTTTGATACCTTGAGAGTATTTGCATTCCGCATTCTGTCAAGACGCTCACCATTCAGCCCCGATCGTAATCATGTACACCATT
Organism: Chitinophagaceae bacterium; assembly: GCA_031407835.1. Lineage (GTDB taxonomy): Bacteria > Bacteroidota > Bacteroidia > Chitinophagales > Chitinophagaceae > Lacibacter. The sequence goes on from JANOIQ010000495.1 coordinate 11,618, forward strand.
TGCTTCTTGAAAAAGGGTGCAACCACAATATGGTTACATTTTTGGCAGTAACTTTTAATATTTTGGTAGCAGCAGCTACTTTCATGGGCCGCAACATCAATATCACTTTCTTATTGCTGGGCCTTATAAGTGTTGGTTTTTCAGTAATCAGTTTACTAATTTATTCAAACCGCAACAAGCGCAGCAGGTTGTTCCCGCTTTCATTTGAATCAAAAGGGAAGGCGGTAAATGAAACCAAAATCATTCCGCTGAAAAAAGGCGCACCTGTTCATGAGCCTGAGGAAATGGCAAAATAATCTGCTTCTCATTTTTTTATTGGTTTGACAGTTGAACAAACTATTTTATTAGGTTTGCAGCTAATTAATTACTAATTGTATGTCAGAAGACCTTTCGTTAATTATGGAAGATGCTGAAGAGCACATGAAAAAAGCGATTCAGCATCTGGAGCTTGGCTTAGTTAAAATCCGTGCAGGAAGGGCCACTCCAAATATGCTTGATGGAATTGTTGTAGATTATTATGGTACGCCCACACCCATTGGCCAGGTTGGTAATATCAGTGTAGTTGATGCAAGAACCATCACCATTCAGCCATGGGAAAAAAACATGCTGCAGCCAATTGAGCGTTCTATTATTAATTCAAACATTGGGTTAACTCCGCAAAATGATGGTAACATCATTCGTCTTTTTCTTCCGCCACTAACAGAGGAGAGAAGAAAAGAACTGGTAAAACGTGTAAACGGAGAAGGAGAGTTAACAAAAGTGGCTGTCCGCAATATCCGCAGAGATGCCATTGAAAGCATCAAAAAATTGCAGAAGGAAGGATTAAGTGAAGATGCTGCAAAAGATGCTGAGAAAGATATTCAGGCTTTGACCGATCGCTATTCTCTGCAAATTGATAAACACCTGGAGACAAAAGATAAAGAGATCATGTCAGTTTGATAAAATATAAAACCGGTAAAAAGGGATGCAGCAATGGATCCCTTTTTTATTGCCTGTTGGCCAGGTAAACTCCAAGAAGAATGATGAGCAGGCCAACCATTTGAAAAAGCGTAATTGTTTCTCCGGCACGTAATCCCCACGCTACTGCAACAAACGGAATTCCATAAGTAACCATTGATGAAAATAAAGGTCCTGCTCTTTTCATGAGCATATAAAAAAGAATGGAGGCAACAGCTGTTCCAAAAATTCCCAGTACAGCAGAAGCGCCGCTCGCTTTCATAAACGAAAGATCTGAAAACGAATGCTGAAAATACCCCGACAGAACAAGAATAAGTAAGGATGGGATAATAAGTGAAACAAAAGCGACAGCTGCAATGTTTAGAGAACCCACCTGTTTCAATCGGTGACTGATAATGTTTACGTTTAAACCGTAACAAAAGGTGGCAACTAAGATAAGCGAAGCATAAAATAAATTACCCGGACTGGTGCTTCCATCTTTTGCGAAAAACAGTAACAGCATACCTGAAAACCCTACAAGCACTCCCATTAATTTCTTCCATTGAACGGCAGATTTGAAAAACAAAGCGCCAACTGTAATTACAAATAACGGGGTTAATGCATTAAGCATACCGGCCAGTGCACTGTCTATTTTTGTTTCGGCAACACAAAAAAGAATAGCAGGGATAAAACTACCCAGCAATCCTGTTATGATAATAATGCCCAGATCTTTCCGTTGAATTTCACGAAACCCTTTTAGTGCAAATGGAAGCAGAATCACTCCTGCACTCAGCATTCGCATGGCTGCCACTTCATAAGCTGTTAACTCTTTCAGGCCTTCTTTCATTAAAATAAAAGAACTGCCCCAAATGAAACAAAGAATCAGAAACAGAAGCCAGTTATACAGTTTTGAATTCATAAAGGGGTAAAGGTGAATGAAATTGGCGGAATAGATGCAACATGTTTATTTTCGTAAAAAATATTTTATGGCAGTTGTAAAATTATCCTCCATCAGCACCCGGGCACCCAAAGGCCTTGATAAAGAAAAAACAAAAGACAAGACCGAAAAAATTCTGTTGGAACTGGATGAGTTGCAAAATTTGCTGATTGCTGAAAGTAAACATGCATTATTAGTCATCATTCAGGGAATGGATGCCAGTGGAAAAGATGGGGCACTCCGTAATGTGTTTGGTTCTTTAAATCCGCTGGGGATTGGAGTAAAATCTTATAAAGCTCCAACAGCAGAAGAACTTTCGCATGATTTTTTATGGCGTGTGCATGAAAATGCCCCTGCAAAAGGAATGATTAAAATTTTCAACCGAAGTCATTATGAAGATGTACTTATTACCAGGGTGCATGGCTGGTGCGATGATGCAACTGCTGTAAAAAGAATGAAAGCTATTAACGATTTTGAAGAATTACTGGTGAGCCATAACAGCACGCAGATACTTAAATTTTATCTGCACATTTCACCGGAAGAACAACAGGGTCGTTTGAAAGAGCGTACACATGATCCCAAAAAAATGTGGAAGTACAATGAAAAAGATTTTGATGAAGCAAAACTGTGGAAGAAATACATGGGCTACTACCAGGAATGTTTTAATACATGTAATAAGGTGCCATGGCATATTATACCAAGCGACCAGAACTGGTATAAAGAATACCTGATTGCAACTGCAGTTTATGACACATTGAAGAAACTAAAGATGCAGTATCCAGGCTTGAAAAAGTAATTGATTGAATGTATATTCATGCAACCATCTGTATCAGTACATCAACATATTTTTTTAACTTAAAAACCAACTGCTATGGGAATGCTTAAAGAATTTAAAGAATTTGCAATGAAAGGTAACATTGTTGACCTTGCTGTTGCTGTTATCATTGGAGGTGCATTTGGTGCAATTATTTCATCATTGGTTGATGATGTTATAACTCCATTGCTGTTAACTCCTGCTTTAAAAGCTGCAAATGCTGAAGATCTGGACAAGCTTGTTTGGGGAGCTGTTAAATATGGTAAATTTGTGGCCGCAATTATTAAATTTATCATCATTGCTTTTGTACTTTTCCTGATTGTAAAAGCAACGAACAAAGTTTCTAAGAAAGCGGTGGAAGCGCCAGCTGCAACACCGGAAGATATTTTGTTGCTGCGTGAAATCCGTGATGCAGTAAAAAAATAAAGTCATCTTATCATAAAATGCGGCATGAACAATGTTCTTTGCCGCATTTTATATTCTCAGCTCCGCAACCATGGCATTTTATTTGCCGTCTTTAGGGAATTAAAATAACTCTTATGATTAGGAAACTTTATCTCACAGTAATGCTAACTGTTGCTGCTGTTGGTTTATATGCGCAGGATCAGCAGGTACAAAAATTAAAAAACGAAGCCAAACGGGAAATAAAAAAAGATGAAAAACAAAAAGAAGGCTGGACAAAAGGAGGTGTATTTGGTCTCAATGTAGCACAGGGAAGCAGCCACAACTGGGCAGCAGGTGCGGAAAAATTTTCTTTCTCACTTAATGGAATCCTGAATACAACTGCTTTTTACAAAAAGGAAAAGCATTTATGGGACAATACACTGAATATGCAGTATGGCCTTGTTAACACAACCAGTCTGGGAACAAGAAAAAATGATGATCGTTTTGATTTACTCAGCAGGTATGCCCATCAACTGAAAAAATCTGAATGGTATCTTTCTGTATTAGGGAACATACGATCTCAGTTCTCATCAGGATATGCATATCAAGCCAACAGTATTAAAACAAAAAATTCTGATTTTTTTGCACCTGCTAATATCCTGGTTTCGCCGGGTATTATGTACAAACACAATACAACGTTCGATGTATTCATATCTCCTGTAACTGCAAGGTGGATTGTTGTGAGTGAGAAAAACAAAAAGCTACGTCGGTTATACAGCTTTTCAGATACCACTAAATCTGCAGTAAGTGAATTGGGTGCTTTTGTTACAGCCAACCTGCGGAAAGACCTGGCGAAAAATATTAACCTGGTAAGTCGGTTAGATTTGTTCAGCAATTATAAACATGAACCTCAGAATATTGATATTTTCTGGACCAACCTCCTGGGCATGAAAATCAATAAATACCTTGGCGTGAACATCGGATTCGATCTGATTTATGATAACGACGTAAAGGAGTCAAATGGCTCTGGAAAGCTGCTGGGTACACAGTGGAAATCACTGATTGGTGTGGGGTTTTCAGCTAATTTTTAGTGAACAGATTCCCCTACATTTGCAAGTCCCGGAACTGAATTTTCCGGGACTTGTCCGTTTAAAAAATCAATCGCTTTGCAAACAGAATCATACCACATAAAACTGCCGCAGTTTGAAGGACCTTTCGATCTGCTGCTGTTTTTTATTGAAAGAGATGAACTGGATATTTACAATATCCCAATCACGAATATCATCAAAGATTTTCTTGCCTTTATTCATAAAAGTGAGCAGCTGAACATTGAATTAAGCAGTGAATTTATCCTGTTTATTTCAACGCTCATGCGTATCAAAGCAAAAATGCTGCTGCCAAGAAAAGAACTGGATGAGCAGGGAAACGAAATTGACCCACGGCAGGAGCTGATTGATAAAATTCTTGAATATAAGCGCTTCAAAGAAGCCAGTCTGCAAATGGCTGAGATGGAAGGGCTGCGTATGCTGATGCTGAAACGGGGGAACATTGCCAGCGAACTTTCGTCAATTGGAGAAGAAGCAGGTGAAGGAACTGAAATTCAAACCATCACCATGTTCAAACTCATGAAAACGTTTGAACGGGTAATGAAGAAACATCACGAACGGTTCAATAAACCGGTGCATACAGTAGTTCAGTATAACTATAGCATGGAAGGAAGCCGTGAGTATATGTTCAATATGGTGAAGCAGGAAAAGATCATGCCTTTTGAAAAATTATTTGATATCTGTGAAAACAGGATTCATGCCATTTTTCTTTTCCTTTCATTGCTTGAACTTTCACAGCAGCAATACATGAGTTTATTGGTTGGCGAGGGTATGAATAATTTTATTGTTGAGTGGAATGAGAAAAGAGAACCTGATGAGGTGTCAGAGTTTTCGGTTCCTGTTAACTAATCAATTGCAAAAGCAAATAATGAACAGGATTGATCCATACTCATATTCATCATCACAAAAGCATATTCACCTTTCGGCAGCGACGATTTATCTACGATCATTTCATAATAACCCTCTTTTATTTTTTTAATACTCAGGGTATATTTAACAGCTGTTTTTTTTGACATACCCATTACTCCCATTGACTGAATAAGCGCCTTTCTTTTTCCTTTTTCCCCTTTCATACTATACAGTGAAATATTTTGAGAGGGATCCATCATAGATGACATGGGGTTCGACATCATCGAAGGGTCCATACCGTTTGCCTTCATCATAGAATCAGTTTCAGAATTTGTTGCTGCTCCACCAGTAAAAAAAAGAAATACCAGATTGTTGCTATTGGCTAAACGAACAGATGATTTTTCGCCATCCAGTTCATAACCCTGATCCATACCACCCATTCCCATCATTTTTACTTTCATTTCCTGTTTGGAGCTCCCTTTCTCAAGCCGAAGGAGAGTTGTACTATTTTCCTTTTTCACCAGATATATTTCATTCCTGTACTCGGGGATGGGGTAGACGGGTTGTGTATTTTGTGCAATCAACAGGTGACTGCTTAACAAGAAACAACTATACAATAAAAACAACTTTGTCATTATAAAATATTTATTTGTTATAAATAATGTAACTCCTCTGATCAGGTTCATCTATTTCTTTCCCTTTGCACTGCCTATTCTCCAGCCCGCAAATAATTGAACTACGTTATTTTTTGCGTCCTCACTTGTAAATGAAGGCCGTTGAAAGCTTTGTATGTCTTTATACACTTTGGCTAAACTTACATTGTATCTTACCCCGATGAGTAAGCCTTTAAAAGGATGCACCTCAGCCCCTAAAGCATATCCGTAATCAATGCGGTTATATAAATCCATGATCGTATTTCCGGAACTGTTTCCACCATTGCTGCTATCTACTTTGGCATTCACCAAATAAGCTGTTTGTGCACCAAGCAGTAAGGAAACAAATTTGGTAATGTTGATCGACATTAGCTGACCCATTTGTATATAGTTAAGATCTACAGTACCGGTATTGGTGCTTGTTTTATAGTTATAACCCTGGCGTGAAAAAAGCAATTCTGTTCGGGAGCTGATGATCTTTTTCGATGGCGATGCTAAAAATATTCCGGCATGAAATCCTGAACGGTTGCTGCTGTTAATAGAAGAGGCTTTGGAAACATTGGCGAAGTTTAATCCTGCTTTTATACCAAACTGTGCAAATAGGCAGGCAGGTAAAAAAACGAACAGAAGGGTTATTATTTTTTTCATTTTATTATAGGTTTAAGGTGAATGGTTTTATCTGATAAAAAAAGAATGTTTCAATTAATCACTGCTTTTCCAGTTAATACCAAAAGCGAAAACGGTAAACTCTTTCAGTTCCATATTTTTTACCCAAACAAAGCCATACTCTCCTGCTTCTAATTGTTCTGGTAACTGAATCATGTAATTATCTTTAGAGATCATTTTAACGCTGAAACTCATGAGTTTCCCTTTGGCTTCATCCTTGTCAGTGAGTACACCTTCTTTTGAAGTAATCGTAACTTCCCTTTTCTGATCAGCAGGTAAAAAAAGATAGAGTTTGATATAGGAGGTGAGGTCAATTACATCGCCGCTGGTTTTAATAATAAAGACAATGTTTTTTTTTGCTGTAAAGCGAATTTTTGAAGAAGGGGCATCCATACTCAGAAATTGTTTGGCACCCTGCAATCCCAGCGTTTTCTTTTTAGTTACCAGGAGGGCATTTGCATTTTCTAATTTTACAAGCGTGTTGCCATCTTTATCATAGTAGTAAGGCTGATTAATAAATTCAGGTGTGGGTAAAATAACTTCCTGTACTACCGGGGGTTTTACCACAGGCTTAGCTGCAGTTTTTTTAGCTGCAGGTTGTGTTACATGCTTTACAATAATGGTGTCGTATCTTACAGTTTGTTTTTTGGGTTTGGTTTGTGCATTTCCATTCAGTATACTCAGGCAAATGATTATTACTGAACAAAACAAAACAGATCCTGTATCTTTTTTCATTGCAATTATTTTATAGCTAAACAATGCATTTAGCCGATGAGTGAATAATAGAACAAAAAGCAGTCTTCAACAGGAATTTGCAGATTAAAAATAAGTAAATGATTACCTCTGTCCATCCCCCGAAACAGGGATTTTGAATGGGCTCTCAATTATTACCCAATGGGTACGAGTATATCTCACTTGTAATTAATCATCTTTTAATTTGCGTACCAAAACCTGGTAAAACATACCCTGACCCGGCCCACCTACCTGTTCAATAAATTGGATGCCTTCTTTCGCCTCAAATTTTACGAGTTGTGGGTAAGCAGGCAGCATAAACATCATGGCGTTTCCTATTGCATTGTTATCAGTTGTCCAATCACCCTTACCTACAGGCGGGCATTTAAATTGAAGTACAGGTAATATTGTGGGAGCACGTATAAATTCAATTTCTATTCTTGGATTTTCTGCAGCCGATGCGGCAGGAATAACTTTTATACTTTTTGTTCCTATAATATGAATATTGCCGGAACCTGTTTTTAAGGGTGTGATAATGCATGTGCCTTTATAATCTAAATCAGCATCAGCATTTTTATTTACTTTCTCAATTATTTTTGTATCCTTTCCGTTTATGGACAGTACAAAGCTCCCCGTATCCTTATAATTTACATTGCCAAAAACACTTCCGGCAGAACCATTGATACTGGCAATCATTGTAACTTCATAAGCGTTATCATATATAAGGATATTTTTTATAAGAGTCAGTTTACTAAAAGTGATGCCTTTGTATTTATCTGAAGCCCCAATAATTTCTGCAGAAATAGCAACAGGATTTCGATCAGGTAAATTATCCGGAGCGACATAGTTATTAAAGTTTGCGGTTGCTTCACTGGTCTCTTCTCCAACTGCAAGTTCCCCAACAGCTTTATTTCCCTTTTTAATTCCATTTACACTCCATATAACTTTTTTAGGGGCCTTCCATGTACTCAGTTCTGTTAGTTCATCATCGCTGCTTTCCGCACCGGGCTCACTGCTTACGCCTAAAATAATCAGGTATGCCTGTTTCTTTACTTTAAGTCTTTTTACATCAGGAATAGTAATGAGTTTTAATTTATCAAAGGAAGCCCAGGTACTAAAATGATTAATATTTCCAGTGATAGTTTTTGCAATTGTATCTAAGGTGATTTTTTTAAGTCCATACCATTTACCTGCATTATCCTGCATTGCAATCCCTCTTAACAGTTCAATATTATCTGTCGGTTCATCATCATCATATTTAAATATCAATTGAAGCGGATGTTGAAAAACAATTCCAGATGGTTCTAATTGATACGCTTTCCCATTTCCATTGGGAACCATATTGATTACCGGCTGAATACTGAAAGTTGTTTTTTTTGATACAGCACCGGGAGGAATGATCAATCTTATTTTTCCGTCGGATGAAGTGATACTGCCGCCATCTTTTCCAATTTTCATTTCGGTTTTTGAGCCTTGAGGTTTCCCAATTGATGTAATGGCTGGTTGGGAGATTGTATCTTCAGCAGCATTATTCTGCGCCGATATATTTACTGAAACAAATAAAAAGGTAAAAACAAGTATATTTTTCATAATTAAAAATTCTGAATAATGCGCCAACATCTGAATGCTAATTCGATTAAACTTTTTATCTGCTATTGCTGCTTTGAAGCAGATCTTATACTATAGTCAAAAAGAAGGTTCAATCAAATAGAAGGAATCAGGCTGTCCCTTTTCAAATCAAAATAAGTAAGTATGCAGCACTGCCCTGTCACCCGAAACAGTGATTCGCTTAACCTTCGTAAGAATCACCCGAAACTGGTATTTTAAACAGTTTGCTTGATTTAATGAGATAGAATGTCAATCTTTATGAAGAATCATCAGTTGCATTCTTTCATGATTTTTTTGTTACGATATTTTTTTTGGGTAATATTTGTTTTTGCATTTACAAGTGCAAAAACGCAAACTCATTTGATTGACAGCTTGCAAAATGAGCTGAAAAAAGCACCTGAAGATTCCGTTAAACTATTCCTGTTTACTCACTTGGGGTATCAGTATTTTGCTTACGATACTGTTAAAGCCTATGAATATCTCTCTAAGGGATATGCCCTCGCAAAAAAAATGAACTGGGATTATGCAAAGGGCGATTATTATCAGAATAAAGGAGGGCTTAAACAATATTCCTCTCAACATGATTTGGCACACTTGTTTTTTGACAGTGCTATATATTATTATAAAAAGGCCAGTGCAATTGCTAAGTCAAAAGAAGCAACGGATCAGATTAAACTGGCTATTGCTACCTGTCTTGGACAGAAAGCAGATATTTTACTGAAGAAAGGTAAAGGTGCTGAGGCTATTGAAATTTTTATAAAAACACTTGAAATGTGGAAAGCTTCTGATCAGCCACAAAAAAACGAAGCAATAGGAACTTACTATGCAAAAATTTCGACTACCTACTACGAATTAAAACAATACGAGAAAGCACTGGAATATGATAAGCTTTCTCTTTCAAGCTACCTGGTCTCCAAAAATGAAGAAGCAATTGCCAATGCATATGTTTATGTTTCTGATGATTTTCTGGCCTTAAAGAAAATGGATTCCTGTCTGCAATACCTTGAAATGGCAAAACCAATGGTTGAGCGGCTGAATAATCACCGGTTGAATGTGCAGTATTACAATAAACTGGCACAGATCAGCAGCCAAAAAAAGGAATACCGCACAGCTATAGGTTACTATGAAAAATCAATAGCTGAGGCGAAAATCACAAATTCTAAATATTATATTTTGTCGAATCAGCGAATGATTGGCGCTTCTTATGTAAAGCTGGCTGAATATACTGCAGCCAAAAGATATTTATTAGCAGCATTACCTGCCGCTATAGCTGGTAATTATGTAAGAGAGAAAATGGAAATATTTCAAGAGCTGGCCATTGTGGAAGAAAACACAAATCACCCGGCAGATGCGTATAATTATTTAAAACTGGCTGTTGCCTTACGGGATAGTGTTAACCAGGAAAATTCAAAAAAGGCAGTAGCAGAAATTGAAAATAAATATCAAGCTTCAGAAAAAGCAAAAGAAATCTTACAGTTAAATGCTGACAAAAAAGTGCAGGCTTTGTCTATCAAACAAAAAGCAACACTTAATTATGTTTTAATTGGTTCTTTAGCTGCTTTAATGATTGTTGGTTTTTTGGGTTATCGTAACCTCCGTCATCGCCAGCAATTGGCAAAGCAGCAGGATGAATTGCAACAGCAACGAATAAGTGAATTAGAAAAAGACAGACAATTAGTTGCAGTTGATTCAATGCTGAAAGGGCAGGAAGAAGAGAGAAGCCGCTTAGCAAAAGATTTACATGATGGTTTGGGTGGCTTATTATCAGGTGTAAAATTCTCCTTAAGTAATATGAAAGACAATTTAATTATAACCCCGGAAAATATGACTGTTTTTGAACGGTCATTGGATATGATAGATACTTCCATTAAAGAGTTGCGTCGTGTGGCACATAATATGATGCCCGAAATGCTTACAAAGTTTGGATTGGATGAAGCATTGAAAGAATATTGTAATACCATTAATGCAACTAATTTGCTGTCGGTAAAATATCAATCGATGGGAATGGGGACAAGAATTGAAAAATCAGCAGAAATAATTATTTACCGAATTATTCAGGAATTACTGAATAATATAATGAAACATGCAGCAGCAACAGAAGCAATGGTGCAGTTGATTAAGGAAGACGGGCGGTTTAGTATTATTGTAGAAGATAACGGAAAGGGGTTTGATGTAAATATGCTGAAAGAAAATAAAGGAGCCGGGCTTACCAGTATTCAATCAAGGGTAGATTATCTGAAAGGCCAGTTGGATATTCATTCAGAAGCAGGCAAAGGAACTTTAGTAAATATTGAATTTAATATTTAATCATGATCCGAGTATTTATTGTTGATGATCATCCTGTAGTAATTGAAGGAATACACTCATTGCTGCAAAATGAAAAGGACATTGCATGGATGGGGCAGGCAATGAATGCACAATCATGCCTTGGTTTTTTTGTGAATAATACAGCAGATGTGATATTAATGGATATCAGTATGCCGGGGATGGATGGAATTGAATTATGTGCAGTGATGAAAGAAAAATATCCGGGAATTATGATACTTGGCCTGAGCACTTTTAACCAGGGATTGTATATTAAGAAGATGATGGAGAACGGAGCTTCAGGTTATATATTAAAGAATTCATCAAAAGAAGAATTAATTGATGCAGTGCATGCAGTTTATGAAGGCCAGCTTTTTTTTAACAATGAAGTTGGTAAGGCTTTAGAAGAACATCAAAAATCTTCGAAAGTAGTATTACCTGTATTGTCTGCCCGTGAAAAGGAAATTCTGGGATTAATTACAGAAGGGTATACCAACCCGCAGATTGCAGAAAAAATATTTCTAAGTCAATTTACGGTAGATAGCCATCGCAAAAATTTACTTGCCAAGCTGAATGTAAAAAATACAGCCAGCTTGGTTAAGCTGGCTGTAGAAAAAAAACTTATCTGAATGATCTATTGCATGAATGATCTTACCTGAACTTTTTCCTTCATCATTGCACGTATGGTTTTTGCAATACCATTGGCATCAATACCAATTTCTTCATACAGTTGTTTGGGGGTACCATGCTCAACCAGCGTATCAGGGATGCCCATGATCTTTACTTCAGCTTTGTAATTGTGTTCAGCCATGAATTCAAGTATGGCACTGCCGAAGCCGCCCTTTACGGTTCCATCTTCAATGGTTACAATCTTTTCAAAC
>JANOIQ010000509.1:0-9453 GCA_031407835.1 Chitinophagaceae bacterium
AAAGCAGATGGTGAATGGTTTTGATGCAAAACGAATTGCTTCCGAACTTGATATCAGTGTACTCACTGTACGCAAACATATTGCTAATATTTATGAAAAACTTCATGTACAGTCAAGAGCTGAAGTGATTAATATGGCCCACTATAACAGGTGGTTTCATTCTTAGCCAGCAATTGATATCAGGCAGGTTGCATCAAATTCATGATTCCCGTCATGAAAAATACCATACTCTTATTTTTGGGTATAAACCTTTTTCCGCAAGCTCAAATCATTCTATCTTCGCAGCATGCTTCCAAAATTTAAACGCATCCTCCTCAAGCTTTCCGGTGAATCATTAATGGGCGATAAAAACTTCGGGATGGATTCCAAAGTAATTACACAATACGCCAAAGACATCAAAAGCATTATTGAGCTGGGCGTACAGGTTGCCATTGTTATCGGCGGTGGTAATATTTACCGTGGTATGAACGAAGCAGAAACCGGGATTGAACGGGCACATGGCGATTATATGGGTATGCTGGCAACAGTGATTAATGGAATGGCTTTACAGGCAGGGTTGGAAAAAGCAGGTGTGTACACCCGTTTGCAGAGCGCTATCAAAATGGAACAGATAGCAGAACCTTATATCCGCCGCCGTGCCATCCGTCATCTGGAAAAAGGCCGTGTGGTGATCTTTGGTGCAGGTACCGGTAATCCTTATTTTACTACAGATACAGCAGGTTCATTAAGAGCCATTGAAATCAATGCCGATGTAATTCTGAAAGGAACAAGGGTAGATGGTGTTTACACAGCCGACCCCGAAAAAGATGCAACTGCCACAAAATATGAAACCATTACTTTTCAGGAATGCCTTGGAAAAAATCTGCGGGTAATGGATATGACAGCGTTTACACTTTGCATGGAAAATAATCTGCCCATCATTGTATTTGATATGAATGTGCCCAACAACCTGAAGCGTGTGGTAACAGGAGAAAAGGTTGGCACACTCGTTACCAGCTAACTATACACAAGTTTCCGCCGGTTGGGGAAAATTATTTCCAGAATCAAATTCTGCGGTTCTTCTTTTGCTGCTAACTTTCAAATGCAGTTTTTTTCTGCTATTTTGCATTAAACACGTTCACATGCCAGCCACTTTACTTGCTATCCAGATTTCACTTCCGGAAATCATCATGTTCCAGATAGGCGCATTGGTGTTGGGATTTGTGATTCATTATTTCTGGAATATGCGGCATGGCAGTCAGTTTGATCATGAAGTAGATGTAGAAAAATATGAGAAAGAGGCACATGACTGGAGAATGAAGTATTACAATATTCTTGAACATCAGAAAGAAACAGGGGATCATTTACAGAAAGAACTGGATGAAGTAAGAGAGAATGAAAAAATTCTGCTGGAAGAACTGGAAGAAACAAAGGCATTGAACCGGGAACTGATGCAGAAACAAAAAGAAACGCCGGTTGCATTTACACCACCTGTTGCTGAGGTATCAACAGGTGCCTACCTTGCTCAACTCAAAGCAGCACAGGATCATTTATTAAAACACAACCAGGATATTTCCAAATTATTAGACCAGGTGGAACTGCTGGAGAAAGTGGAACAGCAACATCAAACAACTCTGAAGCAGAATGTTGATTTGAGTGAACAGATGCAGCAGCTCCGCAGATCATTGAATGAAAAAGAACGGGAGCTGAATACTATCCGCCAGCAAACAGAACTTACACAGGAAATGAAAAGCAGGTTGAATACCGCTTACGATGAGTTCAACGAAATACAATCGAAGCTGCAGAAAGTTGAACAGCAACTGGCAGTACCACAGGGAAATGCTTTTAAAAATGACGAACTGGAAGAAGTCAACCATTTATTATCAGTAGAGGTAAAAGACCTGCGAACAAAGCAAAGGGATTTGGTGGAAGAGAATTCAAAATTGAGTCAGTTGGTAACGGAAATAGAAAGTAAACTCAGGGAAGCAAACCTGCAGCGGCAGCAGCTCAGCAAACGGAATGAATTCCTGGAAGAGCTGAACAAGGATCTGCAGCATGTATCTGATCATAATAAAAAACTGGAATCGCAGTTATCACGCCTCAGTGAAATTGAATCGATGCTGGCCCGTATTTCCAGCGGTGGCAATCAATAATCTATCTGAATTTTCAACGTTTACAGCAAAAGCGCTGACTTCATAAAATAAAAAAGACGAAGCATTTCTGTAAAGAAATGCTTCGTCTTTTATCTGTGTGTACTTACGCTTTTTTCTCTTCTTTTTTCGGAGCCGCTTTCTTCACAGCATTTGCAGGACGGCTTTTGCCGAATGATCCCTTAAAACGCTTTCCTTTTGCTGTTTTTTTATCACCTCTACCCATAATAATGATTATTTGATGTTTAATTTAAAATGAAGGTAACAGAATTACTGCGTTCTTCAAAAACCTGTAAAAAAAGGAGCAAGAAACGTACTGCTTCTTGCTCCTTTTGAAGAATGTCAGAAATTAGAGTTTTCCAGCTAATTCTTTTCCAGCTTTAAACTTAGCTACTTTTTTAGCTTTAATTTTTATTGTTGCACCTGTTTGAGGGTTACGACCTGTACGAGCGGCACGTTTGGTAACAGAAAATGTTCCGAAACCAACCAGTGTAACTTTACCGCCACCTTTCAATGTTTTGGTAACAGCTTCAATAAAAGAATCTAATGCAGCATTTGCTTGTGTTTTTGACACGCCGGCATCATCGGCAATCTTTGCAACTAATTCAGCTTTGTTCATAGTGAGAATTTTTTAAGTGGGACAAATATAGATGCTTTTACATTGCAACAAAATATTTTTTAAACGCAATATTATATGGTGAAATCAGCTAAAAACCTTATTGGGTAAGGGTTGCAAAGAGATTGTATAAATGAAGGGCGGGTATCTGAAAAACAATTAAACGCTGAAACCCTTTGCCACAAAGGGTTTACACGCTGTTCTTTTGAAAACCTTGCCTGTAAAGGGTTTAAGAGGGAATGCATAGTCATTCAAAATAAAAAACTGCCGGCTCATTTTCAAGGTCAGTTGATAACCTGCATAATACTCCGGAAGGAAAGTATCCGGTTTGCCCACTTGTCAAACACTTTTTGTCTTAGTTCCGGGGCAAATTGATCAATGTACAATTCCTGCTTTGCTTTACTTTCAGCAAAATACTGAGCAGCATAAGTGGGGCCTTCTTCTTCATCAGTTTCCAGTATGCGTAATAATTTTGCTTCAGTAAAACAACCTGTTGCCACAACTTCAGGCAGATGTACTTCCTGCATCCACTTTACCCATTCATCGTGTATAGACCAATCAACTTTTGATGTAACATTATAAATGATCATTCTATTTTAATTTTAATTCAAGGTAAACAGGACAATGATCACTGTGTTTTACATCAGGATATATTTCTGCATCTTTCAGGTTTTTTTTCAACGGCTCAGTTACAGCGATATAATCAATCCGCCATCCTTTGTTGTTTAACCGTACACTGGGGAAACGCTGGCTCCACCAGCTGTAACGGTGAGGCTCCGGATGAAATTCACGAAAGGTATCAACCCATCCATTGCTGAGAAATTTCGTCATCCATTCTCTTTCTTCGGGTAAGAAACCGCTTGATTTTTTATTCCCTTTCGGATCATGAATATCAATTTCGTTATGGGCAATATTGTAATCGCCGCATAAGATCAGCTTTGGATGTTTCTTTTTTAATTGGGTGAGCCATTTGAAATATTCATCCAGCCACTTGTATTTGAAAGTCTGACGTTCATCGCCACTGGTACCACTGGGGAAATAGGTATTAATCAAACGAATATCTCCAAAATCCAATTGAATAATTCTGCCTTCATCATCACTGGCACCATGTCCATTACCGTATTCAACATAGTCGGGTTTTATTTTGGTGAAAACAGCCACACCGCTGTAACCTTTCTTTTGTGCACTGAACCAGTAATTATAATAACCAAGATCATGAAAAGCCTGGTGATCCACATCTTCTTTGGTTGCTTTTGTTTCCTGTACACAAATGATATCTGCCGGGTCTGTTTTAAGCCAGTCAATAAAACCTTTTTTGATGGCAGCACGAATGCCGTTTACATTGTAGGAGATGATACGCATACTTTTTTATTCTTACTTTAAAAGTACAGAACAAATTGAAAGCAGTTGCATTTACACGCAAGAACAATCAATTATTTTTTTATCCGGTTATAAGAGAGACTTAACGGGAAAGAGTTTGCTGATAAAAAAGAATGCAAAAAAATTAGTTGAAGTGATTTTAGTAGGAGGCTTATACCTTTTTTCTTTGCCCGGGAAACAATCTTTTTATAGCCCCCCATAATAATCATACCCTCTTTCAGCCCAATAGTCGGCAGGCTTTTCATTGCTGAAATTGATAGAGCCAATCCTTTTCAAACTTTTTACTCCGTATTTTACAGGTATAATCAGGCGTACAGGATAACCCTGGTTCATTGGTAATGCTTTTTCGTTCAGCTCATAGCACAAAATGGTTTGCGGATGCAGCATGCTTTGTTTATCAATACCAACATAATACTCTTCATCGGGGGTACTGAGGCCAACGTATTGCAGTGATGCTTCTTTTTCGAGGTGATAATATTTTATGAAATCGGAGAAACGTACACCGCCCCAATGTGTTACCTGGCTCCAGCCTTCAATGCATTTAAAATCATGAATTACATCCACTTTGGGGAGTTTCTTTATTTCTTCGAGTGTAATGAACAATGTATCTCCATCCGATTTAATAACCTGCAGCTTCCATGCCGCAGCATCAAAAAATTCTTCATCTAAACCCACATCGCCATTAACCCTTGCTGTTTTTGCAGCCGCTGATTTTGGATATTCCTTTACCAGATTTTGATTACTGTATGTTCGTTTGAAAATTTTTTCATTTGTGTTGAGAACCGTTCGTAATGGTTGCTGTATGCCGCCACGGATGCCACCATCCAGCGGTTGGTTCAGCAACCAGCGCCAACCAACAACTGCACATACGATGAGCACAATGAAAACCGTGAAAGAAATTATTGTACGGCGGGTAATCTGCTGTTGAACAGTTAATTCTTTTTTTGAGTTGAATATCTTTTTCATAATGATGAGTTTGATGATTCTTCTTTTATTACTTCAAAGCCCGCCACCATTCCCCTGAAATTATTCCAGCCAGCTTTTATTACCTGGATAATATGAATCAAAAAAAACAAACAGTAGCCAATGGTAAGAATAAAATGTTCAACCCTTGCAGCTTCATATCCGCCACATAGCCAGCAAAGCCAGCCAAGTTGTACCGGTTTAAAAATAGCAAGGCCAGTAATTACTGATCCTGCCCCCATTACAATAATAGCGCTGTAAGCAATACGCTGCGCCGCATTGTATTTTTTTGCGGGAGGAGACGTTTTCCTTATTCGCAGATCATGCAGCAAAACCTGCCAGGCTTCCTTAAAAGATTTTTTCTCCGGCCATAATAATCTCCATTCGCCACTGATGATGCTGTATAAAATATACAACAGTCCATTCAATGTAAACAGCCACATAAACACAAAATGAAAAGCCATTCCATCAGCTAACCTGAATGGTACGTTCAGAAAATCATACATCGATTGCGGAAAGAATTTGATAATCTGTACACCACCGATCTTTATTCCATACACATCATTGGCCCAATAGATGAGTAACCCGCTCCAGATCATAATGGTCAGCAGAGGGAAGTTGAGCCAGTGAAACCAGCGGATAGCCAGCGGATGTTTATGAATAATTTTTTTCTCCATGACGGGAAGTTACAGTTTTAAAATGCTAAAAAGAAAGGCCGGTAAATACTTACCAGCCAATCATTATTAAAACCAGGACTACGCACTCTTATTTAGGTAATACAACAGCGTCAACTACATGAATTACACCATTGCTTTGATATACGTCTTTAATGGTTACTGTGCTCATGCCACCTTTTTCATCCATGATCACAAGCTTATTGCCTTTCATAGACAACCATAATTTACCACCTTGTACAGTTGTTAATTCTGTTTTACCATTACCTGCTTTAATACGGCTGGCAATTTCTTTTGAATCTAAACGACCTGCAACAACATGATAAGTAAGTACAGCAGTAAGTGTACCCTTGTTTTCAGGCTTCAGCAAAGTAGCTACGGTACCTGCAGGTAATTTATCAAATGCTGCATTAACAGGAGCAAATACCGTGAAAGGACCTGCGCTCATTAATGTTTCAACAAGACCGGCAGCTTTCACAGCAGCAACCAATGTGGTATGATCTTTTGAGTTAACTGCATTTTCAACAATGTTTTTTGATGGATACATTGGTGCGCCACCAACTTCAACTGTTTTTTCAGAAGCCATTTTCTGCGCACTTACTGTGTTTACTGTTACGATAGCCGCAATTGCAAGGGCTAACAATTTTACTTTTTTCATTTTTTTTGGTTTTATTAATAAATGATGATTGATGTACGAAGTGTGAAGAACTTCGGTTTCCGGAATGATGATTTTTTTTGTAAACCTTTATTCTTTTCGGGAACAGATACACTTACGGAAGGAGAGGAAGGGCGGATTTGAAGGGGGAAGATTATTATTGAATAAGCTGAAACTCTTGAAGAGTATATAAGTTTCCTGAGAAGCTGAATCCGTTCAATTATAAGGCATAGCTACGGTAATGCTATTATCCTTATTCAAACGGATAAAAATTTTGGAATAGGATTTAACCGGCCGGCCACCTTGCTGAGAAGGTATCCATGAGCAGGCGGTCTTTAGTTCCTCTATTATAAATTGAGCGAATGGAGAATAGTTGCCTTCTGTCAGCTCAATTCTTTTCAAACAACTGTCTTTATTGTCAATTATAATTGCAAAAAGGAATGCAGAGTCTACCGTAGGTTTTTGTTTTAGCCAATTACTTTTTCTGTAAGAAGATTCAATTTTCTTTTGCAACTCTTTAATGCCGTTTTTATATCCTGATAAAGTTTCTATTTTAGTAAAGATGATTTCATCCTCATCGCCCTCTTTTTTTTCTTTCTTTAAGGGGCAAGTAAATTCAAGTTTGCATTTAATGGAGTCGGCATCAGCAGAGCATTTAATATAGTAAGGTTTACTGCATTTATTTAGAGACGCTGCAACAATTTCTTTGTCGGGAAAATTGAAAGTGCCATATTTTTTTTCAAAAAAGTAACTGTCGCCTGTGAAGTGGAGATTGTAAGACTCATAGTTGTTGATGCTCCAGTTTTTATAAGCCGTATCCTGCCAGATAGTTTTTGGATAAACATCAATGGATTTAGTACGACTGGCATATGTATAAAATCGAACCTTCTCAATAACCGGATTCCTGATAAAAAAACCCTTTGAAGATGTATTGACAAAGCTGGTATCAACTATCTGCGTTTTCTGGGCTGAAGAAGTCAGGGAAACAGCAAATAATAAAAGAAAGCAAATGCGTTTCATGAATTAAAGTTACTCCAAAATAGGCCGCAGCCACCTTGTAGCATCTTCCATACTCATTCCTTTACGTTCAGCATAGTCAGTCAACTGATCTTTTTCAATTTTACCTACACCAAAGTATTTTGATTCAGGGTGTGCAAAATACCAGCCGCAAACAGAAGACGCAGGATACATGGCTAATGATTCTGTTAAATGAATGCCGGTTGCTTCTTCTCCACCCAATAAATCAAACAGTTTGTATTTCTCTGTATGATCCGGACAGGCAGGGTAGCCCGGTGCCGGTCGGATGCCGATGTATTGTTCTTTGATGAGATCTTCATTGCTCAGTGTTTCATCTTTTGCATAACCCCAGAATTCTTTTCTTGTACGCTGATGTAAAACTTCTGCAAATGCTTCTGCGAAACGATCGGCCAGTGCCTGCAGCATAATTTTATTGTAATCATCATGTGCAGCTTCAAAAGCTTTGATATGTTTTTCAATTCCCTGGATGGTTACGGAGAAGGCGCCTAAAAAGTCGGTAGCCGATAGTTGTGAGTCATTTGCCGGCGTTATAAAATCAGCCAGTGAAATATTTGGTTGCCCTTGTGTTTTTTTAATCTGCTGACGAAGCATTTCTAACCTGATATCCTGGTTGCCAGTTCCTAATTCCTTATTCTTTATTATGATGGTATCCTTTCCGTCACTATTAGCAGGCCAGAAACCAATCGTTCCCTTTGCGGCCAGCCATTTTTCATTCACAATTTGATCAAGCAATGCATTGGCATCGTTGTAAAGTTTGGTTGCTTCAACACCAATCACTGCATCTGTTAAGATAGCAGGAAATTTTCCGTGCAGTTCCCATGCAATAAAGAAGGGCTGCCAGTCAATATATGTTCTGATTTCGGAAAGATCATAATTATCAAACTGTTTTACTCCGGTAAATGTTGGAGCAACAGGAGTGAAGCCGGTCCAATCAAGTTTTGTTTTATTCTTCTGAGCGTCTGCCAGTGTTAAAAATTGTTTGACTGTTTTCTTATTATTGAAGTCTTCTCTCAGTTTTTCATACTCTGCCTGTATGCCCTGCAGAAAAGCAGGCTTCTGTTCCTGGTTTAATAAACTTCCTGCAACCGTTACACTGCGGCTTGCATCCAATACATGAATGACACCTTCTTCATACTGCGGATTAATTTTTACTGCTGTATGCATGCGTGAAGTGGTAGCACCACCAATCAGCAATGGCTGCTTCATTCCTCTGCGTTTCATTTCATGTGCCACATGCACCATTTCATCAAGAGAAGGAGTAATCAACCCACTCAAACCAATAATATCAACATTTTCTTTTACAGCAGTATCTAAAATTTTATCAGTCGATACCATTACACCCAAATCAATCACATCATAACCATTACAACCAAGTACAACCCCGACAATATTTTTACCGATATCATGCACATCGCCTTTTACTGTTGCCAGTAAAATTTTTGCAGCACCTGCACTTTCTTCGTTTACTGTTCCTGCTGCAAGATGTGCGTTTTTACGATCTTCTTTTTCCTGTTCAATATAAGGAGTAAGAATGGCCACGCTTTTTTTCATCACTCTTGCACTCTTTACTACCTGCGGTAAAAACATTTTACCAGCACCAAACAGATCGCCTACCACATCCATGCCTGCCATGAGAGGGCCTTCAATTACATCCAGCGGTCTTGCATATTTTAACCTTGCTTCTTCAGTATCTCCATCAATATAATCTGTGATTCCATTTACCAATGCATGTTTCAGTCTTTCTTCAACTGAATTGTTTCTCCATTTTTCATCTTTTACTTCTACTTTTCCTTTTGCTTTAACCGTTTCTGCAAAGGCAATGAGTTTTTCTGTTGCTTCATTATTGTCATTGTTGCGGTTAAGAATCACATCTTCGCACAACTCTCTCAGCTTTGGTTCTATTTCATCATACACAACAAGCTGACCTGCATTCACAATACCCATGTCCATTCCTGCTTTGATGGCATAATACAGAAAGATGCTGTGCATGGCTTCACG
>JANOIQ010000514.1:0-7045 GCA_031407835.1 Chitinophagaceae bacterium
ATTTTTTATCATGGCACAGAATATTCTCCGAAAGATGCACCCTGGCCCGGCTGGTTATTTTATGCAGCGGTGCATTTTCAACCAAATAATCCACAGTGGAAAGATTTTCATGTGTTGAATGAATACATTACACGTACACAAAGCTTTTTGCAAAAAGGCAAACCTGATAATGATGTGTTACTGTATTATCCTATCGTTGACCGGTATGCAGAATCGGGCAATGCGTTGCTGCAGCATTTTGACGGGATGGAACGGAATTTTGAGAAGACAGATTTTGAACATGTATCGAAATGGATGGTAGAAAAGGGATACAGTTTTGATTTCTTTTCTGAACGTCAGTTACAGCGTTTCACAAACAACGGCAGCAATATTATGAGCAGTGGAAATGTATACCGCACTATTCTGTTACCTGCCAATAAACTTATTAATGAACAATCGTTTCGGCAGTTGCAGAAGCTTGCACAACAGGGTGCAACAATTCTTGTTTATAAAAATCTTCCGCAGGATGTGCCTGGCTTTGGTGAACTGGATGCAAGAAGAAAAACATTTCAGCAATTAATCAGTCAGTTGAAATTTTCAAAGTCAGATAATCTGCAGAAAGCAGTTGCAGGTAAAGGCATTTTTTTCATGAGTAATGATTTAGATGTATTACTGCTTGCTGCTAAAGCAAGAAAAGAAAACTATACAGAAAAAGGGTTATCTGTTCTCCGCAGAAAAAACAATGAAGGAACAATGTGGTTGATTAACAACCGAACCGATAAAGTATTTGATGAATGGATTGAAATAAACAGCAACGCAGTGTCCTTCGGATTATTTGATGCAATGACCGGTAAAAAAGGATTAGCAAAATGGAGAAAGAATGCAAAAGGCGGGGTTGAAGTATTGCTGCAGCTGCAATCGTATGAATCAATCATTATTCAATCGTACAATGTAAAGAAAAGCGGAGCGGTTTATCCATACAAAGAACCAGCCGGTCAGCTACAGGAAATAAAAGGCAACTGGACGGTTACATTCCTTGATGGCGGACCAACGGTTCCATCTTCCATCAAAACAGATCAGCTTATTTCATGGACAGAACTTGGAGGAGATGATGTAAAGAACTTTTCCGGTACAGCAAAGTACAGTGTTGAGTTTGAAAAACCTGCAGGATATTATTCATCACACTTACTGAATCTTGGTAAAGTAAATGAAACAGCTGAAGTGTTTCTAAATGGAAAACGAATTGCAACATTAATTGGTCCGGTATTTCAATGTGTGATTCCTGCAACTTCGTTTCAGCAAAAAAATAAACTGGAAATTGTTGTTGCCAATCTCATGGCTAACAGGATTTCTTATATGGATCGCAACAATCTTCCCTGGAAAATATTTTACAACACCAATATGCCTGCACGTAAAAGGGAAAATGTAAAGAATGGTTTGTTTGATGCATCGGCATGGAAGCCTTTATCATCCGGATTGATTGGACCTGTAACGATTACTCCATTAAAATAAAACGATGAAACAATATTTACTCATAACAATAGCTGTGCTGTCTGTATTGGCTGTGTCCTTTTCAGCAGAAGCACAAATAGGGAAGCGTTTCCCTTCAGAGAAAAAAACAGTAAAGGATCCTGTTACAGGAACCATGCTTACTTTTTTAACGAGTACGCAAAGCGGCGACTCTAAAATTTATCAAACCCATAATCAATGGACATCCGATGGGCAATGGTTGATCTTTCGTTCCAGCAGGGTAAAAGGAGAAGCAATGGCGGTGAATGAAAAAACAGGAGATATCGTGCAGGTTACAGAAAGTGGTTACACAGGTATGCTGAATGTGGCCCGTAAATCAATGAAACTTTATTTCATGCGCAACGAGCGAACAGATACGATTCCTGTTACACCCGGTGATACAGCCCGCAGGCGTGTGCAAAGACCTGTACAAATCATAGAAGTAGATCTGGAAAAATTATTTGCCGACAGTAAAGCAGGTACATTAAAAAAAGCAGATACTTACCAACGGGTTTGCGGCACAACGCCAAAAGAATTAGGTGCCGGTGGTGATATGGCTTTAGACGGAGATGAAGACTGGGCTTATTTTCGGGTAGGATTGCAGGAAGCAGCAAAACATTTAACAGCAGGAACAGCAATTGAAAAAAACTTCGGCCCAAGAAATATGGGAGCCGGTCCATCAGGCATTGCAGGAATGAATATTCATACCGGTGAAATAAAACATGTGGTATCTGTTCCATTTCAAGTAGGACATATACAAACCAATCCATGGGTGGCAGGTGAAATTATTTTCTGCTGGGAAACTGGTGGTAAATCACCACAGCGTACATGGACAGTGATGAGTGATGGTAAAGGTCTTCGTCCATTGTATCCTGAATCAGTATATGAATGGGTAACACATGAAGCCGTCATTGGAAAAGATGAAGTGGCCATTGCAATTATGGGGCACAGAAAAATTTCAGGTACAATAAAACCTGTTGCAGAAGGAACAGCAGTAAGTGGAGCTAATCCCGGACAGGAAGCAGCATGGGGCCCATCAGGTACAAGAGAAAAACCAACAGGCCTGGGTATTGTCAATCTTCGTACAAGAGAAATGCTGATTGTGGGGCAAACAAAAAATGGAAGCGGTCTTTGGCATGTAACTGGTTCGTCCGATGGCAGATGGGCAGTAGGTGATGACTTTGCAAGAAATATTTATTTGATTGACAGGCATACAGGTGAAATGATTTTATTATCAGCAGGTCATAAAACTACTGCAGGCGATCATCCGCATCCTACGATGAGTCCCGATGGAACAATGATTCAAATACAATCAGCCATGCTTTCAGCCGATAATAAATCAATGAACATCTGTATTATTCCTGTGCCGGAAGAATGGTTAAAGAGAATGTACAACAAGTAATTTTATAGTTAATGTCAATAAGCTTATAACACAAAAAAATGCGACGCTTCAATTATCTTTTCTTAGCAATCTGCAGTATTTGTTTTTTACAGGTTAGCGTTGCACAGCAAGCAGCAGTAAAAAACAAGACCATCATTAAAAGCCCGGATAATAAAATTGCAGTAGAAATTTTGCTGGATAAAAATCAACAGCTGTTTTATAACATCAGTTATTTGAATGAAGCTGTATTGCAAAACTCAGCTCTTGGTATTGTTAGAGAGGATGCAGATTTTTCAAATGGATTGCAATGGATATCTGTTTCAGGTCAATTGCTCGTTAAAGACAATTACAGGATTCTTACTGCAAAAAAATCTTCGGTTAATTATTCTGCCAATAGAAAAGTAGTTACTGTAAAAAATAAGGAAGGCGGTAAAATGAACATTGTGTTCCAGGTGTCAAACGATGGTGTTGCTTTCAGGTATGAGTTCCCGGAAACATCAACCGATATCAAAAAAATAAAACAGGAAGCTACCAGTTTTCATTTTTATGAAGGAACAAGAGCATGGCTGCAACCAAAAACAGAAGCACAAAGCGGATGGGAACACAGCAACCCATCTTATGAAGCACATTACATGATGGATATTAAAACAGGAACTCCTTCACCCGGCAAAAACGGATGGATCTATCCTGCTTTATTTCATTATAAAAATGCATGGATGCTGATTACGGAAGCTGCATTGGGCAGAACCTATTGCGGTACAGCGTTGCAACAGTTTTCTGAAAACAACGACTACAAAATAAATTTTCCGCAGGAAGCGGAAAAGTTTACCAATGGTGTTTTGTTTCCTCAATCAACATTGCCATGGCAAATGCCCTGGCGTATTATTGCCATTGGAAGTTTAAAAACAATTTCAGAATCAACATTGGGAACAGATCTGGCTTTTCCTGCCAAAAAAATGGATGCCGAATTTATTAAACCCGGAAGGGCTTCCTGGAGCTGGATTATGAGCAAGGATGATTTCATTGTTTATGCTGAACAGAAAAAATATATTGACTATGCTGCAGATATGCATTGGGAGTATTGTTTGATTGATGCAGCATGGGATAAAAAAATTGGCTACGATAAAATAAAGGAACTGGCTGACTATGCTGCAACTAAAAAAGTAGGCTTGCTA
The DNA here is from genome assembly GCA_031407835.1 of Chitinophagaceae bacterium. Taxonomy (GTDB): domain Bacteria; phylum Bacteroidota; class Bacteroidia; order Chitinophagales; family Chitinophagaceae; genus Lacibacter. The sequence goes on from JANOIQ010000514.1 coordinate 4,045, forward strand.
TTGTGGTATAATTCTGCCGGAGCCTGGAATACGGTAAAGTACACACCGAAAGATAAGATGCTGACACATGAAAGCAGGATGAAAGAGTTTGCTCTGTTGCAGCAAATGGGTATCAAAGGAATTAAAACAGATTTTTTTGCAGGGGATGGTCAGTCGATGATTAATTACTACCAGGATATTCTGGAAGATGCTGCAACTTATCATTTGCTGGTAAACTTTCATGGAGCCACATTACCAAGAGGATGGCAGCGAACGTATCCAAACTTAATGACGACTGAAGCGGTGTATGGTTATGAAATGATCACCTTCAATCAGAAAGATGCAGATGTTGCCGCTTCGCATATGGTGATGAGTGTATTTGCACGCAATGCTTTTGACCCAATGGATTTCACTCCGGTAAGTCTTTATAAAATTCCCCGCATCAACAGAAAAACCAGCAGTGCGTTTGAATTGGCAACATCGGTGATTTTCTTATCGGGCATTCAGCATTATGTAGAAGGTCCGGATGGAATGGCAAAAATGCCGATTGCTGTTAAACAGTTTATGCAAAATGTTCCTGTGGCTTGGGATGAAGTGAAATTCATCGATGGCTATCCCGGTAAATACTATGCAGTGGCAAGAAGGGCAGGAAAGAAATGGTATGTGGCAGCGATTAATGGCGATACTGTTTCAAAACAGATTCCCGTCAACTTTTCTTTTACCGGAACAAATAAAACAGGAAACATATTTCATACAAATGAGCAGGGAGAAATTGTTACAGAAAGCTTTCCTGTTAAGCCGGGCGAAAGAAAAATGTTGAACGTAAAACCAAATGATGGCTTTGTAATTGTGTTTGAATAAGAAATATGAAAAAAATAATTGTTACAGTTATACTTTCAATTTTATTTAATGCAGTGGGTGCACAGAAGAACGATGTGCCGAAACCATTGTTTGATGATCCGGTTTATCATGGTGCTGCAGATCCTGTGCTTATTTATAATAAACAGCTGAAGAAGTGGTGGATGTTTTATACCAACAGAAGATCTTCAATCAATGATTCAACAGTACAATGGGTACACGGAACAAGAATCGGTATTGCAGAAAGCAAGGACGGAGTTAACTGGAAATATATTGACACAGCTAATATCAATTATCGTCCTGATGCAGGCTATACACATTGGGCACCTGATGTAATTGAGCATAATGGTATTTATCACATGTATCTTACCTATGTGCCCGGCACATTCAAAGACTGGAATCATCCGAGAGTAATCGTTCATTTAACAAGTAAAGACTTAAAGAACTGGAATTATCAGTCAACGATAAAACTGGTGAATGAAAAAGTAATTGATGCGTCGGTGTATAAAATCAATGACACAACATTCCGGATGTGGTACAATAATGAAAAGGATGGCAAGAGCATTTATTATGCTGATAGCAAAGACTTGTATAACTGGGTAGATAAGGGGAAAGCCATTGCAGCAAGAGGTGAAGGACCCAAAACATTTTACTGGCAGGGAAAATATTTTATGATAGTGGATGCATGGAAGGGAATGGAAGTGTATTCGTCTGATGATTTGTTTACATGGAATAAACAAAACAAACGAATATTGGAAGAGCCGGGCAAAGGAAAAGATGATCAGGCTATTGGTGGACATTGTGATGTAGTAGTAAATGATGGTCGGGCATTTGTGTATTACTTCACTCATCCCGGCAGGAGCAAAGCAAATCCTGCTGCAAGAGGATCGTTTGATGATAAAAAAAGTGTGATACAGGTGGCAGAATTAAAATATATGAGTGGTGATATTGTGTGCGACAGGGATGAAGCTTTAACTTTCAGGCTGAAATAAAAACAAACGAATGGTTTATTCAGCAAACGAACAACGTTATCAGCAAATGCAATACCGCCGTTGCGGAAAAAGTGGTCTTCAGTTATCCGCACTTTCCTTAGGACTATGGCACAACTTCGGTGATGCTGATACGGAAGAAGTGTACAGAAAAACGTTACATACTGCTTTTGATTGCGGCATTACTCACTTCGATCTTGCAAATAATTACGGCCCTCCTCCCGGAACTGCTGAAACAAATTTTGGAAAAATTCTGAAACAGGATTTTCAGGCTCACCGTGATGAACTGATCATCTCCACTAAAGCAGGGTATTATATGTGGCCCGGGCCTTATGGCGAATGGGGATCAAAGAAAAATTTGATTGCAAGTCTCGATCAGAGTTTAAAACGCATGCAGCTGGAATATGTTGATATATTCTATCATCATCGTCCTGATCCAAATACTCCGCTGGAAGAAACCATGGCAGCATTGGATTTAATTGTTCGCCAGGGTAAAGCACTCTACGCAGGAATTTCAAACTATAAAAGTGAGCAGGCTGCCAAAGCATTTTCCATTTTAAAACAATTAGGCACACCCTGTTTAATTCATCAGCCGAAATATTCCATGTTTGAAAGATGGGTTGAAAAAGATGGTCTGTTGAATGTACTTGAAGCAAACGGAGTTGGTTGTATTCCTTTCTCTCCATTGGCACAGGGCTTATTAACGAATAAATATCTCAATGGTATTCCTGAAGGTTCCAGAGCAACAAAAGGAGTTTTTTTGAAGCAGGAACAGATAACAGAGGAAGTAGTCAGCAAAATAAAAGCATTAAATAAAATTGCAGAAGAGCGAAGGCAATCGCTGGCACAAATGGCATTAGCCTGGTTGTTAAAAGATGAAAGGGTAACATCTGTGCTGATTGGTGCAAGCAGTTCGGCACAATTGCTTGATTCGGTTGCCTGTTTGAATAACCTGGTGTTCTCAGCTGAAGAGTTAAAACATATTGAAGAGATATTGAAATAGCCCTGATTAAAGTTGAAAAATTTTGTTACGGGCATTTGTTCATTGGCGGGGCTGATTATAAAATATAAAAGAATGACTTTGAGTCGTAAACTGAATATGAACTGTGCGTCTAAATCAATAGTAACGTTTCTTCTTTTATTCAGCAGTATTTATTTGCCAGCACAAAAGAAAA
>JANOIQ010000530.1:0-5839 GCA_031407835.1 Chitinophagaceae bacterium
ATCATGATAGAACCAACAGAAAGCGAAGACAAAGCTGAACTGGATCGTTTCTGCGATGCCTTACTGAACATACGCCAAGAGATAAGAGATATTGAAGAAGGCAAGAGTGATAAAGCAGACAATGCCTTAAAAAATGCACCGCATACGCAATCTGTAATTACTGCCGATGAATGGAAACATGCCTATACAAGACAACAGGCTGCGTTTCCATTGTATTATGTTACGCAGAATAAATTCTGGCCAAGTGTAAGCCGTATCAACAATACTTATGGTGACCGGAATTTGATCTGCACATGCGAGCCGGTGAGCAGCTATGCAGAAGAAGAAGCATAAGTCAATAGGCAAATAGATAATTGACTATAAAACAAAACATCCCGTTCAAATGAACGGGATGTTTTGTTTTACATATCTGTGGTATTATAATGCAGTTTTCTTCGTCAAGAAATAATAAGAAAGAATACCCGGAACGATCCACATTAGCATAGTAAGCATCATAGGATCAAATTTGCCACTTACAGCAATACCCGAATAAACAGCCGCTGTTAAATCGAAAAACAAACCTGCATACGCCCATTCTTTAATTTTTGGAAACCCCGGAACAAGAATAGCAATAACACCAATGATTTTTGCCCAACTGATGAATTGAATAAAATAAATGGGATATCCCAAATACTTATGAAAAATTTGGATAGTTTGCTCATTGGGGCCAATACCGCCAACTGAGGAAAAGATCATCAGTGCAGCAAAAATCAGGGTGAATACCCAATACAGAATGTTGATTGTTCTTGGTTTCATATTGATTGATTATTTGTGAAAAATATTTGCCTGGCCACGTCAAAAACATTGTTCCTGATCATAGTGTAAAACTAATTTACTTTTTTTGCTTGCACCTGTGCCATTACGACATTTCAAGGGTCATTTGCGACCTTTTGTAACAAATCGATTCCAACAAAAGTGATTGCATTTATACAAACGGCACTATTTTGACCGGTAAAAGATTGTAACTTTTGTTTCTAAATCAATCAACATGGATCAGCAAGTAATCAACCTCTACGACGAGTACACTCATAAACCACTTTCAAGACAGGATTTCATGAGACGTTTAATCCTGCTTACGGGCAGTACTGCAGCAGCCATGACATTGCTTCCACTGCTGGAAAGTAATTATGCAAAAGCAGCAGCAACACCTGCTGAGGATCTGTTTACAGAATATGTTACTTACCCCGCAGTTTCCGGCGAAATGAAAGCCTATGTAGCAAGGCCAAAGAAAGAAGCGAAATACGGAACCGTTGTGGTAATTCATGAAAACCGTGGGCTGAATGCACATATTGAAGATGTGGCACGCCGTGCTGCGAATGCAGGATTCTTAGCCATTGCACCTAATGCATTGGCTCCTCTTGGCGGAACACCTGCCAATGAAGATGAAGCAAGAACATTGTTTACAAAACTCAATGCCCAGGAAACCCAACAGAATTTTATCAATACGTTTTCTTATCTCAAAACAAGAAAAGACAGTAATGGCAATTTTGGCTGTGTTGGTTTTTGCTGGGGAGGCGCTATGTCGAATACATTAGCAGTAAATGTTCCTGAATTGAAAGCTGCCGTTGCATTTTATGGGAGGCAGGCAGCAGTAGCAGATGTGCCAAAAATTAAAGCTTCATTACAATTACATTACGGTTCGCTAGATGAACGCATCAATGCAGGCATTCCTGCATATGAAGAAGCGCTGAAAGCAAATAAGATCAGTTATGAATTGTATATGTATGAAGGAGTGAACCACGCATTTCATAATGATACAGCCGGCACAAGATATAACGAAGCCGCTGCGAAACTCGCCTGGCAACGGACAATAGAGTTTTTTAAAAAGCATTTGTAAGAGATAGAAACACGGATAACACAGATTATTGCGGATTATCACAGATAAATAAAATCTGCATCCATCCGTCTACATTCGTGTTATCCGTGTTTCTATCTGTCTTTGTGGCAAATCCTTCTCTCCACCTACCTTTGCATAAATCAATTTCATGGCTGAAGACTTACACATCATACAGGGAACAAAAGAAGAACAGTATCAGCAACTCATTCCGCAGATCAAAGGATTGCTGGAAGGTGAACCTGATCTTATTGCCAATCTTGCCAATGTGTGTGCAGCACTCAAAGAACAGTTCGGTTGGTTATGGATTGGATTTTATTTAGTGAAACCCAGTTCTGCAAAAGCATTTACTGATAAAGGCGAAGAGTTAGTACTTGGGCCTTTCCAGGGACCCGTTGCCTGTACACGGATCCGCAAAGGAAGAGGTGTATGCGGCACATCATGGGCCGAAGCAAAAACACTGATCGTTCCTGATGTAGAAAAATTTCCCGGTCATATTGCCTGCAGCAGTTTAAGCAGGTCAGAAATTGTAATACCTGTTATCCGCAACAATGAAGTACTTGCGGTTTTAGATGTTGACAGTGAAGAACTGAACACGTTTGATGAAACAGACAAAGTATTTCTGGAAGAAATTATTTCACTGATCGAATTTTAATCTCCCCATGCAAAAAGACAAAGTCTTACTCTACGGTGCCAATGGTTACACCGGTAAACTCATTGCCCGTTATGCAAAAGAATATAATATCTCTCCCATCCTTGCTGGAAGAAATGAAAAGGAAATCAGCAGCATTGCCAATGAACTAAATTTTTCTTACCGGATTTTTCCGTTAGATACTGGTGCATCCATTCAGCAACAATTGCAGGATGTTAAATTAGTGATTCATGCAGCAGGCCCATTCGACAGAACAGCAAAGCAGATGGTGGAAGCCTGTATCGCAACGAACACACATTACATTGATATCAACGGTGATATTTCTGTTTTTGAATTGATCAAAACTTATGATGCGTCTGCAAAACAGGCAGGCGTTATGCTCATGCCGGGCGCTGGTTTTGATGTAATACCGACAGATTGCATTGCATTAGACCTAAAACAAAAATTACCCGATGCTACTCATTTGCAACTCGCATTCATTCCAACAAACGGGCAAATCAGTCATGGTACTGCAACCACCATGGCAACAAGAATTGGTGAAGATGCAGTTGTACGCATAAATGGGAAATTTGTAAGAAAACCATTAGGCTTTAAAGGCATGTGGATTGATGCCAATGGAAAACAACGATTCGTGATGAGTTTGCAATGGGGCGATATTTCAACCGCCTATCATACAACGGGCATTCCCAACATTGAAGCATACACAGGAATGAAACCATCTGTGTATCGTATGCTCAAATTTCAATTTATCTTCAACTGGTTATTACGAACAAAATTTGTACGGGAATTGATACAGAAAAAAATCAATAAAGCTCCTGCTGGTCCAACTGATGAGCAAAGAGCGAACTCATCAACCGTAGTTTGGGGAAAAGTATGGAATGCTGCAGGAAAAGAAATCATCAGTCAGTTAACATGTGCCGATGGTTACAGCTTAACAGCGTGGGGCAGTTTACTCATCACACAAAAAATTATAGTGGGAAATTTTAAAGCCGGCTATCAAACACCTGCAGGATGTTACGGCAAAGAGTTGGTATATGAAATACAAGGTACTGCTGCAGTTCTTTAAGGAGTCAGCATAAAACCATCTGCATTATAGGTAACTACAAATGCTTTTGCTGATTTAGGGGCAAAGAATTTAAACACTCTTGTCAGCAGTTCCTGCTTTCTTGTACGCACCCCTCTTTTTGCTTTATTAAAATCATAGTAGTCTGCAAGAGAAATCAAATCATCAGTTCCGTTTTGATAAATACCTTTGATATTTCCCAAAGCCCAGCCAAAATAATCATCTGCATTCAGATCGATATGCTGCACACAGTATTGCTGGTTATTGGAAGAAGCTATCAAACAGTTCTTCGTGTGTATGTAGTTTGGAACTGTTTTCTGTAACCGTACAAAATCAGAATCAGCCATCAAATAAGTTGAACCTGAACCCAGCAGGTAATGCTTCAGCAACTCACGTTCAAATGCTGAACTCATTTGTGGATGCAGCAAAACAACTTTATAAAGTAATTTTTTATAACCTCTCAACGATTGTTTGTGCAGGGTTTTAATTGCAGTTGTATCTCCTGCAAAAAGGAAACCGGGTAACAGAAATAAAACAATCCACAAACTGATTTTCATAAAGTTTAAAAATAGCAATTTTATAACTCTCTGCATATATTTTAACAACCCTGCTTAGATTTGCCTGCTTGAAAGACTATTATGCAATATTAGAGATTCCGGTAACAGCTGCCATTCCTGAAATTAAACAGGCATATCGTAAGCTGGTAATGATTTATCACCCTGATAAAAATAATGACGACCCTTATTCGCTTCTGAAATTCAACGATATCAAAGAAGCTTACGATGTATTGATCAGCCCACGGAAAAAAGAAGCTTACCTGCAGGAACGTTGGCTCAACAAAGCAAAAGGACAAACAATCGGACAAGACATCGTTACTGCCCCCGCTATTCTTATGAAAAGCATAGAGCTGAACAAAGCAGTTGCAACAATGGATGCATATCGAATGGATTACAAAAATATTGCTGCCGTCATTTCAACACTGCTTAATGATGAAGTAATTGCACAATTACTGGAGTTAAAGGAATCAGATATTCATTCATCAATCATCAGAATATTGATAAAAACAACCGCTCCTTTACCATACAGGGAAACAAATGCTGTTGCCATCCAGCTCAGAAAATTAGCCAATCAACAACCAGTATTACTCCGGGAAATTGAACAGGCCGTTATGCAAAAAAAACAAACAGAAAACTGGAGCAACCGAAAGGGCTTTTTTGTTCTTTTACTCACCCTGCTTATTTGTTTGCTGATTTATTTTTCAGTACACTAAGCTTTGTTGAAGTATTCGTTTCAATAAACCTGCTTTCGCTTAACAGATAAAATAAGAAGTTGATGAGCGGTTAAACCATTCCATGAAATACCTGTTCTATTTCCAAACAAAAAATTTATGAACAAAACGTTTTCTTTCATCACAACTGCTGCTATTGCAGTAGTAATGAGCTCATGCGGAAGCGGTGAGCAAACATCTGAAGCTGCAACTGACACAATGAAAACAGAAGTAACTACTGATCCTGCTGCAGCTCCTGTTATGCCTGCAACTGTAGTTGATATTGCAGTTGGTTCTGCCGATCATTCAACATTGGTTGCTGCTGTAAAAGCTGCCGGTCTTGTTGAAACATTAAGTGGTGCCGGCCCTTTCACCGTGTTTGCTCCAACTAATGCGGCATTTGCCGCATTACCAGCAGGCGCACTGGATAATTTACTGAAACCTGAAAGCAAAGCAACACTCACAGGCATTTTAACCTACCATGTTGTACCGGGTATTTTAAAGGCTGCTGACCTGAAAGATGGGCAGAAGCTGAAAACAGTTAATGGCGCAGAATTAACTGTAACAATTAAAGAAGGTAAAGTAATGATTGATGGCGCAAATGTAACTGCCGCTGATCTTACTGCCGGCAATGGTGTAGTGCATGTGCTGGATGCTGTAGTGATGCCTAAAAAATAAGTTGTCTTTTTTCATTCTTTAAAAGTTGTTTCCCCCTTGGGAAGCAGCTTTTTTTTTTCCTGTGCCGGTCGCTTATCTACAATAAGTTCATCAAAGAAGTTGCTTCTGTTTTGCTCATCGCCACCGCAACAAGTATCTTTGCCCCATGCATTATGTTTCTGTAGAAGGTTTAACGAAGAGTTACGGCATTACTCCCCTGTTTTCGAATATTTCATTTCATATTGAGGAAGGCGATAAAATTGCACTCGTAGCCCGGAATGGTTCGGGTAAAACAACTTTATTAAGGATTTTAGCCGGCAAAGAAAC
>JANOIQ010000536.1:0-10564 GCA_031407835.1 Chitinophagaceae bacterium
CCAAACAGCAACTGATAGTTTACACCAATATACTCAACTCCAAATCCAACTAAATAACAAACAAGCATAAATAAAAAGAACGCTTTGTTTTTTTCTTTTTGGGTATAGATGAGTAACCCTGCCGACAATAAGAGATTAAAAGGTGTTAATGATACAAACAACTGCCTGTCAAAAAATAAAATACCTGTGAGCCCAATAACATGAAATAATACTGCAATAGCAGTAGCTTTTTTTTGTGGAGTGAAGAAAGAAATTGTTTTCAATGATGACCCTGTTTTGAAAAATCTTTTTTGATAAGATCGGTTGCAATTTTCGCACTTTTGAAACATAGCGGAATACCTCCCCCGGGATGCACACTGCCCCCACTGAAATACAAGCCCTTTATTTTAGATGTAAAGTTGGGATGCCGCAGAAAAGCTGCCATCTTACCATTACTGCTGGTGCCGTATAACGAACCCATATGTGATCCGGTTTGCTCTTCAATACGAATCGGATCAAGATATTCTTCTGTTTCAATGGCAGATGATACATCAATACCCAACAACCTGCTTAACTTTTCAATTACCTTTTCTTTAAGTTGTAAACGGAGCTGCTCCCAGTTTTGTCCGATGTTAGATGGAGCATTGATTAGTACAAACCAGTTTTCTTTTCCTGACGGCGCCTGCCCTGCTTCCATTTTTGAAGTGATGTTCACATACACAGTAGGATCACTGAATAATTTTTTCAGGTTGAAAATACTATTGAACTCAGCCGCATAGTTCTGAGTGAAGAAAATATTATGCAGCTGCAAATCGCTGAACTCCCGGTTCATTCCCCAGTAAAAGATTACACCACTGCAACTTCTTTCCTGTTTCAATACTTTCTTTGTTTGATACACATCATTCAGTAAATGATGATAGGTAAAATACACATCAGCGTTACTCACTACAACATCAGCAGTTATATTTTCATCATGAACAACCACTCCCTTTATTTCATGCTGGTGATGAATAATCCGTTGCACAGGTGAATTGAATTGAAATTGAACTCCCTTCTTTTTGGCCAATGCCATCAATGCATTCGTAATGCTGATCATTCCGCCTTTTGGATAAAATGTTCCTTCATTTAATTCCAGGTGCGGAATTAAACTCATCATACCCGGTGTTTTGTAAGGATTGCTTCCGTTGTAGGTTGCATAACGGTCAAATAGCTGCACCGCTTCCGGCGATTGAAATTTCGTTTGATTGAATTGATGTAATGTTCCGGTTAAGTGTGATAACCGGACTGTTTTTAATGCTTTTAATACCGGCTTCTGTAACCAGGTTGATCGCTTATGCAAAGAATGGTTGAGAAAAATGCTGCCAATATTATTATACAGCTGTTTGCTTTTTTGCAGATAACTTTTAACCGCAGCAGGATGTTCGCCTAATTGAGTGCTCAATTCATCAGCTAATCTTTGTTCATCTGTCCAGGCGTTTACCTGCTTTCCATTTTCATAAAAATATTTGCAGGAAAGATCAACCTGCTCGTATTGAAAGAAATCTTCCAGTTGTTCACCAGCATACTCAAACAGTTCATGCAAATTTTGTGGCTGTGTAAATAAAGAAGGACCTGCATCAAAACAAAAACCATCTTTTTCAAAATAAGCTAATTTGCCACCGGGATAAGCATTGCGTTCAAACACATTTACTTCAAATCCCTGCACAGCCAAACGGATAGCACTGGCAAGTCCGGCAACACCACTGCCAATAACAGCTGCCTTACGCTTCCGCATGTTTTTCGTTTTGATGTTGCAGCCATTCTTCCAGCAACGGGAATGCTATTTTAAACCATTCAGTATAAAGATGGGAGTTGCTTTCTATTTCCTGTTTTATTTCTGTCATTGATTTATAACAGGTATTACTCACTTCTTCTTTGTTCAGTTCCATTTCACCTTCATATTCACCAACAAATACATGATCAAATTCATGCTCTGTTAATCCATTATCAAATGCAGCCTTATAGGTAAAATGAAATGCTTTTGTAATGATTGTTGTAAAACCAAGTTCCTGCTGTAACCGTCTTAATGCTGCCTGCTTAGTTAATTCGCCGGGCATGGGGTGACTGCAACATGCATTGGTCCATAAAGAAGGGCTGTGATATTTTGAAGCTGCTCTTTGCTGTAACAGCATATTTCCTTTACCATCAAACAGAAATACACTGAACGCACGGTGTAACAATGCTTTTTCATGTACTTCCATTTTTTCCATGGAGCCAATAACTTCATCCAGTTCATTTACAAGGATCACTTCCTGCATACTCAAAAATAGTCAATCTATGGTTACATGATATTAAGTTGACTGCGAATCCCTGCTCTGAGCAAAATCATAACTTTATGATGATCAGGAATACGGATTCGCTCCTCCATAATCTTAGCAGGTTGAATCCGCTTTATTTTTCGAAATAACGAGAGATAGTATTTATAAGCAACATATACCCCAAACCTTGCTTTTACCGGGAGATGAATAATGCCTGCATATGCATTATCGAAATCTTTCTGAATATCCTCTTCAATTTCCTGCTTTTGCCGTGCCGTGAAATTCCTGAAATCGAGCCCGGGAAAATAGGTACGCTCCAGCTGATTATAATCTGCTTTTAAATCACGCAGAAAATTCACTTTCTGAAAAGCTGCACCTAATGCCTGCGCAGCAGGTTTTAATTCTTCATATTTTTTATAGTCACCATCAACAAACACATATAAACACATTAAACCCACTACCTCAGCACTTCCATAGATATATTCATTATAACCATCACTATTGTATTCTTTATTGTGCAGATCCATTTCCATGCTGTTGAAGAACGCATGAATCAATGCAGGATCAATTTTATATTGATTGACCGTTAATTGAAAACTATGCAGGATGGGATTGAGACTGATGCCCCGGTCAATAGCCTCAAAGGTCTCTTTTCTGAATTCAGTTATCAGGGTTGCTTTATCATGCTCATGAAACGTGTCAACAATTTCGTCGGCAAACCGAACCAATCCATAAATATTATAGATCGGTTGCCGCAAATCATGGTGCAGCAAACGGATAGCCGATGAAAAAGATGTACTGTACCGCTCGGTAGTATTGCGGCTGCACAACTGACTTACTTCATGAAACAGTTCCATCATAAACGGACGTTGGTTTGAACAGGTTTTGAAAATTGTTTATTCACCAGGTTGGCAACTACTTCCCCACTGATTAAACTGGGCGGCACTCCCGGACCAGGCACTGTTAACTGTCCGGTATAATATAAATTACCAACTTTCTTACTCTTACATCCCGGTTTTAAAACGGCTGTCTGGAGTAAGGTATTTGCCAAACCATATGCATTCCCTTTAAATGCGTTGTAGTCATTTACGAAATTACTTACCGCATACGATTTTTTATAAACAATATTCTGTGTAATTAGTTCACCGGTTCTTTCCTCAAACCTTTCGACAATTTTTTTAAAGTATTTATCCCGCAGTACTTCCGTGTCATTCTGCAAACCTGCGGCAACCGGAATCAGGAAGAACAAATTCTCATGTCCTTCCGGTGCTCCGCCCGGATCGGTTGAAGTTGTTACACTTACATAGAAAAGTGGATCAGAAGGCCACTGCGGATCAGTATAGATCTCCTTACCATGCTTTTCGAAATCAGTATCAAAGAAAAGAGAATGATGGGTTGAATTGGTTAACTTTTTATTCAAACCAATATAGTACAATAAACAGGAGGGTGCCATTACACGTTTATCCCAGTAGGTATCAGAATAGGATCGGTATTCAGCAGGCAGTAATTTTGTTTCTGTAAAATGGTAATCAGCACCGCTGATGACCACATCTGCCTCATAATATTTTCCACCAGCCACAACACCAGTTGCTTTGCCATTCACAAGCTGAATTTCCTCCACATCTTTATTGAATTCAAATTGAACACCTAACTCAACTGCAAGGCTATGCATACCTTCCACAATTTTATACATGCCGCCCATTGGCCACCAGGTTCCTAATTTTACATCAGCATAATTCATCAGACTGTATAAGGCAGGCATTTTTTCAGGCAATGCGCCGAGAAATAATACAGGAAATTCCATCAACTGGCGAAGGCGTGAATCTTTAAAATGTTTCTGTACATGTGTTTTGATGGAAGTAAACACATCTAACCGTAAAACTCCTTTCAGGAAATCAAGATCAGCAAATTCTGTTAATGATTGCCCGGGTTGATGAACAAGTTTGTTCATGCCCACTTCATATTTATAAGCTGCTTCATCCATAAAACGGTCAAGATGTACAGCGCTGCCGGGCTCTAATTTTTCAAATAACTCTCTTAATGCAGAATAAGAAGCAGGAATATCACACACTTCATTTTCAAAATAAACACGGTAAGAAGGATCAAGACGTTTCAATTGATAGTAATCACTTACCTGTTTCCCGAAAGAATTAAAATAATGTTCAAACACATCAGGCATCCAGTACCAGCTTGGGCCCATATCAAACACAAACCCATCTGCTTCCATTTTTCTTGCACGTCCGCCGGGAATAGAATGTTTTTCCAATACAGTTACTTCCCAACCATCACGGGCCAGAAACGATGCAGCCGACATGCCTGCAAATCCACTTCCAATTACAATCGCTTTTTGAGACAATTTGATTCTGTTGTTTTTAATACCTGCTGATTTGTTCTTTCAACAATTTACGGGCAAAATGAATACGACTCTTAATGGTTCCTAAGGGCTCGTTCAGAATATGCGCAATTTCATGATACTTGAATCCCTCAAAATATAACATAAACGGGCTTTTGAATATTTCAGGCAGTTGATGAATAGCTGCCTGAATTTCTTTCATCTGCATACTTGTTTCAGCAGAATTAGAAACAGTTGCCTGCTGGTAATTCAGAAAGAAATCGTTTGGTGTTGAATCAAAAATGGTGTTTTGCTTTACACGACGGCGGTAATTATTAATAAAAATATTCCGCATGATGGTATACAACCAGGCCTTCACATTTGTACCAACATTGTATTTTTCACGGTTGGCTAATGCACGAAACATGGTTTCCTGCAGCAGATCCTTTGCTGTTTCATTATCCCTGGTAAGTGTGAAAGCAAAAGGCTTTAAAAAGTCTGTATTGCTAACCAGCATCTGATCGAATTCAACTGCCGACATATAGTTATTGTTTAATTGTTACTATAACAAAGTTAAACAAGTTAATGTTATAACAACAACTTTTTGTTTAACTTTTTTACCATAAAGATAAAACACAATAAATCAAGAGGTTATAAAAAATCCCCCGAATCGGGGGATATGAAAATCATAATGTATGGTCAATTTTGTTTATTTCATTCCTGCAATAAAGTCTGTTACCTCACTAAATGACTTTAAAAAACGAATATTCGGAGGAAGGTTTTTTTTGCCAAACGTTTGTGCCAGTAATCCGGAAATAAGGATATTGGTAGACGGAAATTTTGTCTTTAGATTATTAATAAACTTGTCGAAATTAAACTCCCTGATCACCGTTGTAAGGTGAGTGTACACATAATCAGGTTTCTTCAGATTCACTACAAATTCAAGATCTTTTAAAGGAACATTTGCTCCCAGGTAAATCGTTTTAACTCCCCTGCTCTTTAATAAATACTGCAGAAACAGCAACCCTATTTCATGATGTTCATTTTCCGGCATAAACAGCAGCATATTGCTTTTAAGCGAAAGTGGGGTGATGATACTTTCGATACCAACAATAACTTTTTGACGTACGATATTCGTAATAATATGTTCCTGGGCCGGGTTGATATGATCCGTTTGCCAGAGTATTCCAATACGTTCGAGGAAGGGGAAGATGATGAATGTGATTGTTTTTTCAATTCCTCTTGCTGCAATAAACTGATCAAGTATATATTCAAAACCCTCAATATCCAAATCAATCATATGCTGGATAAGCTCATTCACAATTCTTTCCTGCTGTGCCTGTCCGCCGGAAAGTGTAAGGGTTTTTTCCTTCAGCTCTTCATTCGTCATCCGGTTGATATGCGAAATTTTAAACCCGTATTTATTAAGCAGGGAAATATTTAAGAGCATCTTCAGTTCCTGGTTGCTGTAATAGCGGATATTCGTGGCCGTACGTTGAGGCTTCAGAAATGAATAACGTTGCTCCCATATACGTATGGTATGAGCTTTAATTCCACTCAGGTTTTCAAGATCTTTGATGGTAAATTTATTCATCTTTTTGCTTAATACCCTGTATTACAATCGCAAACTGAAAATGTTCAACGGGGAAAAAGATAATCCTTTACAATGATTACACGGCATTCTGAAGCAGTTCACAATACAGTTTCTTTAATTGCTCTACTTCATATGCTTTCGACAACCGCTGATTGGCAAATTGTTCAGCATTGCTGCCAATTTCTTTTCTTTTCTGTGCATTCTCAATTAACATGAATACCTGCTCTGTTAATTGCTTTTTTGTTATACCGACGAAACCCGTTTCCCCTGAATCAACCAATTCTGCCACACCTCCCACATCAGTAGATACAACAGGTTTTGCAGACGACATGGCTTCCATAATTGAAACCGGCGTTCCTTCATTTAATGAGGTAAGCATTACAATATCCAACCCGGCGTACACAACATCCATATCATGCCGCCAGGATGTGAAGATAAATTGGGCTGTATGGTTAAATCCATCACCCGTATTTGTATACGTTAATTTTTTTTGGATGATCAGTTGTTCAATGTTGCTTTTTTCGGGACCATTGCCAATAATAAAAAAACGCAACTGCATTTTGGTCGATTGAATTAGCTGTTCAGCAATTTCAATAAAAAGCGAATGTTGTTTCACCCGAACTAATCGACCAATAATTCCAATAGCAATTATATTTTCACCTAAAGAAAATTCTTGCCGGAATAATTGTCTTTTCTTTCCATCTGCATCGGTAAACTTTCCCGTTTCAACACCAAGACGAATCAGTTTTACTTTTTCAGCAGGTGCTATTTTGTATTGACTAACCAGCTCATCATTTAATGTTTGATTAATGGCAATAACAGCAGTGGAAATTTTTGCCAGCATTCGCTCTATCCATACAATCCGCTTTGAAACAATTGAACTGAAATAAGAATGAAAAACATGCCCGTGAAATGTATGAATGATTACCGGCACTTTCATTCGCCATCCGGCCAAACGGCCAACTACACCCGGCTTCGCTCCGTGTGTATGAATAATGTGTGGCTTAAAATCGCTGATTATTTTTTTTATATAATAATAAGATTTGATGTCCTGGATGGGCAGGATTGTTCTTCTGAGTGATTTGATGCGTTTTACAGTAAAGCCTTTGTATTGCTCCAATAAAAAATCGGCAGACTGTTCATCACGCATAGGTTCTCCAGCTACAAGAAGAATATCAAAATCACAGCTTAATACTGCAGCAGCACTTAGTGTATTGATTGCCGGGCCACCAACTGCAAGCCGGTTGAGAAAAATGAGTAGACGGGGTTTGCTCAAAGAAAAAACTAAAGAGTGGAATTAAGAATGGAATTGGTTTGCAGTACCTGTTGTACATCTGCAAAAAGTGCGGGCTGATGCAACCCTTCGAGGTGTCGATGATGATGAAGATCGGTTCCTATAAGATCAGCTATTTTTTCTTTTGTGATAAAATGGGCAGCATCCTGAACAGCTTTCCCATAATAACCACTCAGGGAAAGCATGTTTATCTGCAACAGGCATCCCTGGTCTTTAAACCGGTGATAAATTTCTTTATTAGTATGATAATAACTGTAACGCTCGGGATGTGCAAGTACAGGCTGATAGCCTTTTGCAATCAGTTCAAAAATGATATTGTTTAAGTCAGGTGGCGGGCTCATAAAAGAAATCTCAACCAACACCCAATTCTTATGCAGCGTAAGCAATGGTTCATTCTTGCTTAAACGCTCAGCAAACACATCGTCCATAAAATATTCGGCAGCAGCAACAATTTCAACATCAATCTTTTCCTCTTTGAGTTTTGCCTTTAATTCTTTTTGAGCTGCATGAATGGTTTCCTTTGTATTTGGATACAGATCAGCATAGATATGTGGTGTAACAATGAATTTCTGATAACCCAGCTTCATCATTGCTTTAATATATACAACGGAGGTTTCCGCATCAGGTGAACCATCATCAATACCCGGTAACAGGTGCGAATGCATATCCACTTTCAAACCACTGTAATCAACAACAGAGCCTGAAGTTTCTTTCTTTTTTTTAAATAATCCAAACATGATCAGAAAGGAAGTGACTTCACTTCCTGGTAAACTTTTTGTATGCCTTCTTTTAATTCAATCTTAGCCTTCCAGCCAAGTGCATGCAATCTTGATACATCTAATAATTTACGTGGAGTGCCGTCAGGCTTATCAGTATTAAATTTTAATTCACCTTTATAGCCGGCTATTTCTTTCACCAATTCAGCCAGTTCTTTAATGGATACATCTTCCCCAACACCAATATTGAGCCAGTCTGTACCATCATACTGCTGCATAATAAAATAACAGGCATCCGCCAGATCATCTACATGCAGAAACTCACGGCGTGGTGTACCCGTTCCCCATATTTCAACAACCGGTTGATTGGTTCTTTCTGCTACAATCATTTTGCGTAACAAAGCAGGTAACACATGCGAATTCTGCAGATCATAATTATCATTGGGGCCATACAGGTTTGTTGGCATCACTGAAATAAAATTACATCCATACTGACTGCGGTACGCTTCACACATTTTCAACCCCGCAATTTTTGCAATGGCATAGGGTTCATTGGTTACTTCCAGGGTTCCTGTAAGCAAATATTCTTCTTTGATAGGTTGCTCAGCAAACTTTGGGTAAATACAGGAAGACCCAAGGAACAATAATTTCGTAACGCTGTTTTTACAGGCCGAATCAATAACATTATTCTGAATCATGAGGTTCTCATATAAAAACTCACCACGATACGTATTATTGGCAATGATACCTCCCACTTTAGCAGCAGCTAAAAAAACATAATCCGGTTTATGTTCTTTGAAAAAAGTTTCCGTTGCTTCCTGTTTCCGCAAATCAAGTTCAGCTGAAGTTCGCAGAATTAGATTTTCATACCCTTCGTTTTGCAATTTTCTTACAATGGCCGAACCCACCATTCCACGATGCCCTGCTACGTATATTTTTGCATTCTTCTCCATTACTCAAACTGATTTTTGATTTTAAAACCACTATCCTTCAACAGCTTTTCCTTTTTGAATATATCCAGATCAGCTGCCACCATTTCTTCTACCAATCCTTTCAGATCATATTTTGGTTTCCATCCTAATTTCTGATTTGCTTTCGTAGGATTACCGATCAACAGTTCCACTTCAGTTGGACGGTAATATGCCGGATCAACTTTTACTACTTCCATTCCAATAGCTAATTGGTAAGCAGAATTTGAGCAGGATTTCACAACCCCCACTTCTTTTTCCTGTTCTCCTTTAAACTCAAGTTCAACCCCCACTTCAGCAAATGCCATCCGCACAAAATCTCTTACTTCCGTTGTAACGCCGGTTGCAATCACAAAATCTTCCGGTTTATCCTGCTGCAGCATCAGCCACATTGCTTCTACATAATCCTTTGCATGACCCCAGTCTCTTTTGGCGTTCATATTACCCAGGTACAATTTATCCTGCATACCCAATGCAATCTTTGCAACAGCTCTTGTAATCTTTCTGGTAACAAATGTTTCACCACGCAAAGGAGATTCATGGTTAAATAAAATACCGTTACATGCATACATATTGTATGCTTCCCGATAATTTACCGTAATCCAGAAACCATACATTTTTGCAACAGCATAAGGTGAACGTGGATAGAACGGTGTTTTTTCTGATTGCGGCACTTCCTGCACCAACCCATATAATTCGGAAGTAGATGCCTGGTATACTCTTGTTTTTTCAGTTAAACCCAATAATCTCACGGCTTCCAGTATGCGCAAAGTACCAATAGCATCTGTATTCGCTGTATATTCCGGAATATCAAAACTCACTTTTACATGGCTCATTGCACCGAGATTGTAAATTTCATCGGGCTGAATTTCCTGGATAATGCGGATCAGGTTCGAACTGTCGGTTAAATCGCCATAATGCAGAACAAAATGACGGTTATCAATATGGGGGTCTTCGTATAAATGATCAATTCGATCGGTATTGAACAATGAACTGCGGCGTTTAATGCCGTGCACTTCATATCCTTTTCGTAATAAGAGATCAGAAAGATAGGCTCCATCCTGTCCTGTAATACCTGTAATCAACGCTTTTTTCATCAGTTTTGGTTTATTGTGTATATAGGTTAAAAATCAATTTTTGCTCGTAGAACTCCTGCAATTTAATAAATTATCTCTGCTGTTGTGGTTGCCTTACGATCTGCATACTCTTCTCTGTGCTACTCTTCAACTCCTCTCCTCTGTGTTATCCTATTTAAGCGCAGCGAAAATCATACTCTTTTCTCTCCTTTTCCTCTTTAGCCTCTTAGCCCTTTTGAGCGCAGCGAAAAAATCTTCTCCGTGCCGCTCCCCATCTCCACTCCTCTGTGTTGCACAACTCATTTCTT